>CAZKEV010000102.1:0-1551 GCA_964551875.1 uncultured Methanomicrobiales archaeon | reverse complement strand
AGCAGTTCCAGCACCGCGAGGACCAGGTGAAGGAGCTCGCCTTCCAGGTGAGGCCTGGGATGAAGGGGGCCCGGCCCCTGAATACGGTCTGCAGGGGGCTCCCCGGGACCGGAAAGACCACCTCCGTGAAGAAGCTCTTCACCGAGATCGAGGAGACGACAAAGAAGCTCATCCCTGTCTACGTGAACTGCCAGATCGATAACACGAAGTTTGCCATCTTCTCACAGATCTACCGGAAGCTCGCCGGCCACCTGCCTCCTGCCTCAGGCACCTCGTTCAAGCAGGTCTTCGATGCCATCGCCCGGATCATGCAGAGGGACGATGCCGTCCTCCTCGTTGCCCTTGACGATGCGAACTACCTCCTCTACGAGAACGAGATGAACCGGGTCCTCTACACCCTGCTCCGCTCCCACGAGGCCTACGCGGGCACCCGTATCGGGGTGATCCTCATCATCTCGGATATGAACGTGGACCTCGTCCAGGCCGTGGACGCCCGTGTGGTATCGGTCTTCCGGCCCACCGAGGTTTACTTCCCGCCGTACAAGGAGGAGGAGGTGGCAGGTATCCTCCGCGACCGGGTGAACCAGGGACTCTACCCGAACGTCCTTCCCGATGCCATGTTCCGTCTCGTCGTCGAGCAGACCATGAAGAGCGGGGATCTCCGGGTGGGGATAGACCTGCTGAAGAGGGCAACCCTGAACGCAGAGAAGGAGGCCCGCCGTATCATCGAGCGGGACGACATCTGCCGGGCCTACGAGGTCTCCAGGTACCTCCATCTCGCGTTCACGGTAAAGACCCTGAAGGCCGAGGAGAAGGAGCTCCTGAGGAAGGTGGCGGAGCTCTCCAGCGGGGAGAAGGAGATGAACGCCGGCGAGGTCTACCGGTCCCTCAAGGAGAAGGAGAGCCTCGGCTATACCCGGTTCTACGAGATGGTGAAGAAACTCGACGCCATGCGCCTCGTGAACCTCTCTTACCGTGACGGGAGGGGAAGGACCCGGCTCATCAGCCTCCGCTACGATCCCGGGAGAGTCCTCGAGTACCTCAGGTAGGAACGGGAGATAAATTTAACAAACCTTATCATATCCTCATCCTCTATATTTTCATCATCTCTACCGGGGGAATTGTAGTGATCAGCGTCAATGAACTTGCATTCGATCTTTTCAATGAGCTCGCGGAATACCCGGAAGATTTCAATGCGGCGTTCCACCAGCTCGACAACGGTGCCCGGATCGTAGACTGTGGTGTCTCGACCCGGGGCGGGTACCAGGCTGGAAGGATCTTCACCGAGATCTGCATGGGGGGCCTTGGAGAGGTCGGTTTCCGGATGGGGCAGATCAAGGGGGTGCCCCTTCCCTTCATCGAGGTGGCGACCGACTTCCCCTCCATCGCGTGCCTGGGGGCGCAGAAGGCGGGGTGGACGATCAAGGTGGGGAACTACTCGGCCATGGGGAGCGGCCCGGCGAGGGCCCTCTCCCTGAAGCCGAAGCATACCTACGAGGTCATCGATTACGAGGACGACTGCGAGGATGCGGTCATCTGCCTGGAGAGCGA
>CAZKEV010000101.1:0-1974 GCA_964551875.1 uncultured Methanomicrobiales archaeon | reverse complement strand
AGCTGGCAGGGGTCCAGGGACGAGCCCCGGGCGCCGGTGATGACGAGGATGTCCCGGTCGCCCCTCACCCGGGTAGCTACCGCGTACTCCACATCGTTCATATCGAAGGGGTCTATGTCCTCGTCCACCACCACCACGTGCTTCAGGGAGGTGTGGGCGGCGAACGCGGCGAGGATGGCGTTCTTCCCGTCGCCCTGGGTGGCCTTCCGGATCTGGATCACGGCATGGAGGTACCCGCACCCGCCCCGGGTGAGGTGGACGTTCCTCACCCTTGTCACGGCAGAGACCGCACGGTAGATGATGGGCTCGTAGGGGACCCCCATGAGCATCTTGTGCTCGTCCCCGCCCGGGAGGATGCTTGCATAGATGAAGTCCTCCTTTGCCTGCATGCCCGTGAACTCGATCACCGGCTCCTGCCGGACCTCGTCGTAGGTCCCGGTGATGTCCACGAACGGCCCTTCCCGTGCCCGCTCACCCCCGATGAAACCCTCCAGGATGATCTCGGCCTCCGGGACGAGGACCCCGTTCCCGCACCGTGACACCCGGATCCCGCCTCCCATCAGCTCGGCGGCAAAGGGCAGCTCCATCCCCGGTGGGACACGGGTGCAGGAGGCGAAGGTGACGGCGGGGTGGACCCCGATGGCGACGGCGATCGGGAGCTTCTCGCCCCGGTCAAGGGCAGCCACGAGCATCTCGTGGGTATGCCTCCCCTCCACGATTCGTGCGGCGACACGTTTCTCGCCGAGCACGAGCATCCGGTGGATGGAGGCGTTCTCGACACCGTCGATCCGGGCGAAGACGATCCCTGCCGTGATGTACCGCCCTGCATCGCCCGGGTAGAATTTCATGACAGGGAGGAGAGAGAGATCCGGCTCTTCCGTCCGCACCTTTCCCCCGATCTTCACATCCCCCTTAAAGCAGGCCGCGGCGAGGCGCGGGACGATCTCCTCATCCGGGATCCCGAGTGCATGGGAGAGGGTCCTCCTGGTCGCCGTGAGGTTCATCACCGCCTCCTTCCCGTCAAGGTCCCCGAACAGGAGGATCCGGTCGTCCCCGAAGGCGATCTTTGCGGCCTCGTACTCGGCCGACACTCTCTGCGGGACCTCCTCCACGAGGCCCTTTGCTTCCATCTCTTTCAGGAACTCACGCATCGTAGCCACCCCACCGTACCGGGAGATCATGGGGGATCTCAAGGTGGTCCAGGACCCGGGCCACCACCATATCCACCAGCTGCTCGATTGTACGGGGCCGGTGGTAGAAGGCAGGGCTTGCCACCATGACGGTGGCACCGGCGTCGTGGGCAGCGAGCATGTTCTGGAGGTGGATCCGGGAGAGGGGCATCTCCCGGAGGAGGAGGATGCATCTGCGGCGTTCCTTGAGGGTCACGTCCGCTGCCCGGGTGACGAGGGTCTCTGCATACCCGTGGGCGATGCCGGCGAGGGTCTTCATGCTGCAGGGGGCGATGACCATGCCGTCGTGCCGGAAGGACCCGCTCGAGATGATCGCCCCGAGGTCCTCATTCCGGTAAGAGGTCGCCCTGAGCCCGTCCAGGTCCACCCCCTCGTGGCGCCCGATCTCCCGGGCGGTCTTCGAGATGATGAGCCGGACCTCCGCGGATCTCCCGATCTCCTCTGCGATCCTGCGGCCGTAGATGATGCCGCTTGCCCCTGTGATACCGACAACCACAACCTTTCCCACAGCACATTCCTCCGTTCCTGCCCTATGCGAGGGTGTCTTGCCGCGTCGCCTTCTTTACGTGCAGGACCTCCACCGCTGCCTGCTCCACCGCCCCTGCATGCTCGCGGGGGGCGTAGACCCCCAGGCGCCACTGGCTCCTCCTCGTCTCGTTCAGGGTGTTCACCAGAGGCGAGACGAGGGAGAGGTCGAGGGTGGCGGTGCGGTTCCTGACCTGAACCCCCATGGACATATCCGCTGGGAAGGGCGCGATGTCCACGATGACCTCCCACTCCTCCC
>CAZKEV010000100.1:0-2009 GCA_964551875.1 uncultured Methanomicrobiales archaeon | reverse complement strand
CCGCGGAATACCTCCGGTTGCAGCCCGGGCACCGGAACTTCCATCTCCTGGGGCGCGCTTTGCGCTGGAGGATCCCCTCGACCCTGAGACCGAGCCTCTGCGCAACGTTCTGGATGGCATAGTCATCGGTCACAATGATGGCCCCGATGTCGAGCGAGAGGGCGAGGAGATCGGTGTCAGCGGGGGAGAGCCGGTTGAAATCGCCGGTCTCACCGGCTGCCGCAGCAACCCTTCTTACGCTCTCTTCGGATGGGGAGACAACGGAGAGGCCTGTTGCAAGGAGTGCTTCCAGCCGGCAACGGGACCGGACATCTGCGATCTCCTCCATCACCGAGGGCGGGGTGAAGATCTCCCCCTCCAGGGTGGCTTCCGAGAAGAAGAAGGAAGCGTCGAGGACATACCTCATGTGGAGAACTCCACGACGCCATTGTTCCGGGAGTGGACCCGGTACCCGAACCGCTCAAGGAGCCAGCACATGGTGGCAGCATGGAGGGAGCAGGTAGGGGCGGTGAACCGCCCGCCGAAGAGGGCGATGAAGATGAGGAGCTGGTCGGCCAGGTGGCTGTCCACCTGCCCCCCCTTCGTGACTTCGTCCAGGAGGGCCCGGGCCGCCATCTCCCCGACCCGATCCGCAGGGAACCCCCTCTTTCCCAGCCCGCATGCACCCTTCGTTCCGGCCCAGACGGTGCACGAAGAGCCCGTTGAGGCCCCCCTCCTCCGGTCCAGCCTGACCTCGGAGGGGATTCCCAGCCGGTCAGTGAGCAGCTTCTTTGCGGCAGCAGCCTGCCTCTCGGCCACGTGGTCCGGAAGGTTTGAGGAGCAGGAGATGATGCCGCAGGACTCGGGCTTCTCGTCTGTGAACGTGATGGGCGAGAGGCGGGATGCTTCCACGGAAACCCGCACCTCGCCCCCGCCCTCCGGGTAATATCCCCGCTTCAGGATCTCGGTGCGTATCTTTGCCCCGTGCCGGGAGAGGACCCGGAAGAGGACCTGCTCCAGGTAATCGATGGTCGGGCTCCGGTCCACCTCGGTGCCACCGGTCACGGTGATGGACCCCCCGGCCATGAGGGCGACCGGGAGCCAGGCCTGGAGGACAAGGGCCACGGACCCCGCTGTGCCAACGTCTGCCCTGACCTCCCTCGCCACAGGCATCCGGGGACGGAAGACGATCCGGTCGCTCCCCAGCCGGAGCCCCTCGCAGCCTGCATCGCAGGCAGCGGCGACAGCCTGGATGGCCGCGATATGCTGGGGTGCAAGGCCCGACCTTCCCCTCCGTGCACGGATTCGCACGACCTCGACCGGCGTGCGAGAGAGGGCCGAGAGCGCCACGGCGCCCCTGAGGATCTGCCCTCCCCCCTCGAGCTGGGATCCGTCGATGGTGATCATCGGAAGAGCGCCTGTGCGATCGGTCCCGCGGCCGAGTAGAGGCTGTTCGGGCCCTCGATGGTATCGCTCGCCGCTATCTGGCTGATTCCGGCAGAGCGGAGCAGGGTGAGGGCAGTCCCGGCAAAGAGGCCGTGGACACAGACCGCGTGGACCCCTTTTGCGCCCTGGGCGCGGAGCATGCGGGCCGCTGTCGCGAGAGTGCCACCTGTCGAGATGATGTCATCAACGAGTACCACGTCCCCGGTCCATGGGCCGCCTTTCCGCGCCTCCACCCTCACCTCCTCCCCCGAGAGCCGCGTCTTTTCCAGGTGATCGCACTCCCAGCCGCCCCGGGAAGCGACGGCGGTGGCAAAGGGTACAGCACCCTTGTCGGGCCCAAGGATCAGGGGGTTCTCCAGTCCCAGGCCTTTGATGAAGTCCCCGACCTCAGGTGCGAGGTTCACCTGGGATGCCAGCACGGTGAAATGGGAGAGGACGCTCTCCTTGTGGACGTTCACCGTGACGACCCGCGAGACGCCGTGGGAGAGGGCCTGCGCCATGGCACGGGCCGAGACGGGCTCGCCGGGCCTGAACTCCCGGTCCTGCCGGGCGTACCCCAGGTAGGGGATGACGAGGAGGACCTC
>CAZKEV010000099.1:0-2143 GCA_964551875.1 uncultured Methanomicrobiales archaeon | reverse complement strand
AACCTCATCATCCCCGCCCGCCTCGGCGACCTGGTCCGCATCTTCATCCTGAAGCACGAGAACCTCTCCGGCTACCCCACGGGTATCTCCTCCCTTGTCATCGAGCGTTTCTTTGATATCCTCACGGTCGCGATCCTCGGCCTCGTGGCACTCCCGTTCGTCCTCGGGGTGCCTCCCTGGGTGTACCCCGTCATCGTCCTCCCCCTCGGGATCTGCGGCGCCTTCGTCATCCTCCTCCTTGCCCTCGGGAAGGTGCAGGCAGAGAACCGGTTCCTTGCCATTGCCTTCTCGATGATCCACGAGATGAGGACGGCATCACTGACCCCCGGATCCATCCTCGGCCTCTCCGGCCTCTCGGTTGCCATCTGGGCGACCGACGTCCTCACCACCCTCTCGGTCGCAGCGATGTTCCAGGCGAGGATAAGCCTCGCCGTGGTCCTCCTCGCGGTTGTGGTGGGCAACCTCTTTAAGGCGGTCCCCCTGACCCCGGGCGGCATCGGGACCTACGAGGCGGCCGTGGCCGTCATCCTCGTCCTCTCGGGGACAGGGCAGGCCACGGCGACCCTCATCGCCGTCTCCGACCACCTGGTCAAGAACGTCATCACCGCCGTAGGTGGGGTCCTCTCCATCCGGCTCCTGGGCACCTGGGTCGTGGATGCCATCAGGGACGCCTTCCGCGGGAAGGGGGAGACCGGGGCGTAACATGGAGGTCTGGGTCCAGGTCCTGTACATCCTCTCCTGGCTGATCCTGCTCAAGTTCCTCCAGATATCCGTCTACCCGGCCCTCAGGTCCCCGCTCGGGAAGCTCGCCTATCCCGTCTCCTTCTCGGGAGGTGTTCTCGCCTTCTCGGCCCTCTCCTGGTACCTGGGCCTCCTCCGGCTCCCCGTCTCCCTCGCGGCCCTCCCGTTCCTCGGGCTCCTGGGCTGGGCCCTCGTGAAGGACAGGTACAGCTGGGAGGATCTGAAGCCGCACCTGACCTGGGATTTCGTCTTCCTCATCGCGTTTGCCGCCATGCTCGTGGTCCGGCTCTCGAACCCGGCGATCATCAGTGCCGAGAAGTTCATGGACCATGCCTTCATCGCCTCCATCATGCGGAGCCCCGTGGTCCCGCCGCCCGATCCATGGTATGCAGGCGGCACCATGAACATCTACTACTACGGGGGGTACTGGCTGATGGGGATCCTCGGTACCCTCACCGGCGTCCCGTCATCGGTTGTCTTCAACCTGGCCCTCCCCACAGTCCTCGCCCTGGCCGCGGTGAACCTGTACGCCATCGGGGACCTCATCCTCCCGCGGTTCAGGTGGTTCCCCCTGCTCACCCTCGTCCTCGTGAACCCTGCCTTCCTCCGGTTCTTTATCCTCGGGAATGCCCCTGCCGGGATACTCTGGGACAGCACCCGGGTCATCACGAACACCATCAACGAGTATACCCTCTTCTCTTTCCTGTGGGGCGATGCCCATCCCCATGTCCTTGACATCTTCAACCAGGTATTTCTCCTCCTCATCCTCATTATCGCCCTGAAGCGCTGGTATGAGATGGACCGACCCGGGCGGATCACCCTCATCGCCCTCGCCACCCTCTCCCTGGGCTCCATGCCCGTGATGAACACCTGGGACGTCCTCGTCTACGCGCCCATGACCATCCTCTTCGGGGCCCTCATCCTCTGGGACGGGCTCCATCGGGAGAAGCGGGACCTGTCAGCGCTGGGACTCCTCCTTGTCGTGCCACCCGGCTCCATCCTCCTGTACCTCCCCTACTACCTCCAGATGGCAACCACCGGCTACCTGGGGATCTTTCCCGTCACAACACCGTCAGATCCCTGGGAGTTCCTCCTTGTCCACGGGTTCTTCCTCGCGATCTTCATCGCGTACGGAGCAAGGAGCCTTATTTCGCGGCCCTATCTCCTCCTCCCTGCCGTGCTCGTTGCTATCGCAGGCAATGCCCCGGCAGCCATCGCCATCGCAGCAGGCACCGCACTCATCGCACGTTGGGAGAGAAGGCCGGAGATCCTGATGGCCCTTGTCGGGATCTCCATCATCACCTTTGCCGAGATCTTCTACCTGAAGGACTACCTGGGCGGGATCTACTACCGGATGAACACGGTCTTCAAGTTCTACAACATCGCCTGGATCCTCATGGGG
>CAZKEV010000098.1:0-2149 GCA_964551875.1 uncultured Methanomicrobiales archaeon | reverse complement strand
TCGACCTGGTGGTGGTCATGCCCCGCGAACTCGGAGAGGAAGGCCTCGCTCGTGTGCGAGAACGGCCCGTGCCCGATGTCATGGAGGAGGCCCGCCGCACCGATCAGGGAGATCTCGGCGGGATCCAGCCCAAGGTGCCGTGCAAGGATGGTCGCGAGGTGCATGGTGCCGAGGGAGTGCTCGAACCGGGTATGGTTCGCTCCGGGGTAGACGAGGTAGGAGAACCCGAGCTGCTTTACGTGCCGGAGGCGCTGGACCGGTGGCGAGTCGAGGAGGGGGAGGAGCTCTGCCTCGACCTCCACATAGCCGTGCACCGGGTCCTTGATGAACTTCATCGGGTTCCGTTTAAGAATCATCAAATATTCATTGATAATAGTATTGGGTGATGATCACCTTCCTCTCCGGAGGAACCGGGACCCCGAAGCTCATCCGCGGGATGCGATCCCTGCTTCCGGACCGGGAGATCGCGGTGGTGGTGAACACCGCCGAGGATCTCTGGATCTCGGGGAACCACCTCTCCCCGGATCTCGATACGGTGATGTACCTCTTCGCCGGCCTCGCCGACACTACGACCTGGTGGGGGATAACGGGCGATACCTTCGCCACGCACGATGCCCTCACCGCATGGGGCGGCGGGGAGTCGCTAAAGATCGGCGACCGCGACCGTGCAGTCCACATCCTGAGGGGCGAGATGCTCAGGAAGGGGATGCGGCTCACCGACGCGGCAGCCCTCATCTCTCGACGCCTCGGGGTGGAGGCGACCCTCCTCCCCATGGCAGATACGCCGGTCGCGACCCTTGTCGATACCGACCTCGGCCTCCTCCACTTCCAGGACTACTGGGTGAAACACAGGGGTGCACCACGGGTAAAGGAGGTGGTGCGGAGGTTTGCGGAGCCGCCGAAGGCGACCCCCGAGGTGATCCGGGCCATCGGGAAGGCCGACGGCGTGGTCATCGGCCCATCGAACCCTGTCACCTCCATCTCTCCCATCCTGGAATGCGCCGGTGTGCCGGAGGCCCTTTCCCAGAAGTTCGTGGTGGCGGTGAGCCCCTTCATCGGCGACAGGGCGGTGAGCGGGCCGGCAGCGGATCTGATGAAGGCCTGGGGGTCGGAACCGACCTCCCGGGGGACGTTCGACCTGTACCAGGACCTCCTGGACGTCTTTGTGCAGGACATCCGGGACCCGGTGAAGGTCGATGGGGCGGTCCGGCTCGATACCTTCATGAGGGACAAGCCGGCGAGCGAGGCTCTCGCACGGGAGATCCTGAAACTCGTTCAGGGGAAGAGCTCATGAGGATGCACGGCATCCTCTCTATGGAGCAGGAAGGGGCAGCGAGATGACCGGTCCGGAGATGACACCCTCGGGCGTGGAGGATCTCAGGGTTCTCGGGGACGTCGAAGGGCTCATCCGTGCCTTAAGCCCCGCCCATCCCGCGGAGGTGCGGAGGGCGGCCGCAGCCTCCCTCGGGGACTTCGTCGACGGTAGGGCCGTGGAACCCCTCATCGGTGTCCTCGGGGAGAAGGAGGAGCAGGTCCGGCTCGCGGCGGTCCTCTCCCTCGCAAAGATCGGGGATCCGAAGGCGGCCCCTCCCCTCATGATCCTCCTTGCCGATCCGGACGGGGATGTCAGGACCGCGACGGTCATCGCCCTGGGCATGATCGGGGACCGGAGCTCGGTCCCTGCCCTTCTCTCGGCCCTCTCGGATCCCCACACTCCGGTACGGGACTCGGTGGCATGGGCTCTCGGGGCGATGAAGGACGAGCGGGCGGTCCGGCCCCTCATCAAGGCCCTCTCGGACCCCGAGTGGCATGTCCGGATGGAGGCCGAGTGGGCCATCCTCGAGATCGGGCAGCCCTCCGTGGAACCCCTCATCGCGGCCCTCCACGATGAAGGTATCCGGTGGAAGGCGGCGGGGGTGCTCGTGAAGCTCGGGCCAATCGCTCTCGAACCCCTGAAGAAAGCACTAAAGGAGACAGGAGACCCGAACATCCGGCAGGGCGGGGAGTGGGCCTTAAAGAAGATCCAGGGGCTGAAGGCGAAGATGAAGGAGCGCGACCCCTTCGCCGACCGGAATATCCCGAAGAGGTGAAGGCCTTAAAGAAGATCCAGGAGCTGAAGGCGAAGATGAAGGAGCGCGACCCCTTCGCC
>CAZKEV010000097.1:0-2214 GCA_964551875.1 uncultured Methanomicrobiales archaeon | reverse complement strand
TCCGGCACCAGCTGAACCGGTTCCATCGCCGCTGCTCCTATACAACAGAGGCCATGGGGACAGGGAACAGCGGGGAGGTCCGCGAGTTCCTCGAACGCTGGTGCGACTGGAGGGACTGCGAGACCGACCCGGTGCTCGCGAATGAGAGGGAGGCCATCCTCGCGGGCCTCGCCCACTGGGAGGCTCTCGACCTCTCCGGCCTCCTCATCAGGGTCGACACCCGGATCGGGGCCATGGCCATCTTCCAGGAATTGAACCCCCGGACCGCGGTGGTCCACTTCGAGAAGGGGCTCCCCGACTGCGAGGGGATCTACCGGGCAATCAACCACGAGACAGCCCTCCTCCTCAGGGATCGCTACCCCTTCATCAACAGGGAGAGCGACCTCGGGGTCCCGGGCCTCCGGGAGGCGAAGGAGCGCTACCACCCCTACCAAATGGTGGGTGTCTATTACACGAGAAGATCGGAGATGGAAGGATTCTTCTGAGAATGAGCCTATGGGATACTGCTCTTCCTTTACTCTTTGCCCGTGAGCCGGATGAGGTTCTCCCGCCCCTTCCTGACCTTCTCAACCCGGCCCTTCTCATGGAGACGGTTGATCGCCTCGCTCACCGTCGATTTGGGCAGTCCCAGTACCTCTACGATCTCTGACTGGAACAGGGATCCCCCTCTCTCCCTGAGGAGAGCCAGGATTCGATCCCCGAGCTCCATCGAGGTACCCGGATCCATGGTCTCCGGAGCCGTCCCACCCGTGGATACGGGCGACCTCCTCAGGAACCGCTTTCGGGATGCGTAGAGACCGATGGCAAGCCCCGCAACGCCGAGCAGGAGGAGGCCCGGGACCCAGGGGATCGGGTCCTTCCTGAGCACGACCCTCGGCTCACCCGCCCCGAACGAGCGCATCCCGTACCAGACGAGGCCGTCCTGGGACCCGTCGGGCTGGGGGGAGGCGTCGGCCACCGTGAATCCCGGCGGAGGCCTGATGACGAGGGCATGGTCCTTCCCGAGGTACAGGCCCCCGACAAAGACGTCACCGACCGTGAGGAGATCTCCCCTGTCTGCGAACCCGGACCAGAGGCACCGGTAATGGACCACGCCGTACGACCCCGTGGGCCCTGACTGGATCGCTGCATCGGCGGAGAAATCGCTCACTCCGACCGGCCTCGCCGTCGCGATGGAGGCATCGGTTGCCGATTTCCTCATGAGCTCGATATAGTCAGGGAGGGAGACCGCCTGTATCTGCTCCGAGTAGTTCTGGAAGGCCTCGATATCGCCACTGGAGAGGAGGGGCGTGCGGTACTCCATGTTCCAGATTGCCGATCCATCCTCCTGGAGATTGATGGTATGGGTGACCGTGGGCCCCTGTCCCCCGGGGACGGCCTGGGCCGCAACGAGGATCAGGATGAGGACAGATGCTCCGGCGAGGATGAAACCCTTCATCGGATTATCCCGTGATCTCGTACGTGTAGTCTCATCTCCCGGGAACATAAAAATTCCCCGGATGATTCAGGAGAGGGAAAAAAGGTATGAAAATCCGGGGTCAGGCCCGGTGTGTGCTCCTCATTTCGGGCCTTTCCCATTCTTCTCTTTCCCCGTATCCCTGCCGGATGTATCATCAGGAGTGGGAGTGGTGGTCTGGGTCGTTCCGGGTGCGGCTCCCGTGCCCTTCTCCACCTGTTTCTCCTTTCCCTTTCCATGATCCGAGGTGATTGGCGCGGATGTTGAGGTGGCGGATCCCCTATCTTCGGCTTTTTCCTGTGTCTTATTGGCGATGCGCACGACCTTTACCGTGATCCTGTTCAGCTGCTGTGTCAGCTTCTCGATCCTCTGGCCGGACTTCTCGATGAACGTCGCCTCAAGCGCGAGGGTATGGTTGAGGGCTCGCCAGAGTTTCGTGCTGTTGGGATTCGCCTGGAGGAGATCCCTTAAGACCAGTTCATGCTTGACATGCTGCTGGTAGGCGTTCGCGATGCCGGTGGTGCGGACCGGGATCGAGGAGATGTCCAGTACGGTGAGGTTCATCTTCTCGAAGTATCCATCGAGCGCCCTCTCGGCCTCCACCGATTTGTTCATGGAGAGGAGCCCCTTTGCTTCAGCAATGCGGAGTTCTGCGTGCTTCATCTGCTTCATGACCTTCTCGCTCGCGTTGAAGGTGAAGGCTTCATCGAGGTTCTCCAGGGCCATCTTCAGCCCGTAGAGGGGGCTGTCCGGCCCCA
>CAZKEV010000096.1:0-2517 GCA_964551875.1 uncultured Methanomicrobiales archaeon | reverse complement strand
TCATGTGGATCTACCTGGATGGGAGGTTCGTCCAGAAGGAGGAGGCGAAGGTCTCGGTCTTTGACCACGGCCTCCTCTACGGCGATGGTGTCTTCGAGGGCATCCGCGCCTACAACGGGAAGGTCTTCCGTCTCGACGCCCATATCGACCGGCTCTACGACTCGGCAAAGACCATCGATCTCAGGCCCCCGCTCGGGAAGGAGGAGCTGAAGAAGCTCATCGTGGAAACCCTGCGGAAGAACAGCCTCCGCGACGCCTACATCCGGCCGGTCATCACCCGGGGGGTGGGGGATCTCGGCCTCGACCCCCGCAAGTGCCCGAAGCCCACGGTCTTCATCATCGCCGTGGAATGGGGTGCGATGTACGGGGACCTCTACGAGAACGGCTTAAACGCGGTCACCGTCTCGGTGAGGCGTAACGCCGCCGAGTCCCTCCCGCCCAACGCAAAGACCCTCAACTACTTAAACAACATCCTCGCGAAGCAGGAGTCCATCTACAAGGGGGGGGACGAGGCCATCATCTTCGACACGAACGGCTACCTCTCCGAGGGATCGGGGGACAACATCTTCGTCGTGAAGAACGGGGTCATCGCCACCCCGCCATCCCTGAACAACCTCCGGGGCATCACCCAGCAGGTGGTCGTCGAGTGCGCGAAGGACCTCGGGATCGAGATCCGGTGGCAGAACATGGGCTTCCATGACCTCTATACCGCTGACGAGGTCTTTGTCACCGGGACCGCTGCCGAGGTCGCCCCCATCGTGAAGATCGACGGGAGGTCCATCGGGGAGGGGAAGCCGGGCCCCATCACGAAGAAGCTCGTGACGGCCTTCCGCGAGGTCACGAAGCGCGAGGGGACGCCCATCTAACCGTCGTTCCGGGTAGATCGCATGCATAAGAACCTCAAGATCCTTTTTTATGGCCTCCTGGTCTAGCTGATCCCGTTTCTCGTCTCATGGCCACGGTATTCCCCAAAAGGGGAACCGCTCTATGACCTCCAGATCATAAAATCCGTCCTCATCGTCATCGGTTCTCTTGTGGGCGCCATTCTCGCACTCAGGTATTTCAGGGACACGAAGGAGGATTTCGCAAGAGAGGGCGCGATCCTCGGCTTCTCCTGGTTCGTCATCAACTCGGTCCTCGATATCATTGTCCTCGTCTATCTCCTGAAGGGCATGGACCTCTTCACCTGGGCAGGGCAGATTGGGATCCGTTATATCGTCATGCCCATCATGACCATCGCGATGGGGATGGCGATGGAGTTGCGGGGGAAGAAATAAACATCTAGATATTTTCTTTTTTCATCGGAAGGTAGGAAGAATAAGGTTATTTCCAAGGTAACACACTGGCGGGGTAGGGTTATCGCAATCGGGGGGTGCCCGAGCGGCGAGGACGGGGCTCCGAGAACGTTCGAATTATTTTTATGCCAGTTTATGCTCGTTATCAGGACGCTCCTGGGGGCTGCGCCTCCGGCTTGCCCCCGCCGCTTTGGCGTCCCCCACCGTGGGGATAGGACCTTCCAGTCATGAAACAGTCCTTTTTTCTCGTGAAAAACCTCCCTGTAGGAGTTCCCGTACACTCCGGGGGATGCCCGCGGCGGGGGCGGAAGTCCCCCAAGAGCCCAATAGAAAATTGAATTATTCAACCGATCTTCGATGGTTCCAATGAGAATCGATCAGGAATTGGACGCTTCAGGATGAGTTCGACTTTAGCTTGCCCTCAAGAGGATTCAGAAACAAAAAACCTCGTCCCCGGAACCTTTTTGATCTTTCACACGCAACGATATCCGGCGCTGCTATAGTGTAGACCGGCCAATCATCTCGGCCTTTCACGCCGAGGACTGGGGTTCAAATCCCCATAGCAGCATAAGGACGAGAGGTTACCTGCTTCTTTTTTAATTTTATCGATTTTGATCAGGGATTACCAGGAAACCCCTATAATCCGATCGGAATTGAAAGTATCCTACGAACTCGGGTTTACCGGAGCGTTCAATATCAACCGGATCGGCTGATTACAAGTGTTTCATGGTCCCCTGTGCTGCAATTGCAGCCCCCAGGGCGGCGGTGATCTGAGGTTCGAAAGGGACGTAAAGGGTGACACCCAGCTCCTTTTCGAGTGCGGCCTTCATGCCGGCATTCTTCGCCACCCCACCGACGAACGCGATATGCTCCTTCAATCCCATCCGCTTCGCCATCACCACGACTCGCTGCGCGATGCTCGTGATCAGGCCTGCCGCGATGTCCTCCTTTGAAATTCCCCTCGCCCTGAGCGAGATGACCTCCGATTCCGCAAAGACCGTGCACATACTGGTGATGTCGGCAGGGTGACTGGACGCAAGCGCGAGGCCGCCGAGGTCGTTGATTGGAACCTCCAGCGCTTTTGCCGTGTACTCCAGGAATTTCCCGGTCCCTGCGGCGCACTTATCATTCATGAGGAAGTCCGTGACTTTCCCGTCCTCCACCACAATGACCTTGGAGTCCTGGCCACCCACATCGATGATCCCCCTCACCTCAGGGAAGA
>CAZKEV010000095.1:0-2535 GCA_964551875.1 uncultured Methanomicrobiales archaeon | reverse complement strand
AAAAGGAAGCAGGACGCACCGGGCGATACCGTGCGGGTGGAGGCCCGGCACCTGGCCCCCTCCCCGGTTTTCGGAGGGGGAGGCCCGGATGGAAGTGAAGGGAGCATTCCGTCCGATGCCTGGCTTGGTATACCCGGCATTCCCCGGGAAGGAGCCTTTTCCGGCAGTCATGACGCCACGGGTAGCGGGGGACCTGCCGGGCCTGGCGCCGGTACACCGGACCCTGGTACCGATCTCCTGTCCGGCCATGACCCTGTCGGCGTGGTGAGACCGGTCAGCTACCACCTGCAGACCATCGCTCACCCTGATCCGGAGGTCGCCAGTGCCGTCCACAACAAACTCCTCTCCACACGGGGAGATCACCCGAAAAGCCCGCTTCCTGGTACAATTATTATGCCCGAAGGAGAAGAGGCACCGATCTTCATGGCTGAAGAATCGGCCGTGGCAGGGGCCGTCCTGGAAGCGTCAGGGGTTGACGACCTCCTGGATGATGAACCGGGCAGTGTTGCTCCTGCCACCGGTGCAACCGGCAGGACCCTGCCGGAGGCCATAGCCGCCCGGTCGCCAGCCGTCCTTTCTCCACCTGCACGGAAAAAGACGGCGGGCGGGCCAGGAACACCGGCACCTGCAGGGAGCGGCCTCCTCGAAGAAAAATCATCCCGCCCTGCAGCGGTGGGCACCGCAAAATCCAGGGGACTCTTCGCCCGGCTCCGGTCACGGAACAGCGGGGCAAACGGGACTTCCCCGGTCTCCGGTCCGCCGGACGGGAAGAGGCCCGGGTTTCTCTCCGGGCTCTTCGGGAAGAAGCTGAGGACCGACATGGTCTCCCTCCTCTTTGACCCCGGCCCGCTCTCCGAGCCGTCGCTCGAGGGGTCCTTGAAGGACGTGAACGTTACCTATCCTGTCGATCCCCCGTTCCAGTACATCCACATCGAGTTTGACCCCGATGAGGGTTCCATGCTCTACCAGGTGCGGGAGCCGGAGCTCTCTGATGACGAGAAGTTTGCCTTATCAATCGTGGAACAGGGCTTTGAGAAGATGATCTCCACCAACCTCGACCTGATTGCCGGGGGAGACCGGTCGACCTACCTGAAGGAGAAGTTCATCTCGCTCCTGAACATCTTTGGTATCCAGGCCTCGTCCGAACAGGTCGAGCGGATGTTCTTCCACCTGAAGAAGAGGTACCTGGGCTTCAGCCACATGGACAGCCTGATGAAGGACAAGTACATCGAGGACATCTCCTGCAACGGCCCGGGCATCTACATCTACGTGATGCACCGTATCTACGGCTCGATGCAGACCGACGTGAAGTTTGGCGAGGTGGAGCTGAACAACTTCGTCCTGAAGCTGGCCCAGGTCGGGGGGCGGCACATCTCCCTCCTCCAGCCCATCAGGGACGTCACCCTGCCCGACGGGAGCAGGGCCAACCTCACCCTGGGGGGCGAGGTCACCAAGAAGGGCTCGACCTTTACCGTCCGCAAGTTCCGGTCAAGCCCCATCTCCCCCATCGAGATGATGGAGTACGGGACCATCGACGCCCAGCAGCTGGCCTACCTCTGGCTCCTGATGGAGTACAAGCGCTCCATCCTCGTCTCCGGAGGGACAGCCACCGGCAAGACCACCATGTTAAACGTGCTCTGCGCCTTCATCCCCACCGAGTACAAGATCGTCTCCATCGAGGACACCGCTGAACTGAACCTGATGTCACCCAACTGGATCCAGTCGGTGACCCGCACCGGGTTCGGGGCTGCCGAGACCACCATCGGGGCATCGGGGGTCTCGGGCATCTCGCGGCGGTCACCAGGGGACATCTCGCTCTACGACCTGCTGGTTGCAGCCCTCCGGCAGCGCCCCGAGTTCATCATCGTGGGCGAGGTGAGGGGTGAGGAGGCCTTCACCCTCTTCCAGGCCATTGCCGTCGGCCATGCGGCACTCGGCACCATCCACGCCGGCTCCATTTCCGAGCTGATGGCCCGCATCGAGTCAAACCCCATGCGGGTGCCGCGGAGCCTCTTCTCGAACCTCGATGCGGTCATCTTCCCCATGCACGTCATGCGGGGCGAGCGGAGTGTGAGGAGGGTGGCGAACATCGTGGAGATCCTCGAGCTTGACCATGACACCCAGGACCTGATCACCAACACCGCCTTCAAGTGGGTCCCTGACCTGGACACCTTCCGTTTCCAGGGGCGGGCCTTCCTCTTCGACAAGGTCCACGAAACCTTCGGCATCTCCCTTGACCTGCTCAGGCAGGAAATGGAGAACCGGATCCGGTTCCTGGAATGGCTCAGGCGCCGGGGAGTCAGGGACTACCCCCTGGTGATCCGGATGCTCCGGCACTACCAGCGGAACAAGGACCTGGTGCTTGCCCGCATGGGGGAGGACGGCAGCCTCGCCGACCTGCTCTCCGAAGACCTGGCCGGGGTCACGTATATTCCGGGGGCAGATGGAGCTGTTCTCGAACAAGAGGAAGGGCTCCTCGAGGGATAGCCCGCCCGGCTGCCGTTTCACGGCCGGCCGAGAAGACCGGGGCGGTCC
>CAZKEV010000094.1:0-2635 GCA_964551875.1 uncultured Methanomicrobiales archaeon | reverse complement strand
GGACGCCGGGGGGGAGATTTGAACTCCCGAGTTGCCAAGCAACAGCGGCTTTCGAGGCCGCCGCCTTCCCGGGCTAGACTACCCCGGCAGGAGAGGAGAAGCGTTTCGCCCCAACAGCCATAATTTTATCGGATTAGCGTCGCCCTGTTGAATTCCCGTCAACAAGGGATAGAAAAGGATGGAGTTTTGGTATTTGTCACGTACCGCGGCTTCAGCCCATGGGAGGCATTCCGCCCGGTGGCATGCCCATGCCAGGGGGGAGCTCCTTCTTCTGGGTGATCATCATGTCGTCCACCCGGATGAGGAGGCTCGAGGCTTCGGCCGCCGACTGGATGGCCTGGGTCTTCACCCGCATCGGCTCGAAGACGTTCTCGTCGAACATGTCCACGATCTTCCCGGTGTAAACGTTCAGGCCGGCCCGCTTCTCGCCCTTGGCATGGGCGGACTTCAGCTCCACGAGCTTGTCAATGGGGTTGAAGCCCGAGTTCTCGGCGAGGGTCCTCGGGATGCTCTCGAAGGCGTTTGCAAAGGCCTCGAGGGCGAGCTGGATCCTCCCGCCCACGGATCCGGCGTACTCCCTGACCCTGAGCATCACCTCGGTCTCCACCGCTCCGCCCCCGACCACGTACTTCTGGTCCTCGATGGCGTCCATCACGACGCGGATGCCGTCGTAGACCGCCCGCTCCATCTCGTCGATGAGCACGTGGGTGGAGCCTCGGACGAGGATGGTCACCGCCCTCGGGTTCCTGCAGCCGGAGATCTTCACCAGGTCCACCCCCTCCATCTCCTCTGCGAGCTCGGCCTGCCCGAGCATCTTCGCGGTGAGGTCGTGGGGCTTGTTCGCGATGGATCCGTTCAGGGCACGGGCGGCAAAGAGCATGTCCTTCTCGGGGACGTCCTCGATGGCCATGATGCCTTCCTTGGCCAGGTAGTACTGGACCGCGTCGGCGATTCCCTTCTGGCAGAGGACGACGTTCGCGCCGGTCTCGATGACCTTGTCGGCCATCTGCCTGAGTGTTCCCCGTTCCTGGGTATCAAAGGCCATGAGCTGGTCAGGGGATGTGATCTTGATCTTGGACTTCACCTGGGTCTTCGTGATCTCGAGCGGGGTCGCGATGAGGGCGATCTTCGCCTTTTTGACACTCTTCGGCATCTCCTCGGAGACGCGCTTCTTCTCCACGACCATGCCCCGGATCAACTCGGCGTCATCGATGGTCTCGCCAACGTGCTTCTTGATCTTCACGTCGTCCTCGTCCACCATGAGTTTCCCGTCGACGGTCTGGACCACGGCCCGGACCGCATCCACGACGATCCCGTCGAGCTTCGCCTTCACCTGCTCGATGGATTTGCCGGTCATCGCGGTGTCGGCGATCTTCTTCAGGGTCTCCACATCATCAGGTGAGACGGTGATGGCCAGGTCCTTCACGATCTCGAGGGCCTTCTCCATGCCCATCCGGTACCCCTGGGCGATGACCGTGGGGTGGATCTCCTGCTCGAGCATCCGCTCGGCCTCTCCCATGAGGGCCCCTACAAGGATACAGGCGGTAGTGGTCCCGTCCCCCACCTCGTCGTCCTGGGTCTCTGCGACCTCCACCACCATCTTACCGCCAGGGTGCTGGACGGAGAGCTCGTGGAGGATGGTTGCCCCGTCGTTCGTGATCACGATGTCCCCGGTCGAGGAGATGATCATCTTGTCCATCCCCCGGGGGCCGAGGGTGGTGCGGACCGCGGCGGCAATCGCCTTCGCGGCCATGATATTGGATCGCTGGGCGTCGTGGCCCCGCGACCGCTCGACGTTTTCCTTCAGAATGATAACAGGCTGTCCTGCAAGCATGAAGTAACCTCACTGTGCGTGAATATTCATGGATGTAAACTTCTATATAACAAATTCGGTGAGATCAGTCGAGCCGCGACACCCGGAAGAGGGCCTGGACCGGGACCCCGTCGATCTCCCGCACGCCCCGCTTGTCGAAGATGACCCAGATGGAGACAGGGCTCGCCCCATGGCCCCTCAGGTAGTCCACCGCCTCCCTGAGGGTCTTCCCCGAGGTGATGACATCGTCCACGATGACACAGGCCTCCCCGTTCACCGGAGCAAAGTTCCCGGAGAGGGAACCCACCGGCGGGTCGGCCGCGGAATGCCGCGAGGGGAAGTAGACCGCGAGCTTCAGGTTCTCCTGGAGGGCGATGAGGGTCGCGAGGGGGACCCCGGAGAGGGCGATCCCCACCACGGCCGAGGTCCCGGGCTGCTCCTCCCCCTGCATGCCGCCCGGGGAACGCGACCGCCCGATCATGAGGGCAGCCAGGTCGTCCAGGAGGTCGGCCCTCCCGCTCACCGAGGTCCAGTCGATGAGCACGTCCTTCGGGACGGCCCCCTCCTTCTCCTTCATGAGGAGGTACGTAACCGTCTCCATGGAGAGGTTCAGCTCGTCGGAGATCTGGCTCTGGCTGTGCCCCTCGGCATGGAGCAGCCGTGCCCGCCGGATCAGGTCATCGAGAGAGGACATAAGAGGAGATTCACGAAAGCATCCTACTTAAGGCTTCGGGAAAGGAGCGATCCGCAGACCGGGCAGGTGCCGGCCGCGGAATACCTCCGGTTGCAGCCCGGGCACCGGAACTTCCATCTCCTGGGGCG
>CAZKEV010000093.1:0-3033 GCA_964551875.1 uncultured Methanomicrobiales archaeon | reverse complement strand
ACGATACACGAAAAGGGAACTATGTTTTATCCTCATTGAGGAATTCTACATGGCCCATAGCTTCTTTATTTTATGGGGGAGTAACATCTGGGATTTTCTTTACATCATGCGTACCGCGTAAAATATCTCTATAACGACCGAGGTATTTTTCAGCATCATCAACAGCATTCCAATGTTCTTTAGTTTCATCGTCTGAAATCATCACGGCAGAATATCTTCCTTTTTCATTTTTCCTAATAGCTGCCATTTGAATCGGGTCTTTTATACCTCCTGGATTTAGATCGATTGCATGTTTGAGTGTCCAGGCTACAATGAATTTGGCCTCAGCAACACTAGGAATAGAAGTTTTCCAAAATATCTTACGCATTAACCCTAAAAATGGGTCCGTTATATGCACTCCACATCCCATTGAACAAAATATAAGTTTTTGTTGTGATAATTTAAGTTCGGGTCTAAAGTGGATGGGGTCGAATTCACATAAGCAATATTTGTCACCGGTTGAGAGAGCAACTAAAGATCCAAAATTGTATCCTAGGTGTTGGAATTGAGGGAATGGTGTATATGTTGATTTGAAGTTGTCAATTGCTTTTTGAGATAGGGCTGTCATTATCTCAATATGGCTTTTACCTTTAGTGAAATTGGCATCCCGAAACGCTTTATCTACAATATTACAAAATCTCTGCTGTAATCCTATCTCACCCGTACCCGTTACAATCACTATTCCATTATATATCTTGATTTTCGTAAATTCCTGTTCAATGGTAGGGGAGATTATTGATCCGTATGTAGCTGAGCTATCCGTGCCAATTACAATGCCATCACTGCATACAATTCCAACTAATGATGTCAATATTACTCCTTAAACACGCTTTTCTCGCGCATATCAGGATATTCCTTATAGATTGCACCAACTAATTCGGCAAATGAGAGTTTTCTTACCCATTGAGAAAGGCGATTCAAAAATTCCCTATTTCGTGGAGATAATTGTTCAAGGGATCTTTTTGCGTATTCCTCTCCTTTAGGTGTGAGTACATAGAGTCGCTCTTTAGCAAATGGTTGCCCAATGATGTTAACTAAGCCCTCAGCAAATAACTCTTCAAGTCTATGATACACCTGTGGATCAAATGGTCCATAATCGAAAGGTGTAAAATTGAAGATTTTCTCACTTAGAGCTCGCTTCTCAAACAGGAATACTAATTTTTGAATTTGCACGGGCTGATATGGTTGGGATTCAGCAACAGCTAAACATGAAAGCACAAGATCTCTTTGTTTTTTAATATCAGGCTGTTCTTCGGGGAGAGCCATACTAAAATTCCGTTAGAGGATCGTATTAATATATGATCCTAAATTATAAAGCTTTTGCTATTAATGTGAAAGTGAAGTTCCAACTTACCTTTTTTTGGCTTACCAACCGCCACGTATCACCAACCGCTAGGTCGGTTGTTCAACCGTTAACTTATCAGAACCTGGATCTTTCGGGGAAGTCAATAACCCGGAGGGAATATATCTACGCCGGAGGTTCCCGGATCAGTTCCATGAGCTCGGAGCCGTCCTCCAGGGAGTGGAGGCGCTCCTCGCCGATGACCAGGGTGTTGCCGATGGTCTTCTGCCTCCGGTAGCCGATGAGGATGCAGAGGGCGTGGGCGTTCGCGATCCGGGAGAGGTTCCCGATGATGGGGGCCCTCTTCACCACGTGTTCGGCGTTCCCGTACCCGGTGAGAATCGTCTCGTCATCGTACCGTGCGAGGGCTTCGAAGGGGGCGCGGCTCATGAGATGGATCTCCATCCCCATCCGTTCGAGATCGGCAGGGATCTTCCCGTGGGACGGCTCACCCGACCCCGCGAACCGGGACTGGTGGGCGAGGAGATCGATGGGCCGGGTGATGGCGGCGTCGAAGAGCTCCTCGATCCGCATCGCGATCTCCATGGTGGTGCCCATGCCATTCTCGTACTTGCTGATGGTCCGCCGGGATACCCCCAGGAGGTGGGCGAGATCGCCGAGCGAGAGCTGCTTCTCCTCCCTGAGGGCGTGGAGGAGAGTCTCATCGATATTCACGTAGAGACCCCCGGGCGAGACACACACGAGGGGCGGGATGCCCTCAACCAGGAAATCGGAGAGGGTGGGGACCGATATCGCATAGATCCCATAGCGGACATAGACAGCCCCCCGCTGGAGGTCAGCGTCCCGGGTCCGCTCCCCGACGATGAGGGGGGCGCCTCCCAGGTAATAAGAGACGAGGTCGAGGTCCCGGGCGATATCCTCCGAGACGCCGTCGATATGGGAGATGGCCTTGATCACCATGAGGATCTCCCCGTCCCCGGCGATAAGGTCGAAGGAGCGTGGCCTCTGGTTGCACCGCTCCGAGACCCGGAACCCCCCCTCAAGGAGCAGGCTCCTCACCCTCTGGAGCAGGACCTCCTGGGTCATGGTTTCCTAAAGAACCCATATAGCGTGGTGGGGTAATAAGATATCTGGCATGTGGATCGGGATCGATGACACGGACTCTCCACGGGGGATGTGCACCACGTACCTGGGGGCCGTGCTCATCCGGAGACTCCTTGCAAGGGGTTTCGGCCTCACCACGGCAAGGCTCATCCGGCTCAACCCGAACGTCCCTTTCAAGACCCGGGGGAATGCTGCCATCTCGCTGGAGGTGGAGGGGGATCCGGAAATCGCATTTGAAGAAGCATGCCGGTGCGTGGAGGACCTTGCGGACCTCCCGGCCGTAGGGACGGAGCCCGGTGTCGTGGTATCGGAGAGAAAGCCTCATGTCTCCTTCTACCACAAGGCATTGCGTTCGTTCTGCGAACCCGATGAGGCTGTCGCGGTTCTCGACGCAGCTGGTGCGATGTACAGGGGGTGGAAAGGCGGCCGCGGGCTCATCGGGGCCACAGCGGCGATGGCAAGCGATCTTCCGGACTTCACCTGGGAGCTCCTGGTCTACCGGATGCCTGGCCTGTGGGGATCCCAGCGGGCGATCGAGCGGGAGACCTTCTTCCTCGCAGATACTGCAACAGCCCCACGCACGTGGG
>CAZKEV010000092.1:0-3039 GCA_964551875.1 uncultured Methanomicrobiales archaeon | reverse complement strand
CCGTGGAGGTGATCCGGAAGGCGGCTATCCAGCGGCGGCACGTGATGATGATCGGGTCACCGGGCACGGGAAAGTCCATGCTCGCGAAGGCCATGACCGAGCTCCTCCCCAAGGAGGAGCTCCAGGACATCCTCGTGTACCCCAACTCCGAGGACTCGAACAACCCAATCATTCGCACCGTCGCAGCGGGAAGGGGGAAGCAGATCGTCGCCGCCCACAAGGCAGAGGCGAAGCGGAGGATGCAGACCCGGACCACCCTCATCTTCCTCCTCATCTTCGGGATCTTTGTCTTCGCATTCCTCACCTACCAGCTGATCCCCGGGATCATCGCAGCCGCCATCGTGTTCATGGCCCTGCGCTACACCACCCCCCGGGATGAGCTCATGGTGCCGAAGCTGCTCGTGTCGAACGACAGCACGGCCACAGCCCCCTTCATCGATGCCACGGGGTCCCATGCAGGAGCGCTCCTCGGGGATGTCAGGCATGACCCCTTCCAGAGCGGCGGCCTTGAGACGCCTGCCCATGACAGGGTCGAGGCGGGCGCCATCCACCGCGCCCATGGCGGGGTCCTCTTCATCGACGAGATCAACTCCCTGGAGCCCCAGTCGCAGCAGAACCTCCTGACCTCCCTGCAGGAGGGGATCTTCCCCATCACGGGCCAGTCCGAGCGGTCGAGCGGGGCCATGGTCCGCACCGAGCCCGTCCCCTGCAGGTTCATCATGGTGGCCGCCGGTAACGTCGACGCCGTTCAGAACATGAACCCGGCCCTCCGGTCACGTATCCGGGGCTACGGGTACGAGATCTTCTTCCGCGACTCCATGGAGGATACCCCGGAGAACAGGAGGAAGTTCGTCAGGTTCATCGCCCAGGAGGTGCAGAAGGACGGGAAGATCCCCCACTTCGAACGCTCTGCCATTGAGGAGGTCATCCGGGAGGGGAGGCGGCGGTCGAACCGGAAGGGGCACCTCACCCTGAAGCTCCGGGATATCGGGGGGCTGATCCGGGTGGCAGGGGACCTTGCCCGGCAGGAAGGTGCGAAGGTTACCACCGCAGCCCACGTACTGAAGGCCAAGGAGACAGCACGGTCCATCGAGGAGCAGTGGTCGGATGAGAATATCCGGCGCAGCAGGGATTACCACCAGACCGTTGTTGAGGGTGCTCGCATCGGCCAGGTGAACGGTCTCGCGGTCTATGGAGAGGACAGCGGGCAGGTGCAGCAGATCATGGCCGTGGTGACCCCGGCCCAGGGAGAAAGCGGTCAGATCATCACCACCGGCATATTCGAAAAGAGGAAGGAACCCTGGCTCCGGGGGGAGGATGAGGAGTCTATCGTTCAGCAGTCCATCAAGAATGTCAGTGCCCTGATCAAGAAGTTCACCGGAAAGGACATTAAAAACATGGATGTCCATATCCAGTTCATCGGGACCTATGGGGTGGAGGGCGACTCCGCCTCCATCTCTGTGGCGACCGCGGTCATCTCGGCCATCGAGAAGATTCCAATCCAACAGAATTTGGCCATGACCGGTTCCCTCTCCGTGCTGGGAGACGTCCTCCCGGTGGGAGGGGTGACCTTCAAGATCGAAGCGGCGGCCAAAGCAGGAATCAGGAAGGTGCTGATCCCGAAAGCCAACATCGATGATGTGCTCATAGAAGATAGGTATCGCGATATCATTGAAGTGGTACCCGTCAATAACATCATCGAGGTCTTCACCTACGCTTTTGTTCCCGAGCAGCGGGAGGGCTTCCTTACGAGGATCAAGAATATGGCCCTGGCCGCTCCGGCAAAGATCCTGGACACTGCTCTCCCGAACCCATCGGTCTGATGTCGCCCCCCGGGATCCGGTTCTCGGACGTGCGATGTGTCCGGGCCACCTCCACCCACATCGATATCGACAACGGGGTCGTCGAATCGGCCGGCACATCCTTCTCCGATACCGCCCTCGTACGGGTCCTCGGGCCCCTCGGGTGGGGCATGATCTCGGTAAATAACCTGGATCTCTCGTCAAGGAAGGAACTGGACCGGATTCTTTCAGAAGGGCTCGCCCTCGCCCGGATCACCGAGGATCCGGTCAGCCTCGCCGAACCCCCGCGGGGAGAACATAAGGTGCCCGCACCGGGGGAGGACCCCATTTCCCTCAGCCTTGAAGAGAAGACCCGGGTCCTCTCAGGGATCGAGAAAGCGGCAAAGATCCCCGGGATAGCATCCACCCGTGCTACCTACATCGAGCGGACCGAGGAGGTCTTCTATACCGACAGCTCGGGGTACGAAAACCGGTCCACCATCACCCGATCCGGCTTCTCGGTTCTTGCGGTGGCAAGGAGGAACGGGGATGCCCAGATGGGGAGGGAGAGCCGGCATACCATCCACGGGTTCAACCTGCGGCACCAGGAGCCGATGGGGGTGAAGGCCGGCGAGACAGCCCTCGCCCTCCTCGATGCGGGTGCCGCGAAGGGCGGAAAGATACGGGCGGTCCTCGACCCTGAGCTGGCGGGGGTCTTTGCCCACGAGGCGGTGGGCCACGCGAGCGAGGGCGATCTCGTGAAGGAGGGGTCTTCGGTCCTCGCGGGGAGGATCGGGGAGCAGATCGGCCCGGGCATCCTTACCATCGTCGATGATCCGAGCCTCCCCGAGTTCGGGTTCGAGCCCGTGGATGCGGAAGGGTGCCGGACCGTGAGGACCGAGGTGGTGAGCCGGGGGAGGGTGAACGCCTACCTCCATACCCTGGAGACGCTCGCCGCACTCGGGAACGGGGATGCCGGCCACGGGAGGGCGGAAGGAGGGGAGCCGCCCCTCGTCCGGATGTCCAACACCTTCATCGAGGAGGGGGACGCAACCCTGGAGGAGATCCTCACGGAGTGCGGGGACGGGATCCTCCTCGTCGGGTCCCGGGGCGGGCAGGTGGACCCCGGAAGGGGGGTCTTCCAGTTCAACGCCGAGTACGGCTACCTCATCGAGAAGGGCGAGAGGACACGGATGGTCCGGGACGTATCCCTCTCGGGCGAGATCCTCTCGACGCTCCACGGGATCCTCCTCTGCGG
>CAZKEV010000091.1:0-3387 GCA_964551875.1 uncultured Methanomicrobiales archaeon | reverse complement strand
ATCGATGAGCTGGACTCTATCGCCCCGAAGCGGGCCGAGGTGACCGGCGAGGTGGAGCGGCGGATCGTAGCCCAGCTCCTGGCCCTCATGGACGGCCTCAAGGGCAGGGGCCAGGTCGTGGTCATCGCTGCGACGAACATGCCCGACTCCATCGACCCCGCGCTCCGCCGCGGGGGGCGGTTTGACCGTGAGATCGAGGTCGGCATCCCCGACCGGAAGGGGCGGATGGAGATCTTCCAGATCCACACCCGGGGCGTGCCCCTGGACCTGGAGAAGGTGGAGCTGACCGAGGAGCAGAAGGCCAAGGTCGAGGAAGACTTCAATGCCAAGAAGCTCGACCTCGACTACTACCGCGAGAAGCTCATCGGCGAGAAGAAGAAGGAGAAGTTCGAGCGGCTGGCGAGGCCGGGCACGGCCTTTGACCCCCAGAAGGTCTCGCTCACGGGCGAGGAGATGAAGGGGGTGGATGCCGACTACACCCGGAGGTTCGAGGAGGAGAAGAGAAAGATCGAGGAGCCTTACCGGAAGGAGAACTTCCTCCGGGAGTTCGCGGATACCACCCACGGCTTCGTGGGGGCCGATATCGCCCTCCTCGTCAAGGAGGCCGCGATGTTCGCCCTGCGCTGCGTCATCCCCAGGATCAAGGTCGACGAGGCCATCCCGGCCGAGATCCTGGACCAGCTCAAGGTGAGGAGGGCCGACTTCGACGAGGCCCACAAGCACGTCGAACCGTCGGCCATGCGCGAGGTCCTCGTGGAGATCCCGGACGTGAAGTGGACCGACGTTGGGGGCCTCGAGGAGGTGAAGCAGGACCTCCGGGAGGCCGTGGAGTGGCCCCTCAAGTACGGCGACGTCTATGCCGCCCTCCAGACCAAGCCCCCGAAGGGCATCCTCCTCTTCGGTCCCCCCGGGACCGGAAAGACCCTCCTTGCAAAGGCGGTAGCAAACGAGTCGGAGTGCAACTTCATCTCGGTGAAGGGGCCCGAGCTCCTCTCGAAGTGGGTGGGGGAGTCTGAGAAGGGCGTGCGGGAGATCTTCCGGAAGGCCCGGCAGGCCTCCCCCTCCATCATCTTCTTCGACGAGGTGGACGCCCTTGTCCCGAGAAGGGGGATGTACATGGGGTCATCCCATGTCACCGAGTCGGTGGTCTCCCAGATCCTCACCGAGCTCGACGGTCTCGAAGAGCTGAAGAACGTGGTGGTCCTTGCTGCGACGAACCGGCCGGACATGATCGACCCGGCCCTCCTGCGCCCGGGGCGGCTGGACCGGATCATCTATGTCCCGCCCCCGGACACCGAGAGCAGGAAGAAGATCTTCGAGGTCTACCTCGGGGGCGCAAAGGCCATCCTCTCGCCGGAGATCAGCATTGACGACCTCGTGAACCGGACCGAAGGGTTCGTCGGGGCCGATATCGAGGCCCTGGCCAGGGAGGCGAAGCTCGCTGTTATGCGGGAGGTCGTTTCCGGTTTCGCCGGGAAGAGCGAGGGCGAGCGCCGCGAGGCGGTGAGCCGGGTGCAGATCACGACAAAGCACTTCGACGAGGCCTTCGGGCGGGTGAAGGGGTCCCTCGACGCCGACACCCTCGAAGAGAACGAGCGCCGCTCCTGGGAGATGGTCTTCAATGCAGAGGAGAGAAAAGCCCTGGAGAACGCTCTTGCGGTCGTCAAGAGGGCGGACCTCGCATCGACCGGCCTCGAGCCCTCCGATGAACTGGTGAAGGGGATGGAGGATCTCAGGTCCAGGATCTTTGCCAGGCGCAAGGACTGGAAGGAATTGAAAAAGAGCATAGGGCGGCTGGAGATGAACCTGGAGAAGCGTCAGAAGCTCCCGGACAGGGCGCCACTCATGACAAGGTAGGACAGATGGAAGATATACCCAGCGATGCATACAGGAAGCTCCAGGAGTTCCTGGAGCAGATGATCCGCGAGAGCATGGAGCAGGGGAACTTCATGGCACGGCCCATGGGGTTCACCATCGTCATACGGGGCGGCGGGCCGTTCCCCGCGGGGCAGTTCGGGCTTGCGCCGGAGAACGGGGGCGCCCTTGAACCCCTCATCGAGGTGCACGAGGGGGACGGGGACGAGATCCTCGTCCTCGCGGAGCTCCCCGGGGTATCCGAAGACCAGGTCAGGTTCGATCTGGAGGAAGGGGCCCTCCGGATAGCCGCCTCCGACGGGGCCCGGAGGTTTATGGGCCGGGCCGAGATCCCCCCTGTGGATCCGGACTCGCTCAGGGCGAGCTGCCGGAACGGGGTCCTCGAGGTGCGGTTCCGCAGGATCCCCGAAACAGCGGAATAAATCCTCTTTTTCCCCCCGTTCGAAACACAAAGATATCCTGCGTCGTCCGGATCAAATAGATAACTTCCACCGTTCGACACAGAAATTCTGTGTCATTCGGATCACAGAGCTGGCTTCCACCGTTCGACACACCCTGAGTCGTCCTCAAAATCAACACAAAGATATAGTCTCAGGGTATGTTACTAGGTAGGTGTATGGCATGGTCAAGACCACCGTCTCCCTGATCAAGGCGGATATCGGGAGTTTTCCGGGCCACTCCCGCATCCACCCGCAGCTCCTGGAAAAGGCCCAGAAGATGCTCTCCGAGGCCGAGGGCAAGATCCTCACCGATTCCTTTGTCACCCACTGCGGGGATGATCTCGAGCTCCTCATGACCCACACGAAGGGCGTGGACAGCCCAGAGATCCACCGGCTCGCATGGGGTGTTTTCATGGAGTGCGCTGCCCTTGCAAAGCAGATGAAGCTCTACGGGGCAGGGCAAGACCTCCTCTCCGACGCCTTCTCGGGGAACGTGAAGGGGATGGGGCCGGGCGTTGCAGAGATGGAGTTCGAGGAACGGGGGTCCGATCCCCTCCTCTGCTTCATGGCCGACAAGACCGAGCCGGGGGCATGGAACTTCTACCTCTACAAGATCTTTGCCGATCCCTTCAACACCTCGGGCCTTGTCATCGACCCGGGGATGCACGAGGGCTTCATCTTCGAGGTCCACGACGTGGTGGAGAAGCGGAGGATCATGTTCAGGACCCCCGAGGAGTCCTACAGCATGCTCGCCTACATCGGTGCCCCTTCCCGCTACGTGATCAAGCATGTCTTCCGGAAGGACGGCCTCATCGCGGCCTCCACCTCCACCCAGAGGCTCTCCCTCATCGCCGGCAAGTACGTGGGGAAGGATGACCCGGTCATGATGATCCGGGCCCAGAGCGGCCTTCCTGCCGTCGGCGAGGTCATCGAGCCCTTCGCGACCCCCATCATCGTTGCAGGGTGGATGCGGGGCTCCCACCACGGCCCGTTCATGCCCGTCGGGCTCTGCGATGCGAACTGCACCCGGTTCGACGGCCCGCCCCGGGTCATCTGCCTGGGGTTCCAGGTC
>CAZKEV010000090.1:0-3524 GCA_964551875.1 uncultured Methanomicrobiales archaeon | reverse complement strand
AAGGTGAATGTGAACATCGGGACATCCCCCCTCAGGGTTGATCCTGATGAGGAGGTGGAGAAAGCCATTCTCGCCGAAAGGTACGGGGCAGATACCCTCACGGACCTCTCCATGGGAGGGGATATTGGAGCGATCCGCGGCCGGGTCTTCGAAAATACCACGATCCCTATCACCACGGTGCCAATCTACCAGGCCGCCGCAGAGACAGGCCTGGAGAACCTGGATGAAGAACGGATCATTCGCATGATGAAGCAGCAGGCAGGAGAAGGTATCAGTTCCTTTGTTATACACTTCACCAACGAGAGTATTCTCGCGAAATACCGGAACCGGGAGCGGATCATGGGCGTGGTATCCAAGGGCGGTTCCATGACAATCGCCTGGATGAAGCTGAAAGGGCGCGAAAATCCCTTCCTCACCTGTCTCAACGAAATCCTTGCGATCGCACGAAGGCATGATATCGTTCTCTCCCTGGGGAATACCATGCGGAGCGGGTGCATCCACGACGCGATGGATAAGGCGCAGAGCGGGGAGATGCAACTGAACGCGGTGCTTGCAAAGCGGGCGTACGAAGAGGATGTCCAGGCGATCATCGAAGGGATGGGGGGGCATGTCCGTGCTGACCGCATCGCTAGGTACGTGAAACGGTACCGGAAGGCATCGAGCGCACCCCTGTTCGTCGCGGGACCGCTCCCCACGGACATCGCCGTGGGGCATGACCATATTGCCGGTTGCGTGGGCGCAAGTATTGCCGCCGGAGCAGGAGCAGACTATCTCTGCTACATCACCCCGGCCGAGCACCTCGGACTCCCCGGTCCGGAGCAGGTAAAGGAAGGGCTGATCGCTTTCCGGATCGCGGCCCACATCGGGGATTCCATCAAGTACGGACCGGATGTTCGCGACAGGGAGCTATCAAAGAGGAGGGCAGACCTGGACTGGGAGGGGCAGTTCTCTTATGCGCTGGATGGGGAAACAGCGAGGGGGATGGCGCCGAAGGACGGGGCCTGCACCATGTGCGGCGAATTCTGCGCCATAAAAATGATGAAAGGCCTCTGAAATATCCCTCTCTCTCACTCCGCCCTCAGTGCCTCTATCGGGTCGAGATCGGCTGCCCGCCATGCCGGGTACACGCCGGACAGGACGCAGGTTGCAATCCCGATGAACATGCCCTGCGGGATATAGATCATGCTCGCCGGCGTGAAGAAATAGGTCGTGTTCCCGACTATGGCGAGGACTGTCAGGTATCCGGATACAACCGACAGGAGGGCCCCGATTCCCGCCCCGATGAACCCGATGATGACAGCCTCGTAGAGGAACATCTTCCGGATCTCGCTCTTCCTTGTCCCGATGGACCTCAGGATCCCGATCTCCCTGACCCGCTCCGAGACCGACATGACCATCACGTTGAAGATGCTCACCGCCGCCACGATGAGGGAGATGGCCCCGAGCATGGTGATGAAGGAGGTGATGGAACCGAGAGTGGTTGTTATCGTCGACAGGAACTGGCTGGGATTGCTGATCCGGACAGCCGGTAACTTCGCGTTCCTGTTCAGCTTCCGGTCGGTATTGTTCGTGATCGTCCCTATCTGGTTGAGATTATCCACGATGATCTGGACCTGTGAGTACTGGCCCTCGCCGCCATACGCAGCTGTGTACCACTTGTCGGTCACAACTATGGCCCGGTCAGTGTTAATCGAAAACGACGCGCCCTGCTGCTGGAGAATTCCGACAACCCGGATCATCTTTGGGGTTACGTTGCTGCTGGTGTCCCCGAGCTTGATCCTGCTCCCGATCTTCAGGCTGAAGTCATCGGCGAGGGTGGCACCGACAAGGGCACTGTCACCTCCCTTGAGAAAGGTCCCCTCCTGCACCACCAGGAGATCAACTACCGTGTCAGGCTTGACCCCGGTGATACTGGCCCGTCCCTGCTTGGACCCGACGGTAATCCTGTCGGACCCCGAGTAGATGGGAATGACCCTGTTTGCCCCTGCTACCTGGGTGATCTCCTGGAGCTGGGACTGGGTGATATTCAGGTTCGCACTGGAATCGCCCCCCCCGCCAGGGCCAAAGCCCCTCCCTCCGCCTGTATACGGGGTGATGGTGATCACGTTCGCGGATCGGGAGAGGGATTCGGTCACCGAGAGAGTCAGGTTTGCACCCATAATCCCAAGGGTGGTGATGGCGATCACCCCGATGACGATGCCGAGGGCAGCAAGGAGGGACCGGAGGAGGTGGAGCCGGACGCTCCTCGCAGCGAGACTGATGAAGATATCCCCGCCGATCATGCAATCCTCCCGTCGCGGATCGTGATGGTGCGCTGCGCGTACTCGGCAATCCGGGTGTCGTGGGTGACCATGATGATGGTCTTCCCCTGTTCGTTGAGCCTGCCGAGCATCTCCATGATCTGGGTGCCGGTCTTTGAGTCCAGGTTCCCCGTCGGTTCGTCGCAGAGGAGGATGTCGGGGTTGTTGACGAGGGCGCGGGCAATCGCCACCCTCTGCTGCTGCCCGCCCGAGAGCTCGCCCGGGGTATGGTGGGCGAGGGCCTCATCGATCCCCACCGTCTGGAGGAGGCCCAGGATCCTCTCTCTCTCGGCGCGGGTCTTGTACCGGAGGATGAGGGGGTACTCCACGTTCTCGTAGGCCGTGAGCAGGGTGATGAGGTTGAAGGTCTGGAAGATATACCCGATGGTGTCACGCCGCATATCGGTGAGCTCGTTGTCATTCATCTGCCGGATGGACCTCCCGTTGATGATGACATCGCCCGAGGTCGGTTTGTCAAGGCAGCCGATCTGGTTCAGGAGGGTGGACTTCCCCGAGCCGGACGGGCCCATGATGGCGATGAAATCCCCCCGGGCTATCTCAAGGGTGACATGGTCAAGGGCCACCACGTCCTCCGCGGGCATGTGGTAGACCTTTGTCACGTCGGCAAGGCTGATGACCGGGCCATCGCTCATGATCTCTTTGTCCTGCTTATCTCTTGGCCTGCTGGTTCCCCTGCTTTCCCTTTCCTCTCCCTAGGATCTTCGAGAAGACCCCTTTGCGCCAGGCGACCACTCCGACAACAGCCACGATGATCACGATGATGATCTCGGTGTAGGGCAGACCCGCCCCCGCTCTGCTCCCCCCGAAGAAGCCGAAGGGGCCTCCCCCACCGCGGCTCGCGCCGCTCTGCTGCGTACTCGTGCTCCCGGTACTCGTTCCCGTGCCGGCCGTCCTGAGATTCACATCGATGGTATTCTGGTAGGAGTTGCCATCGGAATCCTTCCACTGGACAAGGACCGGTACCGAGGTGAGGGCCGGCGCGGTGAAGGTTACCGAGAAGCTGGAGAAGTCGTCAACTGCGAGACCCCCCACCACGTATGAGGGGTAGGGATCGACCGGCCTCGCCGGGTCCTTCACGGTGACCATGATGGACTTCGCATCATCGAGCCCCCCGTTCGTGATATCCCCGTCCAGCTCGTAACTCCCCCCTGACGAGGTGAGCTTCACGTTGTTGATGACGAGGTCGGCGCTCCTCCTGCTGTC
>CAZKEV010000089.1:0-3704 GCA_964551875.1 uncultured Methanomicrobiales archaeon | reverse complement strand
GTCTGCACCATGTGCGGCGACTACTGCGCCATGAAGATCGTGAACCAGTACTTCGCCTTTTAGCCGGGCAGTCCTCCCATCCTCCAATTATTTTCCAGAAAACTCCATGAGGGCACTCCACGCATCGATGAGATGCATTCTGACGGGCGCCCCCGGCTCTCCCTCTTTTTATTTTCCCGAGAACTCTTTGAGGACACCCCATGCATCGACGAGGTGCGGCAGGCCCATCCGGGCATTCGCCGGGCTCGTCGACGGCAGGGTGAAGATCATGATGCCCGGGATCCCGTCGGGTAACAGCCGGTGGAAGAGCCGGCCGGCCCCTCCTCCGTTCAGGACGATGACGGAGACGGTCGGGTGGTCCCGGAGGAACCCGGGGATGTCGTTCACGACCTCGTTTTTAATGGCAATGTCATCGCTCCCCTCCCGCTCGCACTCCTTCGTGACATCCCAGAGGGCGATCCCCCTGCTTTTGAGCTGAACGGTCCGCACATGGTACGGGAGCTGAGCTTTGATCCCCAGGAGCGCCTCCAAAAGGTGCCAGAACCGGTTGCGGGGATTGCCATAGTACTCCTTCTTTTCAAGGGACATCACGGAGGGGAAGGAACCGAGGATGAGGACCCGGGGATTTTCTCCAGCAATCGGGGGGAGGCCGGTGAGGTGGGGTGAGGGGGGCATAGGAGGAACTTTAGGTTAAACTGTGAGCGAGACCCTTTTCTCCTATCGAGGCCGCAGAAGGTAATTCCATTATGCCCACGGAACGGAGGAATTCATAGGTGCTTTGCATTTGGGGCTCAGGGGGGATGAAAATAATGAACCCATCCCTTCCTCTGGTGAGGAGGACTCGATAACTGTTCACCCGAAGCCGATGTGGGTCGCGGGCTTGATTTCTCGATGTGGTTCGAGGAGTTCTCCATTCTCCTTCTTCCCACCTGAGGTCTATTCCCCAGCACACGATGGGATAATCAAGTTCCAAGCCCTGACACTGGAATTCCGTTGCGACATCGTGCAAGGCGCAGCAGGACCATCGCGATGTTGGATTTTCGTTATACCACTCGCCAACCTTCAATTGCGAGGTGAACCTGAAATTAACATGAATTCCATATTTCTCCAAATTTGTTCCCTTTGAAGATGCAAGCAGTCCAAATCGCTTGTCTTCTTGTTCTTCATAGCGATCTCGGACATAGCTCTTGGCCAACTCGAGATCCCTCGTGAGGTAGAGGTCAAATCCCTGGGTATTGATTCTCGACATTTTCTCCCGAGCGAGGTTTGAATCTCTTGCGAGGAGTAGCTCAACCCAGATCGCTACGTCCTCGGCGAGGTGAGAGCGGAGGGTCATTGTCAGATCCAATTTATTTTCAGGCACAACCTTGGGAGAATTCGAAAATACGGAAGCGATCTTTTTGGGGCAGTGAACCGTCCAGGGCTTTTTCATCTTCCCCAATGCGTCATTCCATTGAACGAGGCCTGCTTCCTCCCCGATATGTATTTCCTGTCCTTCCCCAATAAGCGCAATTACCATGGCCCAGGATCGCATCCTCTCGGCGAGACTGAGGAAATCTTCCGGCTCCGATACGAAGGTGCCCCTCTTTTTTTCCGATTGTTCCGGATCCCATGCCCGTTGGGCCTCGTCGTAAATCCAGATATGCTCAACGGGAATCGCGATGGTCGCCCCACCATATTGTCGGAGAAACCCGTGCACATCCTGGATGAAGATTTTATTTTTCAGGGCATGTTGGAGCACCTTCACCAATGGCCCATTTCCCGATAGGAACACTGCACTCTGATCGGTGACTTGTTTATCGAGAGAGTTTTCATAAACGAGCTGGATGCCAACGAGAGTCTTCCCAGCCCCTGGGACTCCCGTCACCAGGGCGAGGTGACGCTCACCTAATTCCTTTGCTTGCTTGGCAATCTCGAGCAGGTGTGAAACAGTATCGGGGATTCCAGCGCTCAGTGCCCGCTTGATTTGTGGCAAGGGTTCCCGTCGGAAGAGAGTGCGAGCCGCTGCAACGAGTGAGGGCAATGGAGCATAGTCGGCCCCAAGCCATTGATCTGCATCGATCAAACTTTGATCATACGATGGTGAAGAATCAACAATGCATTGGACTAATACATCGGGGGAAACGATCTCGACCTGATCTCGCTTCTGGTTCAAGGACCGCGCTTGGGTGAGGAGAAGGATTGGGATGACTTTGCAGTCATGGGAAGCAGCATGGTAATTTCTGAGGTCACGAGCATATGCATCGACCTGATCGACGTGGGCCTGAAGGATAGTTGTGAAGTCTTTGAATTCAATAACGTAGATAGTCCCTGGTCCGAGAAGAATGACATCAGGGCGCCGGCCTCGTTCTCGGGGGAGTTCGTATTCAAAGATGATTGTCCAATTGAGAACCAAAGGAATTGTTGATCCGAGCTTCTTTAATTCCGCCTGAAGAACCTGAAATGAACTATCCCAAGCGCCGATCTGCGAGGTGCTCGCCGGTTCATGAAGGTATCTTTGATGATAATCTTCGAGGGATGCGAGCCATCTGTCCTTGGGAATGGAAAGAAACCTACTGATAGGACCGTGCCAGCCACATGGCTGAAGTGATTTGGGAGGTTGGATTGTGGGGTTAGGCATGTATGAGTATGGTGGAATTGATTTTGAGGATGATTATTTCTCCCTCCGCATATTTCATTCACAACCCATCCCCCAAACCTTTATCCCCCTCTACGGCGAGCGGTTCCCCGGGGTGAAGAGATGCAGATCAGTCCTGGTTTTGCGAACCTGACGGATGGCCAGCTGAAGAAGGTGCAGAAGCTGGAGAAGGATCTCGACATGATCCTCATCGCCGACGAGAAGATCCCGGTCATCTCGGAGCTCTCCCGGGAGGAGATTAAGGCCCTCCAGGAGATGGAGAAGAGGATGGGCATCACCCTCGTGGCGTACCGGGCGGAGTGAAGCAGATCAGCAGGTACATATATACAGCAACATATACCTGTAGGTATGCCATCAGCGACCGTCCAGCTCCAGCATGACGTGAAGAAGCGCCTGGACGAGATGAAGCTCCACCCCCGGGAATCCTACAGTGCGGTCATCGCCCGTCTCATCGATGCCGCAATTGACGAGGAACCTCTTTCCGAGGAGGAAATCCGGGATATCGAAATATCCCTTGAAGAGATCCGGAGGGGTGAGGTGTATCCCCTCGAAGAGGTAATAGAGGAGATACGGCGAGAGGCCGGGAAACAGGGCAGATCTCACCGCACGAAGACACCGCCCGGGAAGAAGCCGGCCAGGGCCCCCCAGCCGTAGGATAGCCCCATGGATTACCGGATTTCCCTCACTGCGAGGGCAAAGAAGGCACTCCGTACTCTTCCGACGGAGGAGAGCGAGCGGATCAACAGGGCTCTCTCGTTCCTCCGCCATGATCCATTTTCCCGGGTGAAGCATCTCAAAGGATCACAGTTGTATTCCCTGCGCGTTGGGGATTACCGGATCATCCTTACCATCAGGAGGGACCAGTTCCTTATCCTCGTCATCAGGATCGGACACAGGGAGAATGTCTACCGGGGATTGTAACCTGAACCGGAGATGCCCGGGCAGTCCTCGGGAAATGGCCGGCGGAAAGGGTCAGAAGTATTAATATACTACAACACCCTAACTTAAGGTAAATCACACAGGGAGTTTTCACATTGACATCGAAGGATTCTGCTGAAGTCACGGT
>CAZKEV010000088.1:1970-3841 GCA_964551875.1 uncultured Methanomicrobiales archaeon | reverse complement strand
AGAGACGGTAGGCGTCTTTGAGCCGCAGACGCCTCAAAACCTCTGGAAGTTGCATGCCGGATCCTGAAACAGGGGGAGGAACACGTCTCCCCCGAGACCAATAAACATTTTGTTGAAACGCTATAAATATTTTCTCTTTGAGACTTCATTCAACATCGACTTTGATTATATTTTAGCGCAATCTTTTAATCCTTTGCGGGAAAATACTCTCCTGATCTATGGCAGTACAGGTGTCCGGGAGGATGCCCACGGGCATCAGCTCCCTTGATCCGGTGCTCGACGGCGGGATCCCTCCGGGATCGGTGGTCCTCCTTGAAGGCGAGGTCGGGGCAGGGAGCCAGGAGTTTGTCTATACCTCCCTCATCTACCTGTCGATGCTCAAGCAGAGGCAGGAGGGCGCCCCGGGCGCGAAGATCCCGGACAGCATCAGCTACATTACCTTCACAAGGATGAAAGAGGACATCCTCTCTGAGATCGGGCTGTCCTTTGCGCCCAACCTGGTCCAGAACGTGAACGGCACCCTGGCCTTCTCGGACCTCTCCACCCACTACTTCGACTCGAGCGTGGTTCCCTCCGACTGGTATTGCACCGACGGCAGCGAGGATTGCGAGAAGAAACGGAATGCGTCCCCGGAGAAGATGCTTTCCGAGCTCTCCACCCATATCTCGCACGGACGGAAGAATACCCTTCTCCAGCTCCTCTATGTCACCCTCTCCCTCGCCAATCCAAAGAAAGGGAAGAAAGGGGAGGGGTCTACCCTTGTCATCCTGGACTCCCTCACCGACCTCGCCACCCAGTACTCGGAGCCCGAGCGGTGGAAGGAGCTCACCGCCTTCCTCCGGGGGCTCCAGCGGGTGACAAAGACATGGAACTCCACCATCTACCTCCTCCTCACAAAGGGCGTCCTCGAACCCTCCCGGGAGAAGGAGATCGCCGATTGCGTGGACGCGGTCGTCCTCTTCGGGTGGGAGGAGACCGTTGCCCAGCGGCGGCAGCGGACCATGTTCTTCCAGAAATTCCGGGGGGTCATGCCCCACCTGGAGGAGCGGGACCTGGTCAAGTTCGCGGTCCGGATCTCCCCGGGGAGCGGCTTTGAGGTCTCCAACATCCGGGTGGTGGTGTGAGCAACTCCCGGGTGAGCCTGGGGATCGAAGGCCTCGACGGCATGCTCGAGGGCGGGCTCATCAAGCCCTCCATCTGCGCCCTCATCGGGACCTACGGGACGGGGAAGACCACCCTCGGCATCCAGTTCATCCACGAGGGGCTCGTCCAGAAAGAGAAGTGCATCTACATCAGCCTTGACGAGCGGGTAGACATGATCCAGGGGATCATGAACCAGCGGGGCTGGGATGTGGCACCCCACATCAACAAGTCCCTCTTCCTGATCAAGCTCGATCCCACGAACTTCAACCTCATGATCAACAGCATCAAGGAGGAGCTCTTCGAGCTGATCGAGAAGACGGGGGCCACCCGGGTCGTCATCGACCCCATCTCCCTCTTCGAGGGGACCTTCTCGAGCTCCGTGGACCGCCGGCTCGAGCTCATCCGGTTCATCGAGATGATGCGGGACGAGCCCTGCACCCTCCTCATGACAAGCGAGACCGAATCGAACAACCCCCTCATGAGCCGCTACGGGCTCATCGAGTACCTGGTTGACACGGTCATCCTCCTCCGCTACTACCGGCCGAGCGACATGACGCCCGTCCACCTTGCCGTTGAGGTGGTGAAGATGCGCCAGTCCAAGCACTCCCGGGAGATCAAGCCCTTTGAGATCTTCCAGGACCAGATCCTCGTTTACTCGGGTGCAAACGTCTTCTAAACAGTTTTTCCAGCTGGGTGAAGGCCTTTGAGATCTTCCAGGACCAGATCCT
>CAZKEV010000088.1:0-1870 GCA_964551875.1 uncultured Methanomicrobiales archaeon | reverse complement strand
GTGTATTCGGGTGCAAACGTCTTCTAAACAGTTTTTCCAGCTGGGTGAAGGCCTTGGAGATCTTCCAGGACCAGATCCTGGTGTATTCGGGTGCAAACGTCTTCTAAACAGTTTTTCCAGCTGGGTGAAGGCCTTTGAGATCCTAAAGGACCACTCCTTTTACATGGGTTGCCCGGCCAGGGCAAGGATGATAAGAACGATCGCACCCGGGATACCCCCGAAGGTGCAGACGATGACCGTAGCCGGGCTGATGCCGATATCCGCCGCCCCGAAATAGCCGAGGAGATGGAACTGGTTCACCAGGAAGAGGGTGACGAGGCCCGTAATGGCGTTCAGGACGAGAATTGCGAGCCTCTTGAAGAGGTAGATGATGGCGACGGCGACCGCAATGGCAAGGACAATGACGAGGATCTCGGATACCATCCCATCACCCGATGACCTGCATCCCCTTCAGCCTTACGCAGGGGAGGATGGCGTTCCCCACGATCCGGGAGCCTGCACCGATCCCTCCGATCTCGCCGAGGGCATCGAAGAGGTTCCCCGAGAGCATGGCCTTCCGGACGGGGTCCTGGAACGCCCCGCCCTCGACCCAGATAGGATTCTGGCACTCGACCGAGAAGTCACCGCTCACCGGGTTTGCGGTGTGCGCCCCGACAACGTCGTGGATGTAGAGGGCGCGATCCTCGCCGATCTTCTCCCTCGGCCCGTCCAGGACCAGGTTGTGGACCCCGATGGCCGGTCCGCCGGAGAACCCGCCGCGGACTGCTGAGCCCGTCGGTTTCGCGCCGTAGCGGTATGCGGTCTTCAGGTCATAGGCAAAGGAGGTGAGCACCCCGCCCTTCACAAAGTCGAGCCGGGCGGCCGGCACACCCTCGGCATCCCAGTCTGTCGCCCCCATCCCCCGTGCAAACGGATCGTCACAGAGGTCCATCCTACTGTCCATGCACTTCTGGCCGAGGAGAGGTGCGAGGCGCGACCGCCCCGCATGGACGGTCCGGCCGGAGAGGGCCGGTACAAGGATGTTCCCGAAGAGCTGGGCGAGGGCAACCGGCGAGAGGAGGATGTCATTCGACCCTGTCTCCATTGGCTTACCCTTTGCGGAATGCTCCGCAAAGAAAGCCGCCCGCTCCCCCACCCACAGGGGATCGATCTCGAGGAAGGGGGAATGGGCGAACTCGGATCCCGTGGACTGGCCGCAGATCGTCTCCAGGCTGCAGCCAACCTCGGTCCTGAATGCGGTGTAGTGCACACCATGGGAGTTCGCGATGGTGGCCTCCGACCGGGCAAGGGATCCGGAACCGCTTGTGATCCTCGATTCGGGGTGCTTCCGGGAACCTTCGAGCATGCCCCTGAGAAATCCCTGTGCAACCGAAGGTTCCGGGACCACCCGTTCGTCAAAAGAAGGCACGGACCTCCGGAGATCGGCCGGATCGGGGAGGCCCCACCACTCCTGGGGTGTAGCAAGACTCATGGAGGATAAGGCAGCCGCCAGGCACTCCTCCCATTTTGCCGGGGAGGATGTCGCCGAGGTCCCGATCCGCCCCTTATCGATGGTGCGGATGGAGAGCCCCCAATCCCGGGAACCAGTGGCCGTGGCAACCACATCCCGCTTCAGCTCGGCGGAGATCCCTGTACCCTCCACCATGTAGACCTCAACTTCCTGTGCAGATCGCCCCCCGGCCGCGAGGATCTTCTCAATCAGCTCCACTGCCACCCACCACCGCATCGGAGAGGAGGATATGGGGCGCCCCGTCGCTGACCGGCACCGACTGGCCGCCCTTTCCGCAGAAGCCCTGGTGCATCTCCCGCTTGTTCCCGCAGAGGAGGATCCCGTGGAGCGTCGAGAGGATCTCGCCCGAGAGGGATACGT
>CAZKEV010000087.1:0-3906 GCA_964551875.1 uncultured Methanomicrobiales archaeon | reverse complement strand
CCCCTCACTGGTACGGATTGAGATCGTCGATGATCTCCTTGTGGGAGAGGATCATCCTCCTGCAGCAGTAGCGTTCGACGCCGAGCTCGGTGAGGACCTTCGCGGGGTCCTCGCCGGCGTCCCGCCGCCTCTTGAACTCCTCCCATACCGTGGATATCACCTTTCCACAGGTAAAACATCGCACGGGAATCATGCAGATCCTGCTCTCATTAGATCTCGGCCCCCTATCGATAAGACTTTTGGAACTTCTTCCTTGCTCCGCGGCCATGCGGTTTCTTGCTCTCCTTCTGCCGCGAGTCGTTCACAAGGAGCGTCCTGTCGTACCCGAGGTAGATGTCCTTGATCTTCGGGTCATTGTGCCAGGAGAGGATCCCCCGGGCAAGGGCGGTCCTCACCGCCTCCGCCTGGCCTGTGACGCCTCCCCCGTTCACCTCGATGGTCGCGTCGATCCCCTCCATCGCCTTCGGGAGGAGGGTGAGGGGCTCGGAGATCTTCATCCGGGCGAGCTCGGTCCCGTAGATCTCAAGGGGGACCGAGTTGATCCGGATCCTCCCCTTCCCCGCCTTGAAGGTGGCCCTCGCCACCGCGGTCTTTCGCTTGCCGCTCGTGTTGATGATCTTCACCATGTATTCACCTCTCGAAGGAAGCCCCGAGGAACTTCGAGACCGTCCCGAGGGTCACGAACTGGGGGTTGGAGAGGCGCTTCACCGAGGCCGCCTCGAGGATCTCCATCTCCTTCCCGATGAATCCCTTCGGGATCCCGACGTACACCTTCACCCTCTTCAAGGCATCATGGCCCCGTTCCCGCCGGTAGGGAACCATCCCCCGGATGGTCCGCTTCACGATGTGGTCCGGGCGCCGGGGGAAGAACGGCCCCCACCCCCGTGAACCGCGTTCCCGCTTGTGCCTGTAGTTCGAGAAGACCCGGGCCCGTGTGCCCGAGATGATGGCTTTCTCTGCATTCACGACCGCGATCTCCTCGCCGGCGAGGAGGCGGGTTGCGAGGATGGAGGCCATCCTCCCCAGGATCATCCCGTCTGCATTGATAATGGTAACCAAGGGTATCACCTGAGGATCCGCACCCCGTTCCCCTTGGGGTTCTTCTTCAGGAGCTCCTCGATGGTGAGGCAGGTTCCCTTCGCCTTCTCGATCTTGTCCGCGGCCGAGGAGGAGAAGTTGAGGGCCGCCACGACCACGGGCTCGGTGAGGGCACCGGTCCCGAGGACCTTCCCCGGGACGATGAAGGTCTCACCGCTCTGAGCATAGCGGCTGATCTTGCTGATATTCACCTCGGCGTAGTTCCTGCTCGGGGCCTCCAGCCGGTCGGCGATATCGCGCCAGATGCCCACCTCGTTCTTCCTTGAGGTCTCCTTCAGGCGCGTGATGAGGGTGAGGAGCCGGGGGTTGGTCTTCCCGTTTGTTCTCGTCATGGTGTCTCCCTCCCGGAGACATCGGAGAGGATCGTCTCCAGGTCGGTTGCTTTCTTCCTGATATTCTGGACGGCGGTCGAGAGGACCTCCGCCACGGGGAGGGACCCGTCCCCTTCGACGGTGAAGATGAACCTCGTGGGGTCGGGGTTCACCCGGATGGACGATTCCGCCCCGATGGACGCCGAGAGGCATGCCCGCTCGCAGAGCTTGCAGAGGGAGCACTCCTCGAGCCGGCCCTCCACCACCACGACCTTCCCGTTCTCGGTGCCGAGCACCCCACGCGGGCAGTCGTCCACGCACATCCCGCACCCGTCGCATTGTTCGTCGATGACGATAACCGGGTAGTTCTTGTACCCGCAGGCGGTGGTCGGCTGCCACTTGGCATGGTGCTTCCCCGTGGAGAGGCGGGCGCGGGCCTCGACGACCACCTTCTGGTCCCCGGTCAGCTTGACGATGGGGATGTTCTCGTGGATGGGCCCTGATGTGGAGTCCTGGGGGATGAGGTCGTTCGAGTAGACCGTGCGCGGCCCCTCCACCGAGAGGGTATAGGTGGCCGTGCAGGTGGGGCACCCGGCCCCCTGGCAGGAGCACTCCTCCTTCGGGACATAGGAGGGGAGATCGGTCCGTAGCGGGATGAGGCCCAGCCGGTGGACGAGCATCTCGTCGAAGAGGACGCTCGTGTTGTCATAGATCCGGACGTCCTCGATGGCAAGGGTCGGGACCCCGCTGATCATCTCCCTCCTGATGGAGTTCGCAAAGGCAGGCCAGGACCCGGTGAGGTAGAACCGGGCCAGGTTGTCCGCTACCCTGACGAAGGTGATCTCCATCAGACTCTCCTTCCCCGCCGGCCCCCCTTCGGCCTGCAGCTGTCGTGGGGCACGGGGGTGACATCCTCGATCCTCCCGATCCTCATGCCGGCCCGGGCGAGGGCCCGGATGGCTGCCTGGGCACCCGGCCCGGGGCTCCGCTGCTTCCCCCTCCCGGGGGCGCGGACCTTCACGTGGACCCCGACGATCCCCTTCTCCATCGCGGCGTTGGCGACGTTTCCCGCCATCTGCATCGCCGCGTAGGGCGAGGACTCGTTCCTGTCCTGCTTCACGACCATCCCGCCGCTCGACTTGGTCACCGTCTCGGCGCCGGTCAGGTCGGTGATGGTGATGATGGTGTTGTTGAAGGACGCAAAGATATGGGCGATCCCCCACTTCTCCTTCTCTCCTGCCATGGTTACCGACCTACCTTGCTGATCCGGGCCCGCTCAGGGTGGACCTCGTTCGCGATGGGCGAGTGGGTTGCATAGCAGACCTGGCTCTCCTCTCCACGGTTCACGTGGTAGCCGGGGATGGTGACCTTCCTCGTCCCGATCATGATATGGCCGTGGGTGATGAACTGCCGTGCCTGCTTCGGCGAACGGGCGAGTCCCTTCCGGTAAACGACGGTCTGGAGGCGCCGCTCCAGCTGCTGCTCCACCTTGAGGGAGAGGACGGTCTCGATACTGGCATCGGCCCCAAGGAATCCCATCCGCTCCAGGTGCTCGAGCATCTGCCTCTTCTTGGTCTCGACGGCCTTCGGGTCGACCCCTGCAGAGCTCATGGCCGTGATGTCCCGTGCAGCGCGGCGGAAGCGGCGGAGGACCATCTGGGACTTCCAGATCTCCCGCTTGTTTCTGAGGCCGTAGTTGACGAGGAGGCGGACCTCGTCGGCCTGGCGTCCCTTCTCGTACTTGCGGGTCGGTTTCTCGTACTGTTTATGGTTCTTTCCCGGGTATCCCATGGTGCATCCTCCTTACTCCTTCTTCCTCTTCACGCCGACGGTTGTCCCGGTACGGCCCGTGGACTTGGTCCGCTGGCCCCTGACCTTCTGGCCGGTCTCGTGCCGGATCCCCCGGTAGCACCGGATCTTCCGCATCCGGTTCACGTCATCCTCCTTCGCGATGAGGACATCGGTGGAGAGGAGGTGCTTCCCCTCGCCGGTGTAAGGATCGGCGGGCCGGTTGAGCATCCACCTGGGGACCTGGGGCCCGTAGTTGTCAACAACCTCGCGGAGCCGGTCCACTCCTGCGTCGTCGAGCTTGCCCATGATGTCCAGCGGGTTCACCTTCGCGAGCCGGGAGATGGCCTGTGCCGTGATCCTCCCGATGCCCGGGATCTTGGTGAGGGCAATCTGGACCGACCGGGTCCCGTCCAGGTCCGTGTTCCTGACCCGGACGAAGTACTTGATGTCCTTGTCCGGAGCCTTCTCGGGGGTCTTCTCCGGAGCCCTCTCCTTTCCCTTCTCCGCTGACTTGTCCATGCCCTTCTCCGGAGCTTTCTCCTTCGCCTTCTCCGGAGCCCTGTCCTTTCCTTTCTCCTGTGTCTCCATCCCATCGCCCCGCAGAGGAGATCCCGTAGCGCTGAGGGAGGGATTTGAACCCTCGAGTCCCACAGGGACACAGGTTTAGCAAACCTGCGCCATACCTGGCTTGGCTACCTCAACAGAG
>CAZKEV010000086.1:0-4682 GCA_964551875.1 uncultured Methanomicrobiales archaeon | reverse complement strand
GGCCGGTACCGGAAGCTCGAGCGCGGGATTCCCCAGACCCGGTGGCCCTGCCGTGCCTGCCACGGGGCCGGGTGCGAGCGCTGCGGCTTCACCGGGAAGATGTACCCTGATTCGGTGGAGGAGCTCATCGGGAGGACGGCGGTGGAGGCGTTCCAGGCCGCGGATGCCGTCCTCCACGGGGCAGGACGGGAGGACATCGATGCCCGGATGCTCGGGTCGGGGAGGCCCTTTGTGATGGAGATGGTGGCGCCCCGGAGGCGCGCCCCCGACCTCGCTCTCCTCGAGGAGGCGGTGAACCGGAACGCCGCGGGCAGGGTCGGGGTCTCCATCGACGGCTGGTCAACGAGGGGGGCAGTGGAAACCCTTAAATCAGAAAAAGCCCATAAAAAGTACAGGATCTCCGTTGAGGTTGAGGGCGGAATCGCCCGCAATGAACTCGAAGAGGCCCTGGATCGCCTGAAAGGGGCGGTGGTCTCGCAGCGGACCCCGACCCGGGTGGTCCACCGGAGGGCAGACAGGATACGGGAACGCCGCGTCGTCGATGCGAGGGTGGCAGGCCAGGAGGACGGCAGATTTTTCCTTGATGTCGTCGGAGAGGCTGGCCTGTACGTGAAGGAGCTCGTATCCGGTGACGGCGGGAGGACCCAGCCAAGCCTCGCCGGCCTCCTCGGGAGGCCGGCACGGGTCATCCAGCTCGACGTGCTTGAGGTCGAGGGAAGCGAGGAGATGGAGTAAATGGCACACCACCATGGTCCACGGAAGAAGACACGCTACAAGTTCAAGAAGGAGATACGGCGGCGGGGGATCCCGCCGGTGACGACCGCGATCCAGAAGTTCGAGGTCGGGCAGAAGGTCCACATCGTCTGCGAACCGAGCATCCACCAGGGCATGCCCAACAGGCGGTTCCACGGGAAGACCGGGACCATCGTCGGGCAGCGGGGGCGGGCCTGGCTCCTCCAGATCCGTGACGGGGAGAGCACGAAGACCGTCATCGCGCGACCGCAACATCTAAAAGCCCAAAGGTGAAGTATCCGGGAGGGATCTGGCGATGCGGGTAAAAGGGGTGCTGGGAGAGGAGAGGATCACCCTCTCCGAACTGAAGGAGGTCCTCTCGCAGGTGGAGGAGTCCCGGCGGGAGGATGCCACCGAGATGGCCTACGAGCTCCGGCGGTCCATCGAGCATGCGACCCATCTCGCGAAGAACACGCCGGAGCAGGCGAGGGACCTCGTGGCCTCCCTCCTCAAGCTCGAGAAGATGAAGCCTGACATCGCCTACCGGATCGCAAACATCATGCCCAGGACGAGGGACGAGCTCCGTGCCATCTATGCGAAGGAGCGGTTCACCCTCACAGGGGAGGAGCTCGAGCAGATCCTCTCCCTCGTCTCCGAACATCTCTAGAGGAGAAGGCAATGAGGACCGAGAAGAAGGAGAACTACTGCATAGTGCTGGACATCCTTCAGAAGGGGCATGCCGATGATCCCCGGCCGGTCTACAAGCGGGAGCCCCTTGTCCAGGGCATTGGGGTCGAGCAGTTCAAGCTCCTGGAGCTCGTCCCGAAGCCGTCTGCGAATATCCAGATCCATGAGAAGCTCTACATTGGGGACGAGGAGCGGGAGAAGGTGGAGCGCGTGAAGAGGCGGATCGGCTTCGAGGATCTCACCCCCACCGCCCGGGTCGAGGTCCCCTACGTGGTGGAGAGAATCGTCAGGGAGAACGAGGAGCACTTTGTCCGGTTCTTCAACACCTCGGTCCCGATCACCCCGAAGCTCCACATGCTCCATCTCCTTCCTGGGATCGGGAAGAAGCTCCTCTGGGAGATCCTTGACGAGCGGCAGAAGAAGACCTTCGATTCCTTCTCCGATATCTCCCACCGGATCAAGGCCATGCCCCATCCCGACCGGATGATCATCAACCGCGTCCTCGAGGAGATCGAGGACCCCGAGACCAAGTACCGGGTCTTCACCGCGCGATGACCGCACGGAGGGACCAGCACTTCCTCGTGGATGAGCAGGCCGTGGAGCGTATCCTCTCCCTCATCGATGTCGGGGGGAGGACAGTCCTCGAGGTTGGGCCCGGGAAGGGTATCCTCACGAGGGGACTCCTTGACCGTGGTGCCGGGGTCGTCGCCGTTGAGATCGATCCGGTCCTCGTCGAGGAACTCAGGGGAACCTTTGCACCCGAGATCGCAGATGGATCCCTCCACCTTATCAACGGGGATGCGGTGAAGGTCGAGCTCCCGCCTTTCGACCTCGTGGTCTCGAACCTCCCCTACTCGATCTCATCACCGATCACCTTCCGTCTCCTGGAGATGGGATTCTCCGAGGCGATCCTGATGTACCAGGCCGAGTTCGCTGACCGGATGGTTGCCAGGGTCGGTACCCCGGCATGCGGGCGCCTCACGGTCATGGTCCAGACCTATGCGGATGTGAAACGGTGCCTCCATATCCCGCCGAATGCCTTCTCGCCCAGGCCCCAGGTCCACTCAACGGTGGTGCGGATCGTCCCCAGGGAGCCTCCCTACCCGATAACGGACAGGAAACGCTACGCCGACGTGGTGAGGGCCCTCTTCTCGCACCGGCGCAAGACGGTGAAAAACGGCCTGAAATCGGCGAGGGGAATCTTCGGAGGAGAGGTGGTGGACAGGATGACGGCATCCATCCCCCCGGAGGTCCTGGCCCTGCGGCCCGAGGCCCTCTCCCTCAGGGAGTTTGCCGAGATCGCGAACGTGGTATAGATGGAGTCCGACCCAGACCAGGTCTACCCTGTCCTTGAGGACACCCTCCTCCTTCTCGAGGCCGCTCTCGATGAGGCGAGGTCATCCGACCGGGTCCTGGACCTGGGGACAGGGAGCGGGTATATCGCCCGGCACCTCGTGGGGAAGGCCGCTCTTATCATCGCCACCGATGTGAACCCCCACGCCTGCCGGATAGCATCATTCGCCGGGGTCGGGGTTGCGAGGGCGGACCTGACCGCCGGCCTTCGGGGGCACTTCGACCTCATCCTCTTCAACCCGCCCTACCTGCCCACAAAACCCGGGGAGCGGATGGACGACTGGCTCGAGAAGGCGCTCGACGGGGGTGAGAGCGGCCGGGAGGTCATCGGGCGGCTTCTATCGGATCTTCCCCGAGTCCTTGCACGTGGTGGAAGGCTCCTCCTCGTCATCTCTCAGATGACCGGTGTTGAAGAAGTCCTGGGTCTCCTCCGTGATGCCGGGTTTGAGGTGGGAATTGTGAGGAGGAACCGGGTGGAAGGGGAGGATCTCCTGGTGGTGAAGGCGGAACTGTCCAGGGACCGGCCGTGAAGCGGGTAGGAACATCGTGAACGGGACAGGCTCCCTGCGGAACACATAACCTATATCCCTTTCCCCGGCCCACCACTCCAATCGTGAGCCCGGCGGCAAGGAAGCTCCCGGAAGAGGTGAAAGCCGTCCTCGACCGGGCCATCTCCAGCATCCCGAAGGAGCAGGTCATCGCCATCCTCCTCTACGGCTCCGTGGTCCGGGGCGATGAGAAGCCCATCTCTGACATCGATCTCTGCGTTGTCACCGAACGGGGGATCCCACGGGCCGAGAGGGAGCGGATCCTTTCTCATGCCTCCCCTACTCTCGATATCACCCTGTTCTGGGACCTCCCCCTCCCCATCCGGTTCCGGGTGCTCCGCGAAGGGAAGCTCCTCTGGGGCGAGGAGGGGCTCGCCCTCCACCGGATCAGGCGTGCGACGCTCAGGTGCTACCGGGAGATCGGGCGGATGCTCCGCCGGCATGAACGGAGGATGCTCGATGCCTAGGCCCTACGATCGCGAGCAGGTGACGAAGATCATCGCTGACATCGAGCGCTATACGAAGGACCTCCACGAACTCGGGATCTTGGAACGGGGGGATCTGGAGGACCGGCGGAACCTCTATGCCCTCTCCATGCTCCTCTTCTCCATCATCAACCGCGCCATCGACCTCGCCGACGAGGTGGTCATCGCGAACCGGCTCGGGATGCCCTCGTCCTACAGCGAGATCTTCACCCTTCTCGAACGGAAAGGGTTCATCGACCGTGAGCTCGGCGGGCAGATGGCCTCCCTCGTCTTCTACCGGAACATGATCGCCCACCAGTATGACGACCTCACCGATGACGACCTCTACTCCCTCTTGGAGCGGCTGGAGACCATCACCCGGTTCGTGGAACGGATGAAGGAGGTCATCCGCGAGGGGCCGCCGAAGAGGAGGAAGAAGAGTCGTTAAGTTGCCTACCGTTGATTTGCCCCGAGGTTTCCATCTTAAATGAGGGACTTTATATCCTGCCGTACCTCTTATGGGCCTGTTCGGTGGTCATTATCTCGTTGACAACGATATCCTTCCCGTCAGGGTAGAAGAATACGGTGTAACGATAAGACACATGCATCCGGTAGCGTTCCTTAGGCGTATTGAGACGTTTGATGTCCCCACGGGCATGCGGATGATGAGCAAGACGGTCGATGTGTTCGACAACAATGCGACGATCCTTCTCATGAAGGCCAGCAAGAAAATTATTAGCACGTTGTGTTATCTTCAAATGCAAAAGATTCACTCCGTGGTACCGAGCTCCTGCTTCGCCTGGTCCCACGGAATGATTGTTTCAGTAGCATCAATGGCATCAAGATCAGTGATTAGCTGTAATCGTTGACGCTCGCTGATCAATTCCGCGACCGTCTG
>CAZKEV010000085.1:0-4688 GCA_964551875.1 uncultured Methanomicrobiales archaeon | reverse complement strand
CTTCTGTCCTCATCGGTTCCAGCAGCCACTTCGAGGTAGCCATCGCCGTCGCTACAACTCTGTTCGGTCTGGGATCAGGTGCGGCTCTTGCCACGGTGATAGGTCCCTTGATGGAGGTTCCCCTGATGCTCTCATTGACAAAATTCCTCTGGAGAACGAGGGGGACATTCCCACGAAGGAAAGCGGAGGTGACTGAAGGAGCTTAAGGAAAGATATAGGATCGAGCAGGGAAAAGAAATAAGGGGGCATTCCCGAGGTGGGATCACCGGAATCTTCATTGGCCTTGCCGGTTAAAAAAAGGATACAGGCAAGGGATCCGGCATGAAGAACCTCCTTTATAGGGAATTCCTCCAGAAGATCTCGCAGACGCGAAGGGATCTCATCTCCATCCTCATCCTCGGGATCCTCGTCCTCTCCCTCTCGATTGCCTTCAACCTTCCGGCCTCCCTCCTCGGATTTGTCGAGGAGCACAACTCGATGCAGCTCGACGACCTCATCACGCTCAGCATCGTCCTCGTGTTTGCCCTGGCAGTCTTCTCGTACCGCCGGTGGCAGGAGCTGGAAGGTGAGATCTGGGAACGGAGAGGGGTGGAGCATGCCCTCCTCTCGGCAAACACCAGGCTCCAGCTCCTGAACGACATCACCCGGCATGATATCATCAACAGCCTCACGGGGCTCTTCCTCCTCCTGAATCGTTCCGAGTCCAGGGTTCGGGACCCCGAACTCCTTACAGAGATCCAGAAGGAGAAGGAGATCGCGGACCTGATCCACCGGCAGATCGCGTTTACTAGGGACTACCAGGAGATCGGCCTCCGGAAACCGGAGTGGCAGAATGTGGAGGATATCATCACGAAGGCCTGGATCGGGCATAAGATCGGGTCGGTTAGGATCGATATCCAGATCCATGGCCTCGGGATCTTCGCCGATCTCCTTCTCGAGAAGGTCTTTTACAACCTCATCGACAATGCCTTCAGGTACGGCGGGCCGGCCATGACCACCATCCTCTTCACCGTACACCGGGAGGGCGACTCCATGGTGATCGTCTGCGAGGATGACGGGCTCGGTATCCCCGACGAGGCAAGGAAGAACCTCTTCAGGAGGGGGTTCGGGAAGAACACGGGATACGGCCTCTTCATGATCCAGGAGGTCCTCTCCATCTCCGGCCTCACCATCACCGAGAACAGCAGGCCGGGCAGCGGCGCACGGTTCGAGATTCTCGTTCCGAAAGGGCTTTACCGGTGCACCGGCGGTGGAATGTAAGAGGAATGCGAATGGGGATCCGATGAAGCGCGTCAGGGCCTGTTGACCGTATCCCGTTCACCTCACCACCACGCTCGCCTCATCGTCGAAGGGGTTCGTCCGCATGGCGAGGGAGAAGAGATACGGGTGGTGCTCCTTCAGGTGCTCCATCGTGTCGAGCCACTGGATGACGAGTGGCCGGTAGACCCGCTCCGTATCGGTGACCAGGTGGGCACGGTCAGAGGGGGGGATGGCGGAGAGGTCACCGCGCCGATGGAGCTCGTCGGCGAGGTGGAAGACCGCCTGGAGGAGGCTCGTGAAGGTATCGTCCTCGAAGAGGACCGGGTTCTCCATGAGGGCGAGGAGGAACGAGCGTTTCTCTCGGAGGAACTGCCGCATCTCCCCGAAGTCGACCCTGCTGCCATCGACCCGGTAACCGTAGGCCATGAGCTTCTCCCGGACCCTCCGGAACTCGGCATCGGTCCAGCTATCCCGCACCATGAGATCCCTCCGGATCTCCCCGGCATCCGGATCGGTGCGGGCGAGACGCCCGAGCATCTCGGTCCCGAACTCTGTGAAGAAGACCCCGATGATCATGTTCACCTTCCGCCTGCGGTCCCGGGCCTCGGACCGCTCCACCAGGGTCTCCACGACATTGGCAAAGACCGCGACGAAGGAGCCGAACCCGGCGATGATGACGACGATACTGAGGATCTTTCCTGCCACGGTCCGGGGGGTGATGTCCCCGTAGCCGACCGTCGCCACGGTGACGATGACATAGTAGACCGCGTCGAGGGGCGAGAGCCCCTCGATTGACATGAAGCCGAGGACACCGACGACAAGGACGATGGCAAGGATCCCCAGATAGATCCTGACGGGGGAGAGAGTCACCATTCTATGTGAGAGGTGGGTGAGTCGGGAGATAAAACCGCCGTTCGACGGTTGCTAACCGGACGACCGCTTTCTCCGGAGATCGCGCAGGCTCAGGTGAATTCCTTGGCGATCCCCCGGATCCCTCCTGATCCCTCGAAAACCTCAGGATCCTTCAGATCCTTCAGGATTGAAAAAAGGCTGGAACGGGTGTAACCCCGGTCCGGCCGGGTATTCCTTGTTACCAGGTCTCGGGGAAGGCCTGGTTGGTGAAGATGTCCTCGAGACGCACCTTGTGGGAGATCTCCATCTTGGCGAGGGAGTCGAACGTCTTCTTCATATCGGCGTCCTTGGATGCTGCCGAGAGGCCCTTGTAGAGCTCCATCGCATCCTCCTCCTTCTTGATCGCGAGCTTCAGGCCGTCCAGGGGCTTCATGTCGATGGTGACCGTCGGGCGTTCGATGGTCTTGGAGACCTTGTAGTCCCTTGACTCGTCGAAGTGGAGCTCTTTCATGGGTTTCATCAGGAGCCCCTCGAGGAACTCGCGGTGCTTCGTCTCCTCTCCGGCGAGCTCTTTGAAGGTGGACTTCAGCGCCGCGTCCTTCACCTTCTCGGTTATGCTCCGGTAGAAGACATAGGACTCAACTTCCTTGCTGATAGCATCCTGGATGATCTTCTTGTACTCCTCTGACTTCATGAGATAACCTCCTTGCTCGTAAGTGGTTAATTGAACCTGATATAAATAGGTTCCTTATTGCGTCGATAAACGGCTGGCCTTGGTTTAAAATCGTCGAAATAGGGAATATTGAACAGGGAGGGCAGGGGAATTCCGGGAGCCCCTCTTGAAGGTTCCGGGCCAGCATCCCACGATCAAGTGGCTAGAGGAATTTCTGGAGGATCACGACGTCGAAGGGCTTCCCGAACTTGGTGCCGACAGCCCGGATCCTCCCGCAGATGGAGAACCCGTTCTTCCTGTGGAACCGGATGCTCTTCCTGTTCCGCGATGACACCTGGGCAACGAGGCTCGTCATCCCCAGTTCCCTCGCTCTCTCCTCGAGGACCCCGAATAGAAGGGTCCCCGTGCCATGGCCGGTGAACCCGGGAGAGATGAAGTATGAGACCTCCCCGGCCGCCATCAGGTTCGGGAAGGGGTAGAGAGGCCGAACCATCCCGAAACCGATGACCTCCCCCTCACGTTCCACGGCGTAGCAGCCGTAGTCCCTGGCCTGCTCCAGGAGCTGGAGGATGAAGGACCTGCCCACCTCACGGTCAGGGAAGGCAGCGAAGCTCTTCCTCACGTAGTGGTTGAAGATCCGGGTGATCTCCGGGGTGTCACCCTCAGTTATCGGGCGGATCGTTACCTCGCTCATGAATCCCTTCCCCCACGACCCTGGGTACCGGCCGGAATGAAGGGATCATGTTACAGCTCAAGGATCTTAGCCTCCAGCCGTCCGGTCTCGAGTATTGCGATCGTTCCCTTCCCTGTCAGGTAGCCGCAGACCTCCCCGGGGTTCACTACAAGTGTACGCCCGCTCTCAGAGATCGACGGCCGGTGCGTGTGGCCGTGCACAATGACGTCAAAGATCCCAGCACCCGCGATCTCCCCGAATGCATCGGGCTCGTGGCCATGAATGAGGGCGATGGACAGTCCGTCTGCCTGCCTGACCGTGAAGCACCCGTGGATCTCCACGTTCCCGGCCTCCCGGGCCTTTGCGGAGAGGAGGGCCCGGTCCCCGTCGTTGTTCCCGAAGATGCCGATGCACGGGCAGGAGAGTTTGGCGAGCCTCGGGATGACGAAGGGGGAGACGAAGTCCCCCGCATGGAGGACGAGGTCCGGGGAGAACCCGTTGAGCCTCGCCACGGCCTTCTCCACCATGGGAAGGTTGTCGTGGGTATCGGCGAGGATCCCGATGCGCATCCGTTCACCGGTGGGAGATTGTCCGCGGGCGAGAAATAGGTATGGTGTTCCCGGAGAAGTGATTCCGGTGTCCTCCATTCCTGCGCGCTTTGAACCCGAGCCCGCCCCATCTTACTGGTGAAGGGCGCTGGTGAGGCCGGTTTGCCGCGGATTATTGCGCATATCTGTTCTCAGCGCCCAAGGTCCGGATCTTCCTTCAGAACCGATGCGAACCGTCCCGAACCATGGGGGCCGTTCCCGTACCATTTCCGAACCTTCGGACGGTAAAAACCATTAATCATCCCCCGATTCAAGATCGGATTGCCCAAAGGGGCCAGAATACAAGGTGAGCAGATGATCACAAGTCTTTCGGATATCGAGGTCATCATCCTCGTGATAGCCTGGTCAGCCCTCAATCATTCCCTGATCCGGGACTGGATTGCCCAGAGGGGCCAGAATACAGAGGTGAGCAGATGATCGCACGGATACTTGAGGTCGGGATCATCATCTTGGTGGTCGCCTGCTCCGCCGGAGTCGCGGTGAGAGCAGAGGATACCACCCCGGTACCCACCATAACCCCCTCCGAGATCGTGATCACCGATGATATACAGCCTTATTTCGGGCCGCTGGGGCCGGACAGCCCCCTCTACGGGCTGAAGATGGCCCTGGAGAACCTCGATGA
>CAZKEV010000084.1:3184-4730 GCA_964551875.1 uncultured Methanomicrobiales archaeon | reverse complement strand
GCCCGGTCCTTCATGATGTCCTGGGCACAGGGGCAGGCGGTCATGCCGGTCACCTCTGCACCGATGGACTTCCGGACAAACGGATTCGTGTCGTTCCGGCATGCCACCGCCTTTGCATACACCATGACCACCTCGTGGCAGGCCGTCATGGTCACGGGGGTCTCCCTCCGCTGCATGAACTGGCTCCGCATGGTCACCTCGGTGCGGTCCGCGTACTCGTGCCGGTCGAGGAGCCTCCGGGCGACGGTGGAGCAGAGCTGCTCCACCTCCTTCACCTCGCCCTCGATGGCGTGCTGGAGGACCTCGTCGATGACCTCGAAGTTGCGGGAGAGGTTTGCCCCCTTGAGGGATGCCGGGAGGTCGACAAAGACGTCGAAGGTGGAGATGAAAATGACCGGGCGCTTGTTCGGCCTCGCGACCTCCACGAGTTTCTTGACGTTCGTCACGCCCACCCGGGTCAGGTTGATGCAGACCTCGGGGCAGCTGGCCTGGACATCGGGCAGATCCATGGGATAAGTTCGGGTCATGGAGAGAGAAGCTACCTAATATCAGGGGAATAGGGATGAATCGCTAATGAATCTTCCCTTCCATGATATAATCTTTATCTCTTTTCACCGCAGATATCTGCGGGTATGGAACCCACGATACCCAGGTACTTTGATGATGATGCCGATCTCGGCGTGCTCAAGGGCAAGAAGATCGCAGTCATCGGCTACGGCTCGCAGGGCCGCGGGCAGTCCCTGAACCTCCGGGACAGCGGGCTCTCCGTGATTATCGGCCTCCGGCCCGGGAAGAGCTGGGACCGGGCAAAGGAGGAGGGGTTCGAGGTCCTCGCGGTGAAGGACGCGGTAAAGAAGGCGGACATCGTCCAGATCCTCCTCCCCGACGAGCACCAGGCGGCGGTGTACAGGACCGAGATCCAGCCGAACCTGAAGGCGAAGTCCTGCCTCATGTTCTCCCACGGGTTCAATATCCACTTCGGGCAGATTGTCCCCCCGCCCTCCGTGGATGTCATCATGGTGGCCCCGAAGGGGCCTGGCGCCATGGTGAGGCGCACGTACGAGGAGGGGAGGGGAGTCCCCGCCCTCATCGCCATCCACCAGGATGCCTCGGGGAAGGCCCGCGATATCGCCCTTGCCTATGCGAAGGGGATCGGTGCCACCCGCGCCGTGGTCCTCGAGACCAGCTTCCGCGAGGAGACCGAGACCGACCTCTTCGGGGAGCAGGCGGTCCTCTGCGGCGGGTGCACCTCCCTCATCAAGGCCGGCTTCGAGACCCTGGTGGACGCGGGGTACGCCCCCGAGATGGCATACCTCGAGATCCTCCACGAACTGAAACTGATCGTCGACCTGATCCACGAGGGCGGCCTCACGAAGATGCGGGCGGCCATCAGCAACACCGCCCAGTACGGCGACCTCACCCGCGGCCCCCGGGTCATCGGGCCCGAGGTGTACGGGGTCATGCAGGAGCTTCTCGACGAGATCCAGTCCGGGGAGTTCGCGAAGGAGTGGATCCTGGAGAACCAGGTGAACCGGCCGGTCTTCAA
>CAZKEV010000084.1:0-3084 GCA_964551875.1 uncultured Methanomicrobiales archaeon | reverse complement strand
GGGAGTTCGCGAAGGAGTGGATCCTGGAGAACCAGGTGAACCGGCCGGTCTTCAATGCCCTCACCAAGGCGGACGAGGAGCACCTGATCGAGGAGGTCGGAAAGGATCTCCGGGCCCTGATGCCCCAGTTCAGGAAGTAATCTTCCTTCTCCCGCAGGGGATTGATATCCCCTCCGGGTTCCGCAAGTAACCTTGCGTCTCCCTCGGGGAATTGAGATTCCCCTCCGGGTCAGGAAGTAACCTTCCCTCTCCCGCAGGGGATTGATATCCCCTCCGGGTCAGGAAGTGACCTTCCGTCTCCCCGGGGAATTGAGATTCCCAAACGGGTTCAGAGGAATACCCCACCCTATTCTTTAACTCTTCCGGCCTGAAACATTTCCTTCATGTCCGTCTGTATCGTCTTCCATTCCGAGACCGGGAACACGAAGAAAGTGGCCGAATACGTGGCAAAGGCAACGGGTGCGACCCTGCTTCCCGTCAGGGACTGCGCCGGCTACAACAAGATCACCATGTATCTCCTGGGGATCCCGAGAGCCCGGGCCGGGGACAAGGCAACCATCGATCCCCCGAAGATCGATGTATCGGCCTTTGACCTCGTGGTCATCGGGTCCCCCGTCTGGGCCTGGAAGCCCACGCCGGCGGCAAATGCGGCCATTGCCGCTCTCTCCGGCTGCGAGGGGAAGAAGGGGATGGTCTTTGCCACGTCTGGAGGGATGCCGAAAGATACCCTTGCGATCATGAAGAATACCCTCGAGGGGCGGGGCGTACGTGTCGAGGGGGCATTTCACTTCTCAATGAAGGAACTCAGCGATGAGAAGAAATTAAAGGAGTTTATCGACGCAATCAGGAGCGCCTCGGCGAAGACCTGACCGGTGGAAGGGATTATCAGGAGCGCATGACCCTTGTCAGGGATGAGAGGGCATGCTCCAGTTCTTCCGTCTCGATGGTGAGCTTCTGCGTGCCACACCGTATGCGCAGTCCGTCTCCCCCTACCTCGCCGATGATCCGGTAGGGTAACCCCTTCAACTGGGCCTCGTCCTTCACCGCGAGGAGGAACCTCCCACAGGACTCCGAGAAGAGCTCGGTGAGATCATCGGGCCCGAGATCGACCGCCGCAGAGGGTGCGAGGGCCGCGAGGGCCGCAACAAGACCTCCCTGGGAGAGGTCGGTGGCCGCCTCGCACCCGCCCCCTGCCACGAGGTCCCGCACCGCTGAGACAACGCCGGGGTCGCCGATTGCTGGAGGTTCGCCGCCGCACCCGCTCACCGCGTCAAGAATGGATCCCCCGAACTCGGGCCTCGATTCCCCGACGAGAGCAAGGGCCGATCCCTCGGGGGATCTCGTCCACCGCCGCACCTCCCCCTTCCCCAGGAGCCCTATCGACGGGGTGGGAAGGATCTTTGTCCCGAACTCGTCGCTCTCGTTGTACAGGGAGACATTCCCCCCCACGACGGGGACCCGCATCCTCCTCGCCATGTCCCCGAGCCCGAGGACACACTGCTCGATCTGCCAGTAGATCTCGGGGTGGACCGGGCTCGCGAAGTTCAGGCAGTTCACGATGCAGAGGGGGGTCGAGCCGAGCACGGCCAGGTTCGCCGCATTCTCCAGGAGGGAGTTGGCCGTCCCCTCGTACGGGGCGAGGGCGATCTGCCTGGGGTTGCACCCGCAGGAGAGGACGAGGGCACCTTCCCCGAGGCGCAGGACGGCAGCGTCGCCGACCAGGGACACGGATCTCAGCTGGACATCGTGATCGTACTGCTCGATCACCCAGTCCCTCCGTGCCACTTCGGGGTGGGAGAGCACCGCGAGGGCGAGAGTCTTCAGGCTGCCCGGGGGCTTCCTGAAGGGAACCTTCACCGGTGCTGCCTTCTTCTCCCAGAAGCAGAGGGGTGCGTCCCCGGTGAGGAGCTGGATGGGGAGGTCTGCCACCACCTTCCCCTTGAACCGGACGATATAGCGGGGTTCGGGGATTACCTCGCCGATATCGGACCACCCGAGATCGTACTTCTCGGCGATTGCCCCGATAACCGGCACGTCCCGGGGATCCACCTCGATGAGCATCCGCTCCTGGGACTCGGAGAGCATGATCTCGGGGGGGGTCATCCCGGCCTCCCGGAGGTGGACCCGGTCAGCATGGATCAGGGCCCCGAAGCTGCTGCTCATCTCGCTCGATGCCCCGGCGAGGCCTGCTGCCCCCAGGTCCTTGCAGGAGAGGACCTTCCCCGTCGCCGCCATCTCGAGGATGGCATCGATAATGAGCTTCTCGGTGTACGGGTCCCCGATCTGGACGGACGGACGGTCCTCGGCCTCGGAATCCTCCGAGAGATCCCGGGATGCGAATGATGCCCCCCCGAGGCCGTCCCGGCCTGTGGAGGACCCGACGAGGACCAGGTGGGATCCGGGCTTCTTGGCCGGGGCGGTGAGGTACCTGTCGGGGTGGACAATCCCGACGCAGACGACATTCACGAGCGGGTTGCCCTGGTAGGAGGGATCCACCACCACCTCCCCCCTGATCACGGGAACCCCGATGCAGTTACCGTAGTCCCCGATGCCTGCCACCACGTGCTCGAAGAGGTAACGGTTCTTCTCGTTCCCGAAGGTCCCGAAGTAGAGGGGGTCCATGAGCGCAATGGGCCTCCCCCCCATCGAGACAATATCCCTGACGATCCCGCCCACACCTGTCGCCGCCCCATGGTAGGGATCCACGTAGCTCGGGTGGTTGTGGCTCTCCATCCCCACGACGATGGCAAGGTCATCCGAGTACCTCACGACCGCGGCGTCGTCCCCGGGCCCCAGGATGACATCCTTCCCCTCGGTGGGAAGGGTGCGGAGGATGGTCTTCGTTGACCGGTAGCTGCAGTGCTCGCTCCAGAGGTTCTCGAAGCAGGCAACTTCCACATCGGTGAGATCACGCCCCAGTTCCCGCCTGAGATGGGTGAGGTCCTCCTCCTTCATGCATGGAAGGGTACGTGGGAGGGTGAGATAAGCATGACTCAATCGATCGGGGCAACCTTGAACTCCGAAGCCGACCAATGGGTATCCATGCCCCAGTCATACGAGGACCTCCTGAAGAAGGCCTACTCC
>CAZKEV010000083.1:0-5034 GCA_964551875.1 uncultured Methanomicrobiales archaeon | reverse complement strand
TGTACCAGATGAACCTGTCCCTCCGCACCTTTGCCCCCGAGATGGAGGAGATCGCCGTCAATGCCCTGGAGAGGTGCCTCTCCGTCATCCGTGAGGATTCAGGGACTGCGTGATCTCTCGGACGATCACAACACTCAAATCCTCAAGCTGCTGCCCCGGGGGGTTTGGAATTCACCCTATTATTCGGAGATGGAATCGCCAAAGATACCCTTTTCGGACTGTATCCTGTAGGTGGTGTAACGCTTCTCCACCCTTTCGGGAGTGGTATTGGCATAACAGTAGGCGCAGAGGTGGGGGCAGGTCGAATACTGCCCTATATCCTTCGAGACGACGCATCCGCATGAGGGCCGCTGGCCGGGGTCTTTCAGGTGCGGGGGTACAGGGGAGGTTGCCCTCGGAACCAGAGGGATCTGCGGATCAGGGGCCTCAAGGAACTGGCGGAGTACCCGGTCTCCCCCGAACTCACGGAGCATCAGGTCGCGGGAGATGCACTGGCCTGCCTCTATCCCGAAGCGGGAGAAGTCCTTCTCCTCCCCGCAGGCGGATATTATAAGGCTCCAGGACCGGTTCAGTTCCCTGAGCCCGTCTGCGAGATCCACTTCTTCGGCGGGCGAAAATTCCCGGATATCCCCGAACCCCCGGGTCGTGAGGTTCCTCGCGACTCTCGGGTATCTCGCAATGTCGATGAACGAGAAGATCATGCGTTCTGTAAAGGGCGCAATGGCATCGCCCACGTTCCGGATCCGATCCAGGAGCCCTGCCACGTCGAGGGAATCCGAGAGGAAGAGGGGATCCCACCGCCAGAGGACCCTCCCCCTGCCTGCAAGCCGCGAGAGCGAGATGAAGGTCTGTATCCGCTCCTCCAGGGGCGGAAGACGGGGCTCGATCCCTTCGGTCTCGTAGTCATTCAGGGTGAAGAGGAGATAATACTGGTATCCAGATAGTGGCATCTCGGCGAGCCGGGAGAGGAACGGCTTGGGGTTCTTGGACCAGAAGACGAAGACACGGGCATCCGTAAAGGAGACATAGATGGGGGCACCATTCCACGGGTTGACCCACTTCGCATAGCCCCTGCGGAGCCGTTCCATGAACCAGTCGCCATAGAACGCAGGAATGTCTGTTGACCGTGATGCGGAGATAATCAGCGGGGCGATGGCCTCGACCTCCCGCCCCGAAGAAACAGCTCCGTCGGGTATGCCCTGGCCATCTCCCCTCACGCAATGTGCGTCAGGGATGCGTATCTTCACCCGTGGCCAGCCGTTCCATCTCATGGGAATACCGATCGCAAACCCTCAATCGGGAATTGAGAGTACTCTATATATCGCCTGCGAAGGATATCTGGGTGTGGGTGATCCTTCACCTCGGGAGTGCACCAGGAAAAACCCTCCGACATGCTTTTGCAAAAGAAATAGGAATTGAATGGCAGTTCATCAGTTAATTTTTATTATCTCATGTTCCAGGGAAAAAAAATGACCGGATTGAGAGGACAATTCTTCATCCCCTTTTCCCGTAATCACCGCTTCCCTCCCTGGCGGTTCACTTCCTGGATCTGATGTGTATTCCTTCCGCCTGCAGGGGAATCCGCAAGCTTCAGGAGGGCAGCCGCGATGTCGAGGGAGCTGTGTCCTTGTTCCATCCACTGCTCGATCCTTCTCCGGAACGGGTCGAGATCCTCTCCGAGAAGGGATCTCACCTCCCCGAGGAGCCGGTCCTTTTCCACTTCGTGGCGTGCACCCTCGCCATGGACCGGCTCCGGCGCCACGGTGATCTTCGCATACCGCTGGATATCATGGATCTTCCCGGAATCCATACCGGTGACGAGGGTGAAGGATCGTCCTTCCCGCCCAGCCCGGGCGGTGCGGCCGATCCGGTGCACGTAGTACTCGGGGTCGTTGGGGACATCGTAATTGAAGACCGCATCGATCCCTTCCACGTCGATTCCTCTGGCGGCAACGTCGGTAGCTACGAGCACACTGATCTCTCCTCTCCGGAACCTGACCATCACCCGTTCCCGCTGCCCCTGGGTCATATCCCCGTTGAGCTTCTCGGCCAGGTACCCCCGGGCACGCAGGCGCCGGGCAAGCACATCCGTCCGGCGCTTTGTGTTGCAGAAGACGAGGGAGATCTTCGGGTCGAACTCCTCCAGGAGGTCTGCCAGGACGTCAAGCTTCTCCTGCTCGTTCACCTTGTAGTAGCGCTGCTCGATGCCAGGGACCGTCAGCCGTTCGTGGACAACCCGGATGATCTTCGGATCGCGCATATAGCGGCGTGAGAGGTCGTGGATCGCATCAGGAACTGTTGCCGAGAAGAGGACAGTCTGGCGCCCTTTTGGGGTTCGCGCGAGGATCGCCTCGATATCCTCGATGAAGCCCATGTCGAGCATCACGTCCCCCTCGTCGAGCACCACATACTTAATGCTATCGAGGGAGATGGAACGGCGACGGATGTGGTCGAGGAGCCGGCCGGGAGTGGCGATGACTACCTGGACGCCCCGGGCGAGGACGGAGAGCTGCCGTTCCATGGACTGGCCGCCGTACACCGGGAGGATGGTGATGCCCCGCCTATACTTCGCGAGCTTCGTCAGCTCCTCAGAGACCTGGATGGCGAGCTCCCGCGTAGGGCAGAGGACCAGGGACTGGATGGTGCGGTTATGGGGATCGATCCCTTCCAGGAGCGGGATGCCATAGGCTGCGGTCTTGCCCGTGCCGGTATGCGCCTGGCCGATGACGTCTTTTCCGGAGCGGATGACCGGGATGGCGAGGGACTGGATCGGGGTCGGCTCCTCGAACCCGAGGTCGGAGATGGCCCGCTCGACCTCGTGGGAGAGGGCCAGATTCTTGAAGGATACTGTCTCCATAGATTCACATTCCAGGGAACCTGATGCATTCCCTGCCCTGATGAAGAATCATCGAAAAGAGGATGACCGGTTCGCTGTGTTGTGGCAGTATATTGTTTCTCCTCCGATAAAGGGTTATGGGAAGAGGTGGGTGAAGCCCCCAGCCCTGGTGCTCGAATGGCTGGGGCCATCTTTGTATGTTTTCCCCTCCCCCTCGTACCCATGAACCCGGGACTCGGGAATCATCTCTTCGATCATCACAAAGACCATCGCACCCGGCTGCAAAAGCAAGGACGTAGGGCAGGACAGGGCCTAACAATCGCGACAGGGGGTAAGATCACAACCGGTGCAGGCAAGGCACATGGTCTGTGCTACATCGACCGAAAGACCATACTTCTCCAGGATCTCTCGTGTCATTTTAGTCAGTTTCAGGAGTCGTTCGGGGCTGGGCCGGGTAGCCATCGTCAGCTCCTCTTTCCGCAGGGGGGAGATGGAGATGGGGCGGAGGACGGGGATGACGCCCATGTGTGCCAGGTACTCCACTCCCTGACGGACACACTCGTCTGTCTCCCCGAGTCCGATGATGATATTGGACGAGACACGGTTCCGGCCAAAAACCCGTACCGCATCGCGTAACGATTCCAGGATAAAATCAAGGGTATGCCCTTTTCTCCCTTTACACATCCGGTCAAAGATCTCCCGATCCATGGTTTCGACACTGTATTTCACCTCAGTGACCCCTGCATCTTTGAGCCGCTGGGAGGAATTATCTGCCGGATGAACAGCCACGCCAATGGGGACCTTATACGGTGCAAGGGCTTTCACCACCTCCACCACCCGGTCAATTTCATCATCGGGGGATGTAGCAATTCCTGAAGTCAGAGCGATGACCTGTAATTTCCCCATTTCTCGTGCTTTCTCCACAATGGCAAGGATCTCGTCTGTGGTTTTGATCTTGCCCTGGGACTTGGGTACTGAGCAGAACTGACAATTATAGATACACCGTTCACTGATGGTGATGTAGACCTGATCAGGGCAGTGGGCAACCACCTCCTCAACATCCCCTTCCACTATCTCCTGATCGTCTCGTACAATCACCACATGACCGTTTTTTCGAACCATCTTCAGCGGTGACTTTGTATCGACCTCCAGCCTGATGCGGAGACCGCCTGACGTGAAGAAGATAGATTGGAGCCCCATTCCCGGGCCTGCGGTTGACACCCTGGGCGGGGGCAGCAAGGTCTCATCGACATCGACAGTTCCGATGGACAACAATCCCGCTTTTATCTTCGCATCCATGAGGGTCATCGCATCGCTCCCTCATCTGTTATCAATGCCAAACAGGGTGGCTGCGTTTCCTGCAAGGAGGTTTTCCAGCACCCCGGGTTTGTAGGAGAACCGTCGGAACTCGGCAAGGCTCTGGCCCAGGGGTCGTACCGGGTACGAAGAGGCATAGAGAATCCGGTCCCCCAGGAAGTGATTGGCGGCCTCGACCCAGTCCTGTGCACCAGGGAATCCGGGGATGAACTGGAAGAAATCGGGGATCACCCACAGGTTCCCCAGCGGTGCGTTGGCGATCATGACCCCGAGCATCTCGCTCGTATAGGGAAATGCGCCGTGGACAACGACAATCTGCAGCGTCGGAAAATCATTCGCTACCCGCTGGATGCGGAAGGGATCGGCATACGAGATATCAGGGCCCTGCATGAGGCTGCACGTAAGATAGAGCACCCCGCCGAGTTCTGCGCATTTCTGATATAGGGGATAGTTCTCTTTATCATCCACATAGCGGGGCGGAACCCACCACCCGGGATCGACCGCAATCCCATTGAAATGCATCTCTTTTAATGTTCGCTCAATCTCCTGTACTGCTCCCTCCATGTCCGCTCCGTTGATGCCCGCGAGAGCGACAGGAAACCGGTCGGGATGCTGATCACGGAGTTCCGCGATGTCATCATTAGAGACGTTACGATGCCCGGCCTGCCTGCCTACCAGGATGCCCTTATCCACACCCGCTGCATCCATCTCCTCCTTGAATAGTTCCCACGATTTCTGAATCATGGAGGGGGTGCGTTCGTACCCGCTTACCAGAGGACTGCGTTTGACAGGTGGCCGTGCCCCCGGCTCTGATGCAAGGACCTGCTTCAGACTCTTGTATGGGGGTCGTACCCGTGCGTCAATGATCATTTTTCCCTCTC
>CAZKEV010000082.1:0-5042 GCA_964551875.1 uncultured Methanomicrobiales archaeon | reverse complement strand
ATCGAGCGGGAGACCTTCTTCCTCGCAGATACTGCAACAGCCCCACGCACGTGGGACACCGTGGACCGGGAGAATGACATCGTGGTATGCTCCCCCCATACACCGGATCCTGTTCTCTTCGGGATCCGGGGGCAGAGCCCACTCTCCGTTGCCCTGGCCCGGACCTTCATCCGAACCGAACCCCCCGGCCTGGAGCAGATCTTTCTTACGAACCAGGGGACGGATGGGCACCTGGAAGAGGGCATCATCGGGGAGCTCACGCCGGGTCACTCATACAGCGTGAGGGGCACCGTTGTAGGGAAAGCTGTGACGGGAAAGGGCGGGCACGTCTCGATCCCCCTGGAGTCCAGGGGACGTGATCTCCGGTGCATGACCTACGAACCCACGAAGGGGTTCAGGGATGTGGTGAGGGCGCTCCTTCCCGGGGACGAGGTGGAGGCCTGCGGGAGCTTCAAGGGGGGTTCCCTCAACCTGGAGAAGATCCAGGTCATCGGGCTAGCCGAGGATCTGGTAAAGAACCCGCCCCTGTGCCCCGCATGCGGGAAGAGGATGACGTCGGCAGGGCATCTGAAAGGATACAAGTGCCGGAGGTGCGGACCGCGGGAGAAGGATGCGGAGGTGATGGTCCGCATACGCCGGATTGGGTGCGGGTGGTACGAGGTCCCACCGTCTGCCCGGAGGCACCTGGCAAAGCCCCTCATCCGGGGGGTATAAAAGGAGAGAAAGCGAGATATCCGGTAGAGCGGGGCATCGTAATGGAAGGCAATGCGGTGAAACAGGTGAGGGTCCGGCCCGGGATGACCGTCGGGGAGCTCATCCGGGAACTCGAGGCATCGGGGGCGTTCAACGGGGGATCCCTTGCAAAGGCCTGCAGTATCACGGAGGAGATGTTCCGGGATGACCGGGCCACGACCTTCCTGGGCCTCGCCGGCGCAATGGTCCCGGCCGGCATGGGGGGCATCGTGTCCGACCTGGTGGACATGGGGTATGTGGACGTCCTGGTCTCCACCGGTGCGAACCTGGTGCACGACATGGTGGAGGCAATCGGTTGCCGGCACTATCATGGATCGGCGGAGTGCTCTGACAACGACCTCCGGAAGCAGGGGATCAACCGCATCTACGACGTCTATGTCGCTGACGAGGCCTTCACGCAGTTCGAGGAGTTCATCCAGGGGATCTTCGGGGGGCTCAGGGAAGGGACGGTCATCTCCACCACTGAGCTCCTGGCGATGGTCGGCAGGAACCTTCCCTCGGGGATCCTCGCCACCGCTGCGAGGAAGGGGGTCCCGGTCTACTGCCCCGCGGTCCAGGACTCGGTCTTCGGCCTCCAGTTCTCCCTCTTCACCCAGACCCACAACGTCGTGGTGGATGCCTTCCGGGACATGAAGGGCTTCCTTGACCGGTGCTTCACGGCAGAGCGGGCCGGGGCGCTCATCATCGGGGGCGGGGTGCCCAAGAACTTCATCTTCCAGGGGATGCTCCTCGCGCCCCACGGGTTCTCCTACGCGGTCCAGCTGACGGGAGACCGGCCGGATCTCGGGGGCCTCTCGGGCGCGACTCTCGACGAGGCCCGCTCCTGGGGAAAACTCACCTCCGATGCCCGGGGCGTAACAGTCTACGGGGATGCGACCATCACCCTCCCGCTCCTTACCGCGGCGGTGCTGGAGAGAATCTCCCGTGGCTGACCTGATCCTCTCCCTCGATGTAGAGGACCGGACCCGGGCACTCGCGATTGCCAGAGCCTGCGCCCCCCACGTGGATGCCATCAAGGTCGGGTATCCCCTTGCTCTCTCGGCAGGGCTCTCCATCACAGGGGATCTCCTGCCCCTGGGCCTCCCCCTCATCGCCGATTTCAAGGTTGCTGACATCCCGAACACGAACCAGGCGATCTGCACCCTGGCATTCCGGGCCGGTTTCTCGGCCATCATCGCCCATGCCTTCCCGGGCGAGGACGCCCTCTCCGGCTGTGTGGGAGTGGCCCATGCGAGCGGCGGGGCGTGCTACGCGGTCGCCGAGATGAGTCATCCCGGGGCAGCCGAGTTCTTCCACGGCGGGGTTGCCGAGCGGCTGGCCGCGCTCGCCGTTCGGTGCAGGGCGGATGGGATCATCGCCCCCGCTACCCGGCCGGACCGGGTGGCACGGCTCCGTCAGGTCGTCGGGCCCCTGAAGATCTTCTCCCCGGGGGTTGGTGCGCAGGGAGGAGACCTGGAGGCCGTGAAGGATCTCGTGGATGGGATCATCGTGGGAAGGGCCATCTACGGGGCTCCGGACCCTGCAGGGGCGGCGAAGGAATTATCGCGGCGCTGCCGATGATGAGACGGCCGATCTGACCGGTGATGAACCCTATGAGTCAGCTGAGGCAGCCCGGAATTAGGTCGAAGACCAACCCATTATTTCCTTATCGGTCTTCTCCAATCGCGTTTACGCTTTTGCGTAAAGCACGATATTTTGCGCAAAAACATTTTATGGTCGCCTCACCATGGATCCGGTATGCAATGGAGTCCAGAGCAGCGCAAGCTTACCGAGAAGTACCGCTCCCTCCAGGAGATCCCTCCCGGGGAACGGCGCTACAAGTGTTTCACCTGCCACACCATCGTGGACTCAACCCCCTGCCCTAAGTGCGGTGAGACCCGGCTCCAGATCCTCTGCCCCCTGGACCATTCCCAGTGCTCCCACGAGATCATTGCACGGATCGAGTACTGCCCCCTCTGCGGGAGTCCCGTCTGCCCGGATTGCGGGTGTCATGACGTGGTGCAGATCAGCCGGGTCACCGGCTACCTCCAGGATGTTTCGGGCTGGAACGCCGGGAAACAGCAGGAACTGAAGGACCGGGTGCGCTACCAGCTCTCATGAGGTATTTCTTCGAGGGAGAGACGCTCTTTCTCCGTGGGGACTTCAGAGCTGCAAGCACCGGCGTGAACGGGGGCCTCCGGAAGGTCACCACCATCTTCAACCATACCGTCGAAGATGCATTCGACCATGCCGAACCCCTCCCTCCCATGGAGGAGATCGCAGCCGGCATGGGGTTCTCCCGTGACTTCTTCGGGCTCCTCACCGCCGTTCCGATCCGGACCTCCTGCATCCTCCACTATGACTTCATCACCCTCTTTGTCACCGCCGGAATAAACAACCCGAACCCGGGAATGGCGGGCACCATCAACATCATCGTCCATTCCGCCGAGGGTTTCACGGACGGGGCACTTCTCGAGACCATCCTCACCGCGACCATGGCCAAGGCCGACGCACTGAGGGCCCTCGGACACCCCTTCTCGGGGACCATCACCGATGCCGTGGTTGCCGCATGTGAGGGGCCGGTATGCCACACCTATGCGGGCACCGCAACCGAGGCGGGAAGGCGGATTTACCAGGCTGGGTTCCAGGGCGTGCAGGAGGCCCTGGCCCGGCACGAGGGCCGGGTTGAGAGGAGGGGGCCGTCCCTGTTCATCTTCTCGCGCTACGGGGGGGAGCACTGGGTGGAGTGGTCTCCCGAGGGATGCCCCTACTATCCCTGCCATTTCGAGGGGCAGCGGTGCGACTACTGCTACTGCCCCCTGTACCCGTGCCTGGACCCCGAGCTCGGCCAGTGGGTTGAGAGCATGAACGGGGGGATGGTCTGGAACTGCAGCGGGTGCACCCTCCTCCATACACCGAAGGTCACGGATTACCTGAAGAAGAACCCCGAGGCGGGCCTCAGGGAGCTGAAGAGGATCCCTTCCTCAAAGGACCTCTGAAAAAAGTTCACTTCTCGGGAATTCCCAGCGCGTTGAGGAGTTCCTCGAGGGGGATACCGTGAGCCTGGGCTGCCTCCCGGATCGTCTCGCCCCGGGCTACGGCGCAACCGAGGCAGCCCATCCCGAACCTGAAGAGGACGGTGGCCGCGTCGGGCTTCGCCTGCAGGACCTCCATAATGGTGCTGTCAGCCGTTACTGCCATGCCCATGGTGTTTGTCATCCTGCTACTTAATCCTTGGGAACCCCCGGGCAGGGCGGTTCTCTCGCAGGGAAGACCTCATTTTCACCCTCCACCGTTATGCTTTAAGAGGGGTGGGGGAGCCCCTTATCAGTGGAGATGTCTATGGAAGTATCAGATGCGGTTGAAAGAATCTCCGGAAAGATGGAAGCAAAGGGAATCGCCGTTGACCGGTCAAGGATCGAATCAAAGATACGGCGTCTTGTTGAGGAGTTTGGCGTCCCGCTTGCAGAAGCCGAGCGCACAGTGATGAACGAGCTCGCCCGGGAGCACTCGCTGCCATCCCCCGGCACGAGGGCGCAGGAACGGGAGATCCAGGGGCTCTCGGCAGGGGAATGGGTGACGGTCCAGGGCAAGGTGGTTGCTCTCACATCCCCGCCCACCCCTGCCATCGCCCAGGCAGGGATCCTCGCCGATCCCTCAGGGGCAATCAGGTTCACGGTCTGGGCGAGGGCCAAGGCGCAGCCCCTGTCAGCAGGGAAATGGTACAGGATCGAGTCTGCGGTCGTGGATGAGTTCCGCGGGGTAGAGAAGATGAACATCCACAGCGGTACCACCATTTCAGAAGTGGAGAACGAGGCCCCCCTCATTCCGAAGGTGATACCGGTGCGGGATCTCCGTCCCGGGGTGGGGTCCGTCAGGGTGAAGGTGGTGCAGGAGTGGGAGTCGAGCCACGAGCGGATGCTCCAGGCCGGCCTTCTCGGGGACGAGACCGGAACCATCAAGTTCACCATCTGGCGGGAGGAAGGGAAGGAGAAGCTCATCCCCGGCAACGTGTACTCCATCTACTATGCCCTTGTCGACGAGTTCAACGGGCGGCTGCAGCTGAACCTTTCCACGGCGATATACATCCCCGAGGAAGGCGAGATCCGGGTGGCCGAAGGGGAGGCGGTAAAGGGTGTGATCGTCCACCTGGCCCCCGGTTCAGGGCTCATCAAGCGGTGTCCCGTCGAGGGGTGCAACCGGGTCCTCTCCCGGCAGAACTATTGCCCGGTCCACGAGATCCAGAAGAACTTCAGGTATGACCTGCGGATCAAGGGTGTCCTCGATGACGGGATCCGCACGAGGAACAT
>CAZKEV010000081.1:0-5220 GCA_964551875.1 uncultured Methanomicrobiales archaeon | reverse complement strand
AGGTACGGCCGAAGGTCGTTTTCGGGAGCACCATCGAACGGCATGCGAGCGAGGGCCTGGGGGTATCATATGTTGTTGAGCTGGTGAGGATGATGCGCCAGTTCAGGTTCATCAACCGGGAGTACTTCGGGTATACAGGGATCCTGAACCTCTTCGAGGCCGTCCAGAATGAGTGGATAATACGGTGGCGGTCCAAGGAGAAAAGGTACGAGGCGAAGTGGTGATGAACCCATGCAAGGCCGTACAGAACGAGTGGATCATCCGTTGGCGATCGAAAGAGAAGAGATACGAAGCAAAGTGGTGATGAGCAGATGAGGCAGATAGCAATTTACGGCAAAGGAGGGATCGGGAAGAGCACGATCGCCTCAAACGTCTCAGCGGCGCTTTCCGAGATGGGCCTCTCGGTCATGCAGGTCGGCTGCGACCCCAAGAGGGACTCCACCAGGATCCTGGCAGGGGGGCGACTCATCCCCGCCGTCCTTGAGACATACCGCGAGCAGCTGAGGGTCGGGAAGGATGAGTATGCGATGAAACTCGGGAGCATCGTCTACCAGACACCGAAGGGATTGTACTGCGTCGAGGCAGGCGGGCCCGAACCCGGCGTGGGCTGTGCCGGAAGAGGTGTGCTCACCGCGCTCCAGATCCTGAAGGATCTCAAAGCTTTTGAGACCTTCAAGATCGATGTTGCCATCTACGATGTGCTCGGCGACGTGGTCTGCGGGGGGTTTGCCATGCCCATCAGGGAAGGGTTCGCGCGGGAGATCTACCTCATCTGTTCCGGTGGATTCATGAGCATCTATGCAGCAAACAACATTGCCCGAGCCGTCCAGCGCCTCGCCCGGCGTGGTGACACCGGGCTTGCCGGGATCATCTGCAACAGCAACGGCGACGAGGCCTTCGAGCACGCCTTCATTCCTGAGTTTGCCAGGCGGCTGGGAACTCCCTTCGTCCAGTTTGTCCCGAAGAGCCCGGTCATCCAGGCCTGTGAATTTGAGGGGAAGGCCGTGGTGGAGCATTCTCCTGAGTCCGGAGAAGCCAAAATCTTCAGGGATCTGGCGAAGGCAATCATGGAGAACAATTCGCGGGTGATCCCGACGCCCATGAACGATCTGGGTGAACTTGAGGAACTCTACCGCACGTACCGAAGCCGGCGTGCATGAGGGGCCTTTCTTTCGGAAAAACCCCGGAGGGACCTGCCGGGATACCCTGCTCACCGCCGTTCGGACAGCGCATAGACGGCCCGGTGGGGCCCAAACTTGCCGCTGACCTCGATGGTCCGTAGTTCCTTGATGGAGAAGTACGGGTCGAAGAGTTCCCGGATCTCGGATTCCGACGAGAAGTAGAGCACCGTCCCGATCGGGGTCTTCCTGATCTTCCCCGTCCCGCCGAACTGGGGATCATCTTCGCTGAAGCAGACGGACAGGTAGGTTGCACCCGGATTCAGGAGGGAGGAGACGGTCTTCACATAGGTCTCCCTGTCTTCGGGCATGATGTGGTGGAGCAGTTCCCAGTCAAACCCGAATCCGAATTTGCCGTTCACTTCATGGAGATCGCCGAGCAGGTCAGCGACCACAAAGCTGCAGGTGACTCCGAGCCTCTTTGCCTTCTCAAGGGCAAAACTGATCGCGGTCGGGGAACTATCGACGCCAATGACATCGAAACCGATACCTGCGAGGTAGATGGCATAGTTGCCAGCTCCACACCCGAGGTCAATGGTCCTGCAGGGTCTGACTTTCCCGCTCCTGATAAGTTCAACGAGAGCATCGGGAGGAACCTCCATATTCCAGGGGATCTTGTCAAGGGGCATCCTCTGGTAGATCTCGTCGATATCAGCGGTTTTCATTACAATCCACCCTGATGCACGTTCCATCCGTGGGGTGCAGCTCTCCCTCTGGAGTGCTGCCCGCCCACCGGTTCCCTGGAAAAAGTCACGAAAAGAGGGGGGGTTCTCTTGCCACGTTCTAGGGTGTCTTTCCCTCCAGTTTCGCCTTCTCCTTCCGATCCTCGAGGTTCTGGGCGAGGGCGACCACGCCGGTCGTATCCCCGAGGTTCATGGTGTTGAGCACCGACGCCGGCACGATGACGAGGGTCGGGCTGCCCGTCTTCAACCCCTCGAAGAGCATGTTCATGGCCCGGAGGTGGAGGGCCGTCGGGTTGTTCTGGTAGGTCCGGGACGCCTCCTCGAACTTCTGGGCCACCTGCTTCTCGGAGTCGCCCAGGATGATCCGTGCCTGCCGCTCCCGCTCGGCCTGGGCCTGCATGGACATGGCGTTCTGGAGCTCGGTGGGGATCAGGATGTCCCGGATCTCCACGGAGCTGATGTTCACCCCCCACTGCTCGGTCCGCAGGTCGATGATGTGCTGGAGCTCCTTGTCGAGCTTCTCCCGGTTCTCGAGCATGTCGGCGAGCATGGACTTGCCGATGACCTCCCGGAGCGCTGTCTGGGATGCCCAGGAGATGGCAGACTTGTAGTTCTCCACCTCAAGGGCAGCCTTCTCCGAGTTCACCACCTTCCAGAAGAGCACCGCTTCCACGTCAACAGGCACCGTGTCCTTGGTGAGGGTCTTCTCTGCCATGAAAGTGGTGGTGATGATCCGGAGATCGATCCAGTATGCGACCCGATCAATAATGGGGATGATCAGGAACGGGCCCGGGCCTTTCAGGCCGAAGTACCTTCCGAGCCGGAGGACCACGGCCTTCTCCCACTGGTCCGCGACCTTGAAGGCGCTGGCAATGACTATGGCAAGGATAGCGATTCCCAAGGTTGCCCAGATGAATGCCGCAAAATCACTCCGAGAGAACAGGGTCCAGGTGATCCAGCTTCCCGGGACCATGATAAGGAAGAAGATGAGGGTCTGCACTGAAGATGATTTTTCCATGAGACACACTCTGAGCGCTCCGGACATATAAGGTATTGGCACGGCGGAGGCAACAAGTACCCTCTTCCTGCATGGCTACCCTCGAGCCAATCCCTGCGCGGCAGGAAATTCCTAATATTGGTTACCGGGAATGAGATTTCCATCCGTCAGGGATCAGCCGACGGTAACTCCAGCTTCTTCGGGAGATCCTTTTTTCCTGTGCATGCATACCGGTCATCAATCGCCATAAATACTCACAATTTACACGTTGGTATGGGAATTTCCCGGATTGTGGGCGACCATGTCTGAGGAGGCGAGGTGATGATACGGGAAATCGTATCCATGGTAAAAAGGCAGGTCAGGCCTGCCCTCATCATCTTTCTCCTGCTCACCCTCCTGACAGGGATCCTCTACCCGCTTGCCATAACCGGAATCGCTCAGCTGATCTTCCCGGTCCAGGCGAACGGGAATTTTATTGAGCATGACGGGAAGGTTGTTGGTTCCGCGCTCATCGGGCAGCCATTCTCATCGCCAAAATATTTCTGGGGGAGGCCCTCTGCCACATCTCCCGTGCCGTACAATGCAGGACTCTCGACCGGATCAAACCTCGGCCCTTCAAACACGGATCTTGCAGCTGCGGTGAAGGCCAGGGTTGACGCCCTTCATAAAGCAGATCCTGCCAATACGCGTCCCATACCCGTTGATCTCGTCACTGCCTCGGCAAGCGGGCTCGACCCGGATATCAGCATCGCTGCGGCCCTCTACCAGGTTCCCCGCATCGCACGGGAACGGAACCGGAGCGAGGTGGAGATTCAGTCCCTCGTGGAACAGCATACGGAGGGAAGGCAGCTCGGCATCTTCGGGGAACCCAGGGTCAATGTTCTCTCTCTCAACCTGGCTCTCGATAACCCGTCACCCAGCCCTATCGCCCCCGTCACCCAGGAGGGAATAAATCTTAATCCCCCACCGGAGGCTGGAATGCGGCTCATGGAGTGGATTTTGCTCCTCCTCTTCATCGGCATCTTTGTCGTGACCGTCGTCCCTCTGGGCAGGTTCATGATGAGGGTATTCAAAGGGGAACCTACCCTCCTCTCACCGGTCATCGAGCCCCTCGAAAGCCTGCTCCTTGACAGGCTGGGGGTTGACCGTTACGAGGAGATGGACTGGAAGACCTTCTGCGCCGCGATGATGGTCTTTAACGTTCTCGGTATCATCGTCGTATTCCTCCTCCTCTCGGTCCAGCAGTATCTCCCCCTCAACCCCGCCGGGGTGGGACCGGCCCCCTGGGATCTCTCCCTCAATACGGCGGTGAGCTTTGCGACCAACACCAACTGGCAGGCATACGCGGGGGAGACGGCGGTCAGCTATCTGACCCAGATGATCGGGTTATGCGTCCAGAACTTCCTTTCCGCGGCTACAGGTATGGCCGTCCTCATCGCCCTTGTCTACGGGTTATCAAGGAGATCGACAGAAGAGATCGGCAACTTCTGGGTTCTCCTGGTGAGGAGTGTCCTGATACTCCTGCCCCTCAGTGCAATCATCGCCCTCCTCCTCGTCTCGCAGGGGGCAGTCCAGACCTTCCACGGCCCGGTGACCGTCCACCTCCTTGATCCGGCGATGGATGCCCACGGCAACCTCATCACCACCCAGATCATCCCCCTCGGGCCTGCCGCATCCCAGGTCGCCATCAAGTTGCTCGGCACGAACGGGGGCGGGTTCTTCAATGCCAACTCTGCCCACCCCTTCGAGAATCCCACGCCCCTCTCCAACTTCATCGAGGTCGCGGCGATCCTCCTCATACCGGCAGCCCTCTGCTACACCTTCGGGAAGATGGTGGGGGCGGGAAGGAAAGGCGTGAGCATTCTCATTGCCATGACCATCATCTTCCTTCCCCTGGCCGGCCTCGTCATCTGGGCCGAGAAGGGGGGCAATCCTGCCTTTGATGGCATGGGAATTGACCAGGCTCAGGGCTACCTCCAGCCGGGCGGGAACATGGAGGGCAAGGAGGTCCGGTTCGGCGTTATGGCATCGGCGCTCTTCTCGGTGGTGACCACCTCCACGTCCTGCGGTGCGGTCAACTCGATGCACGACTCCTTCACCCCCGTAGGGGGCTTTGTCCAGATGCTCATGATGCAGTTCGGGGAGGTTGTGTACGGCGGCGTCGGATCCGGCCTGTACGGCATGCTCGTCTTTGTCATCATTGCCATGTTCATCGCCGGCCTGATGGTGGGGAGGACGCCGGAGTATCTCGGGAAGAAGATCGAACCCTGCGAGATGAAACTCTCGACCATCATCATCCTCGTTCCCATCTTTGTGATCCTCATAGGCACTGCCCTTGCGGTTCTCGTCGATCCAGGGAAGG
>CAZKEV010000080.1:0-5398 GCA_964551875.1 uncultured Methanomicrobiales archaeon | reverse complement strand
CCGATGTGGACCGTGTACCACCCGAACATCTCGGGCGGCTGCCCGGGGATGGCGAAGATCGGGTCCTCGGCCACGATGAGCACCCGGCCATCCCCCAGGTCCACCACCCCTGCGTCGATGCCGGTCCGGGGAGGGACGATCACAGACGGGTCCTCCCTCCCGAGCCGGGCAAGTATGAAGGACTCGAAGGTGTCCTGGTCGATCTTCCCGATTTTCTGGTTACCCCGGTGCATGGTACTTCCTCCCGATCTCGCAGGCCTGGTCTGCCACTTCGATGGGGTCCCTCCCTACGAGGACCGAGACAGGCTCCTTGCCGACAGCACCGGTCTCGTAGAAGATTTTCGGGACCTTCCCGCCGGCTGACCGCACGGCCTCGGCCACCTTCCACGGCATGGATGCGCCCTCGGCTTCCTTGATCTCCTCGGGTTCGCCTCGGCGGTCAATGACCGAGAAGACCCATCCCTTCGCCCTGCAGTGCCCTTCAAGCCACTGGGAGAGGTGCGGAGTCCAGGCAAAGTCGATGCCTGCCCGCACCGACGGGTCAACCTTCCTCAGCTCGATGACGAGGCGCGCCATGTGGCTGGAGGCCCCGAACCGTACACGGCCTGCTGCCCGGGGTCGGCCATCGACCACGGTGATCCGGCCGTCGATAGCGAGCACATCATCACGGGTCTTTGCATGGGACCTTGCGTATACGAGGTTCGTCCTCACCTCAGGGATCAGGGATGCAAACTCCCTGCATCCCTCTATCTCCTCCAGCGCGACCATCATCCTCCCCAGCATCCCGAACCCTTCCTCGTCCATCATGCCAACTCACCCTCTCCCTCTCTCTCCATGCATAGGATACCAGGCTCAAAAAGGTGTTACCCTCAGATCTCCATCCGGGCACCTTATCCGATTGGCGCCAGGACGATCCGGTTCCTGTTACTGGTCATTGGGCAGAACGGGACGGCGGGGTGATCGCTTTGTGCAGATCCTGCGCCCCACGGGATGTTTAAAGGTGAGCGGTGGTAATGAAACTGAGGATCAGATGAAGATACATCTGCAGGATGGGACTGCCCGGACCTTCGAGGGAGACGCCACTACGGTCTCCCAGGTGCTCCTCTCCCTTGGCGTGAACCCGGTCGAGGTGATCGTATCAAGAGACGGGAGGGTGATCCCCGAGGATACTGTCCTCGGTCCGGATAATGTGATCCGGATCATCCGGGTTTCCCACGGAGGATGAGTGAAGCCAGATCCCAGCGGTCCCGACGGGCCCGTATGCGACCTCTGCGGCCAGGCCGCCGTCTTCATGGACCGGATCCGAAACCGCCACCTGTGCGGTGATCACTTCGTCGGTGATGTGGAAGAACGCGTCAAATGCACCATCCAGGAGTACGCGATGGTCCAGCCCGGCGACCGGCTTGCGGTTGCGCTCTCCGGGGGAAAGGACAGCACGGTGCTTCTCCACCTGCTCCGCCGCCTCCTTCCAGGGGCGCACCTGGTGGCCGTCACCGTGGATGAGGGGATAGAAGGCTACCGTGAAGCAACCCTGCATTCCGCAGAGGCTACCACGGCACGGCTCGGGATAGATCACCATGTCCTCTCGTTCAAGGAACTCTACGGGAGGACCCTGGACGGGATTCTCAGGGGGCAGCCGGACCGGGCATGCAGCATCTGCGGCATCCTCCGGAGGAAGGCGATCAACACCATTGCCCGGCGGGCAGGTGCCTCGAAGCTGGCCACCGGCCATAACCTGGACGACGAGGCGCAATCGGTGCTGATGAACTGGCTCCAGGGGGACAGGAAGAGGATCTCCGGGAGGCGGGGGGAGAACGGAGCGCAGGGTCTCGTCCCGCGGGTGAAGCCGCTCAGGGAGATCCCGGAGAAAGAGGTGGCCCTCTACGGCATCCTCCAGGGTCTCTATCTGGATCTTCCCGAGTGCCCGTACAGGCATACCGCACTCCGGGGGGAGGTGCGGGGCATCCTCACCACCCTCGAGTTCGGGCACCCCGGCACCATGCGGCGCGTGGTCGAGGGGCAGGCGAAACTCTCCCGTCTCGTTGAGAGCACAATCCTGGTACCACCCAACCAGAAAAAATAACTTCCCTGTTTCTCATCAAACCCGTATCGGACAGCCCGGCATCTCCTGACCGCCGCGTCTCGATACCCAGACCAGCATCGGAATCAGGTGTTCCCGGAGCTCCCGGCCATTTCTCTGTGTACGATTACTTCACCTTTTGTGGAGATATCTCCAGGCGGGATGAAGGTGCGGTTCCCTATTAAATTAAAAGGCAAAAAATGAATCGGGACAACGGGGAATTTATTCCCCATGCTCCGCTAAATCCAAGAGACTGGTTCTTCGCAAACTGTTCAGCAGTACGGGAAGCCGAACCGGTAATAGCGGGAGTTCTTGTTGGACGTTCTCACGAAGACATACGGTAATCCCCGGTTTAACCACCAATGAATTGGCCATGCCAGGTGTGCACCCAGATATCTCCCGTATAGGCGTTCACACTCAGCATCCCTTCGATCTGTCCCCGTCCAAAGTCGAAAGTATAATATCCGGGATAAGCCGTAGATTCCTGAATTGTTGCTCCAGGCAGGTAGCCCGCAAGGAACTTCTCGGCCTGGGATTTCCCTCCCGTCAGGTCATACGCCCCCGCTGCTGCGGAGCTCTGCCCCCTGTACTGCGTGTTCCACATCATATTCGGACCGGGTTCCGGCGTGACCGCCCCGGTATACCGATCGACCAGGATCTCGGCGATGCTCGTGCTCGATGCGTCCTGGAGTTCGACATAGTAATTTAGACTGAACTCCATGAAATCCCCAATTCTTGCGCCAGGATAGTACCGGTTCGCATAGGCCAGAGCCCGGTTGCGGGCGTCGGTTTCAGAGATGGGTCGTGAACCCGTTGGATAAAGGGCCATCATTCCCGTGCCGCCCATCATTTCGGAACCCATCATGCCAGATCCCATCATCCCCGGCCCCATCATACCGGAACCCATCATCCCTGGACCTATTGTTCCCGGAATTACGTTGTTTCCTGAATAGGGCCCGGTATCGGACCGCCCCCATGGATTCGGGTATATGGTGGCGACGCTGATAGCAATAAATATGGAAGCGAGGACAACAACCCCAACGATAACGATGATGGCTTCTTTTTTCATGGGACTCCCCGAACGACTGACACAGGATAAGAATAAAGAACTTTCGCTGAAAAAACACGTGAAGTTTTACCCTGAAATAGTAAAACAGAGTAACTAAAACTGAAAATTCCGGCCTGAAATACCGATGACAGGGATCATTTCCGGGCCTTTTCCCTCGTTATCCAGGAAAGCAGCTCGCATGAGGGTTGGACGAAGGAAAGTTCACGGGATCTGCAGGAACAACATGAAAAAAAGAGAAGAACAGATGCGGACAGTTCCAGAAAATGAGTGAAGATTTCACAAGATACTCTATTCTTATTTTGAGGTTCCTGCACGATTGAGCATTTTTTGCGCCCGTATCGGGCAGCCTGGCATCTCATGCCCGCCGCGTTCCGAGACCCAGACCAGCATCGGGATCAGGTGCTCCCGTAGTTCCCGGCCATCAGGTGTGAGCGAATATTTCACAGTCGGTGGCGATGTCTTCATGATCTTCTTTCTCACAAGCCCGATCCGCTCAAGGTTCTTCAGTGTGTCCGAGAGTGGTTTCGGACTGATGCAGCCGAGCTCTTTTTTGAGTTCATTGAAACCCCTTTCACCTTCGTTACCTAGGATAGCGATGATCAGGAGCGCCCACTTCTTCGCTATGACATCTAGGATGCCAAACAACGGGCAGAAACATATATCACTGGCCACGGTTGGAGGTTTCTTCATGGATACTACCTACCTGTTGCGTTACTTTTCTGCTTATCAACTATTAAACGGATACTATCTATCAGGAAATTACCAGTAACCATCCGGAGGATTGCATCGTGGGTTGTTCCTGTTCGAAAAAATGCGATGACGGCGAGGAGGAGGCGTATGACTGGGCATGGTATGGTCATCCTCCGCTCCGGAACGCGCTGATAGCGGGAATAATTGCAGGGTTAGGCTTAATCCTCGGCCATCTTGGTGTAATCGCGGCACCGGTCGAGAATCTGTTCTTTCTTCTCGCCATTCCGATCGGTGCCTATCACTGGACGCGGGAAGGAATTGAGGAGTTCATCACTGAACGCGAGATCGGCATTAACATTCTGATGATCGCTGCCGCACTGGGCTCCATCGTGCTTGGACTTTGGGACGAGGCGGCATTTCTGGTGTTCCTGTTTGGTGCGGCCGAGGGTGTCGAGGAGCTCACGTACGCCCGCACACGGGCATCCATCCGGGCCCTGCTCGATCTCGCACCGAAAGAGGCAATCGTCCTCGAAAACGGGAATGAAAGAACCATACCTGCCGAACAGGTAAAGGTCGGCAATATATTTCTCGTAAAGCCGGGCGCCGGTATCCCGACCGATGGTATCATTGTCAAAGGCCGATCGAGTATCAACGAAGCGGCAGTAACCGGCGAATCAGTCCCGGTTGAAAAGGGGGCAGGAATGAAAGTATTTGCCGCGACGGTCAATCAGGAAGGCGCTCTTGAGGTACAGGCGACGGCATCATTCGAGAATAACACCCTCGCAAAGATCATCCACCTCGTTGAAGAGGCGCAGGACCAGAAGGGAAAGAGACAGCTCTTCATTGAGCGGTTCGGGCGGAGATACTCCCCGCTCGTACTCCTTGCTTCATTCCTCCTGATCTCCATTCCGCCCCTGTTCGGCATCCCCTTCAAGGATCTGGCAATCCGGGGCGTGGTGCTGCTCGTCGCTGCGGCGCCCTGTGCCCTGGTCATGTCTACGCCGGTCGCCATCGCGGCGGGAATTGGTTCGGCGGGAAAAAGCGGTATCCTCATCAAGGGAGGTGCTCATCTGGAAAACCTTGGAAGGATCAAGGCAGTCGCATTCGACAAGACCGGTACGCTCACGACCGGTATGCCGGTTGTCACGGACATCATTGCCCTGCACGGCAATGACACCGACGTTCTCTGCCTTGCGTACACGGTTGAAAAATGTTCGGAACATCCGCTTGCAGCGGCGATAAACAGGAAGGCACAGGAATCGGGGATCGAAGCACGTGAAGCCGCGGACCAGTGCGCCCTTACAGGCCAGGGTGCAGCAGCGATGATCGGGGGTATCCGGTATGTAGTAGGGAAACCGGAATCGTTCCCTGCTATCGGACAGAACCAGGAAGCGGTCAGCCGCATGGAATCTCTGCGTGCGGAAGGAAAGACCGTGATGGTCGTAGGAACAAAGGATCTCCTGTATGGCATCATCGCAGTCAGAGACCAGGTCCGCCCGAAGGCAAAGGGTATGATAGACCGTCTCCGGGCCATGGGTATCGCGGTCGTCATGCTTACC
>CAZKEV010000079.1:0-5414 GCA_964551875.1 uncultured Methanomicrobiales archaeon | reverse complement strand
GGCTCGGCTCCTACCTCCTCTCGAGGGAGAACTTCCTCGTCAAGAAGCTGAAGGCCGCGGAGACCCTCGGGAATGCCACCGTGATCCTCACCGACAAGACAGGGACCCTCACCGAGAGCACGATGCGGGTTGTCGCGATCTTTCCCCCGCAGAACGAGGGATCCATCCTCGCCTCCGCCCGCGCGGCCATGACCGATCTCTCCCTCTCCATTACGGACCGTGCGATCGCGGAAGCGGCTGATGCCCGGTCCCTTCCTCCCAACCGCGGGAGGGTTGTGAAGGAGCGGTCCTTTGACAGGGGGAGGAAGACCCGGTCGGTCATCCGGGAGCTCGACGGGAAGCCAGTCCTCTCCCTGATAGGGGCACCTGAGGAGGTGCTCGCGACCGTCGCAGGGGATACCCGGGAAGCAGCAGAGGCTCTCGCCCGGGAGGCAGGCCTGGGAAGGCGGGTGATCGCGGTGGCGCACCGGGACCTCGATCCCGGGGAGGTGAGCCGCCCGTTCGGGGAGCTCGAGCAGGCCCTTGTCCTCGACGGGCTCATCGCCCTGGAAGACCCGCCCAGGCCCGGCGTGAAGGAGACGATAGAACGGGCTCACCGGGCAGGCATCCGGACGGTCATGGTGACCGGGGATCACCCGAAGACGGCAGCTGCCATCGCCGCCGAGGTGGGTATCCCCCCGGCACTTCTCCTCGAGGGAAGGGATCTGGATGGGATGTCAGACGAGGAACTCCGCGCGGTGGTGGGCAGGGTCTCTGTATTCGCCCGTGCCACCCCGGAGCACAAGTACCGGCTCGTGAAGGCGCTCCAGGAGAACGGGGAGGTTGTCGCGGTCACCGGTGACGGGGTGAACGACTCCCTCGCGCTGAAGGGGGCCGATATCGGGATCGCGATGGGCATCAAGGGCACCGATGCGGCGAAGGAGGCCGCCGATATCGTGATAGCCGATGACAACTTCATCACCATCGGGAAGGGCGTCTTTGAAGGCCGGCGGATCTTCGACAACCTCTCCAAGGGCGTCCGGTATTACCTCTCGGTGAAGGTCGCCCTCATCGCCATCTTTGCCGCTTCACTCGTCTTCCGGATCCCCTTCCCCTTCTCCCCCATCCAGATCATCCTCCTCGAGCTCTTCATGGATCTCGGGGCCTCGGCATCCTTCGTTGCCGAACCCGCCGAGCCGTCCATCGACCGGCGCCCGCCACACGACCCGCGTGTCCCTTTCCTCGATGCGTCCATGATCTCGGGCATCGCTCTAGGAGGGTTCGCCCTCTGGGTGGCGGTCTTTGCCCCCTACTGGGTCTCCCTGCATGGGAACATCCCCCTCGCCATGGCCCAGACCTACGCGTTCTCGGCCTGGATGATCGGCCATGTCCTCCTTGCCCTCTTCTCGAGGTCAACACACGACCCGCTCTACAGGATCGGACTCTTCTCCAACCGGGTGCTCCTCCTCTGGATGGCGGGTGCGCTGGGATTCCTTGCAGCTGCACTCCTCGTGCCTGCCGTGGGGCATCATTTAAATGTCGTACCTGTTACCCCGGCCGGTACAGCCATTCTCATCCTCTTCGTGTTTCTCTGCATGGCCGGGTTCGAACTGGCCAGGATCGTGAAAGCGGCCCGTGGTACGCCGACTCAGGGGAGGAGTGGGGGATGAACGGACCAAGGGAGCTTCCTTTCTCCCCCCTCACTTCTTCGCTTTCCCTGATCCCCCACTCTTCTCCTTCCCCTTCTTCGAGAACCGCACCGTCCCTTCCGAGACCTCGGTCACCTCGCCGCAGTTCGGGCAGGCGAGGCTCTCCTTCTCCGGGTGCTCCTCTGCCCACTCGTCCCAGGATGCAAAATGAATGGGCTCTCTGGGGTGGTGCCACCACCATCCGCAGTGGGGGCACTTCACCTCCCGCTTCATCTCCTGTCCGGTCATCGCGCCTTACCTTGAATGGGGAGGAGATAACGGTTGCGGCCCGGATGGGCGATCACCCGCTGTCCTTGCGGGAATCCAGCTCAGCCTTCGCCTTCTTCAGGCGGGTGGAGAGGGGGCTCTTCCCGTCAGCGAGGATGAACATCGCGTCGAGGTACGCCTCCGAGATCCGCTCGAGGAGGTTCGTGAGGTGCGGGAAACGCCCGACGAGGTCGGCATTCGCCCGCCCGAGCCGGGCGGAGGCACGCCGTATCTCCTTCTTCACATCAGCCGTTGGCGCGATCTCCCCCCTGAGATAGCGGATGGCAGGCTCCCGTATCTGCCGATCGAGCCTCTCCACCTCGGCAGCAAGGCCATCCTCCTCGAGCATCCTCCTCCGCCCGTCAGGAGCCAGGCCCCCTGCCTTCCGGATCCTCTCCTCGACAAAGCCTCCGAAATCCTCCCTGTTCATGGAGGAAGCGGAGAGGGTGAAGAGATCCCGGTAGGTGGATCCCGCCTTCTCCACGTCTTCCTGCCGCATACCCTCAGAAAATTTCGGGAGGAAGTGGGCGAGGGCGTCCTTTACAGCATCCCCCCTCCAGGTTGGCGTTCCATTGGTATCCGTGGTTCATCACCCGATGGTCAGCTGCTCTCGAGATCTAGACCCGTTCGGAGAAAAAGTCCGTTGATCCGTATCCGGAGCACATCAACAGGGTAGAAGAAAAGCGGGGGGGATGAGAGGGGAACGGGGGCGCCTACCCCGACAGGCGCTTCGAGACCTCGCGGATGAGGGTACGGAGGCTGTCGGGGAGGGAAGGCTCGGCCACCTGAACGGTATGAACGCGCTTCCCGTCATCCACCGTGATCGAGTAGGTGAAGTAATCGGCCCCCTTCCCCGGCTTCGGGAACTTCCCGGGGAGGGAAAAGAACCCTGAGTCCTGGACGAGCCCCTCGAGCGGCTGCCGCTCCTCGCGCGGGAGGGACTGCGTCTCTACCCTCACCTCCCTCCGCATACCCCCGAATCCGCCGCTCCTGATGAGATGGATGATCATATCGGCTCTCAGGATCAAGAGGAGATCTTTACCCCTACGTCTGTCCAGCCCTTCTTCACTGCCTTCTGCTCCTTGCTCCCATCCCCGAAGAGGAGGCCCGCGATCTGATAGGTCCGCTTCGCTGCCGTCGGGAATCCGGATCTCGACCGCAATCCGTTGATCAGGGTATTATACCAGATCTTTCCCGCTTTCTCCCACGCATAACCGCCTATCTCGGTTGCCGTGATATAGAAGGCCCGGTTCGGGATCCCTGAATTGATGTGGACACCCCCGTAGTCATAGTCCTCGCTGACGGGAAGCTTCTGGTAATCCCGCATATGGCCTGGCTGGGGATCCCTGCCGATGGTCGGGTCATCGTACGCGGTGCCGGGCTCCTTCATGGATCGCAGGGCTTTCCCCTTAACCTTCTTTGTGAAGAGGCCTTCCCCGATGAGCCAGTTGGACTTCTCGGCAGTCTCCTTCCTGATTCTCTGTTTCACGAGGATCCCGAAGACGTCGGAGAAGTGCTCGTTCAGTGCACCCGGTTGACCCGAGTACACGAGACCTGCCTCGTACTCGGTGACCCCGTGGGTGAGCTCATGGCCGATGACATCGATGGCAATGGTGAAGCGGTTGAAGTAGGTCCCGTCTCCGTCACCAAAGACCATCTGTTGCCCGTTCCAGAAGGCGTTGTCATAATCCTCCATGAAATGGACGGAGGAGTCAATGCACATCGCCAGATCATCGATGGAGGCCCGGCCGTAGATGTCAGAGTACAGGGAGTAAGTGGCGTCGGCACCCGTGAACGCCTCCTTTGCTGCTGGATCCTTGCTCTTCGTGGGATCCTTGAGGATCTCCCCGGGGAGATCATCTTCGTGGCCGTTCTTGACGTCAAAGACCCGGAGACACTTCCCGCCGGCCGGAGTGGCGACGTAGAACCCCCCGAAAGCATGCCGGATCCCGCGGATCCTCTCGCTCCCGATGAAGTTCCGCAGGGCCATGGTCTTTGTCGTTTCATCCCCGTGATCCATCATGTGCTTCAGTATGTGCGGCGGGATGATCCCGCGGATCACCCTGGGTGATCTATTCCTCGTCCATCCCCCCCCGAGAGGGGCTCTCCAGGGGATGGAGAAGGATCTTGCACGTTTTGCGTCCATATACCCACCACATCCCTCCAGGGGAACGGAGTTGATCCGATCTCCCGGATTGACCTGCCGTACAGAACCGGAACCGGAAAGGAAATGTCCTTTACCTCTCATCAGCTCTCCGCAGGCGACTGGTGCTCTGCAGTATGACCATATAAAGTTATTGAAAATGATTTACAAAATTGTATCCTGTGACCCGATATTTTCCCAGGGCAGGTGCCCGGCCTCTTCGAAGCTCCCTTCCTTAAAAAAAAAGGGATCGTGAGAGGGCGGGATCCTGAGGAGCGTTATCGATCTCCTCATCGGAGATAACGAGGCCCGGAAGATCCCCTCCCCAGCCGGTGTTCCCTCCCCCACCGTTCAAGGGAGGTAGAGACCGAAAACCGGGGTGCGGCCGGTCCTTCGGGAGCTGGGGATCCCATCACCTCCTTCCCCTTTTCCTGCCCGAGAGCATCTCCCTGAGATTCCTCGCACCCTCGAATCCCACGGTTTTCTGGCTCCCGTGCATGATATCCAGGTGCTCGATCCCGAGGGACGCCGCGAGGGGCTTCTCGAGCATACCCCCGATGAGGAGATCGATCCCCTTCTCCCGCATCCTTCCTGCGATCTCCTCCTGCCCGGGCTCGATCAGGATGTCGCATCCCGGCCCGACAATCGAGGCGAGCCTCTCGCGGATCCCCGGGTCAAAGTCCACCACCATGAGAACCGGGGTCATACCGGACTCCGCGAGATAGCGGGCCATCGAGATCGCCCGGGTGGGCCCGCTCACGATGGCTATCCTCCTCTCTCCGAGGATCCTGGTATCCTGCCTCCCTTCGGCCTGGAGAGCCTTCGCATCCACGGGAATGCCGAGAGCACCACCCACGTGTTCGAGGAAGCGAAGGGTGGCGGTGAACCCGATGGGCAACTCCTCGATGATGAAAGGGGTCCCGAACCTCTTCTCCAGGAATAGGGCGGCGTCCCGTCCGGCCGGTTCGCAGACCACGATGTTGAGAGCCGCCTCGCCCAGGCCCTCGAGATCCCGGAGCGTTGCATCTGCCGAGAGCACCCCCCGGACCCCGATCCCCGCGAGGGCGAGGACCCGTTTCAGCTCCCGGAGGTCAGGCCCGCCCCGCAGCATACCCACGAGGTTCACGGAGGCGGGACGGGGCGTACCGGCCGGCCGGGAGAGCTCTTCTGCGAGGCGCGAGAGGGTCTCACCATAGGCCGTGTGATGGTCGCCCTCGAACCCCCCTGACTCGAACCCGATCACCCTTGCCCGGCCCCGGGCAGCCCGGCAGGCGCTCTCCATGTCCTCCCCGATGATGGACGAGGCGCAGCAGGAGAGGACGAAGATGAGGTCCGGC
>CAZKEV010000078.1:0-5591 GCA_964551875.1 uncultured Methanomicrobiales archaeon | reverse complement strand
TCGGCAGAGATGATCTCGAACTGTTTTTTCGTGATCTCCGCAAGGACGTTCCTGATGACCTCCAGCACATCCCTGAACTCCTTCTGTATCAGGAGGACGGTGACTTCGAATCCTTCAAGAACCGGGAGTTGCTTCTCCAGAGGCTGGATCTTTTCGATAATTTTTTCGTACCTGTCCAGTGCGGTGAGGGTGAACTCAAGATCGCTTTTCTTTACCGTAAGATCCCGCGTGGTCGATTCCAGTTCTTCGATCACGTGGTTTGCCCTTGCAACCAGATCCTCGTAGCTTTTCTTCCACAGCTCCTCAAATATCTGCACTTGTTTCTGGGGATCAGCCTTTATTTTGGGGAGCGCAAGGAATATGCCCCCTATTTTCACGATAACATTTGAGATATCCCCCCATTTTTCGGCTTCCATCTTCCTCAGGATGGTATCCCCGGGCTGGATCGTCTTTGTTATGTCCTCCAATTGGACAGTCCCGGTATGGTACAGGACGTCGACTACGCTCTGAAGATCTTTTTTCGGTCCGATCACCTGGACCTTTTTCATCTTCTGAAGCATATCGACCTACTCCATGGTAACTGCTCTTACGACCTTTTCTACCGCCGGCGGTAAATTCCGTTCTCCCCTTTCCCGTACCAACTTCGCCTCTTCATCACTGCGTTTTATGAGCTGTTCGATCTCTATGTTGATCCTTTCCATCTCCTTCTTGTAGTACTCATCGCTTGCCCTTTTTCCCTCCCTTTCCGAATTCTCGATCATTTTCGAAGCTCCCTCTTTTGCTTCGAGGATGATCTGCTCGGCTTCCCTCCTCGTTTCGTCAGTTTTTATTGAGAGCTCAAGCTCCTTTTCCCTTATCTTCTGCAGCACCGAGATTTCTTCCGCCATTTCTAACTCCAATTATATGTTATAACCCCCGTGTTCTTTTCAAATGTGATGTCAGACCATGATTCTGGCGGCTTTTTTCCGCTATGGTATCCTCATCCTTTGGTTTCGCCCGTGCTGTGCCATTCTTATTCTTTAGTATCTCCCGTGCTTCGATGATCCGCTCTCGGCAACGGTCTATCACACTCTGTACCAGCCTCTCAGTAACAATGTTCTTGACCATGATGGGTTGTCTTCATCCCCTCTATCGGACGTTGGTTAATCGTTTTTTACTACGATAAAAGTATCGCTGATCCGGGGCTTTTCTGAGGTGGAAACATGCTTCTCCCTATAATAAGATGAATTCATGCCAGGCCGGGATGGTGGTAAAATGAATTTTCTTGAGAAATGTACCGGCTAATGGGTTATCTCCCTGCCCGCGCGCTCATCCAGGTACGAGATCCGGACGCCTGATGGGGCTCCCTCCACCTCGACACCGCCATCGGATCCATCAAGCGTGATCCCGGCGAGCTCCTCCGAGGAGCAGAGGAGGTGCTGGTCCGGGTGAGTCCCCCGGCGGATGCTGCATGAGAGGTGGAGGGACTCCGAGACCGAGACCACGAGAAGGAGGCGCCCTGATCCCGGATGGTCTTTCGGGAGAACGAGGAGGGGGAGGTGGTAGCGCCGGACGAGTTCAAGGAGCATCCTCGCCGGTTCGGTATCCCCGCCCTCGGGTGCCGATACCACGACCAGGTCGTCTGGGAGGACCGTCTCGCAGTATTCATCTTCGAAGGTCTCGATATACAGGGGGAACTTTGAAAGTGCCCTTCCCACGAGGAGAAAAGAGTGGTCCCCCTGGACGAGGAGAACCCGGTCGCCGAGCGGGTACTTCATTCCGCGGCGACGTCGTCAGACTGGCAGCTCGGGCAGATGGGGTGCTTCCCGACCCCCTTAAACTTCTCCCCGCAGCTCCTGCACTTGTAGTCCTTGCCCTTCACCCGTTCCTTGTAGTCAACATCCATGGGCCCGCCGACAGAACACACCTTCATCACCTCACCTACAAGGTGCCTGTGGAATGACTTAACTTTAATGGGTGAGATATGAGGCAGCTCTAGGTTCGGCGGCCTCCTTTTCCCAGGTGAAATCGCTTCGGACCCCCTCAGGATCAATCCATGACTCTTCCAGCAGAAGGGGTTCAGATTATGGTATTGAAAACGACCAGAGCGATGATGAGGAGGATGCAGACATGCTTTACCCCTGCAGTGAGGGACCCTTCCCCCATGTGGCCTGCGAGGAGGCCTGAGAAGAGTCCCTGGATGAGGCATGCGTGATAGATGAGAAGGCGGAACGTATCAACACTCAGCCCCTGGGCTCCGACCACTCCGCCCCGTGAGCTCATTGCCTGTACTCCCCCTTTCAGGAGGAGCGGGAGGAACATGGTGACGATAACCCCGACCACGAAGATGAAGACAACGAAGGCGAGGTAGATGATGGCGAGGTAGATGAGCATGGAGGTTGTGCGTTCGCGCTTCAGGATCTCGCCCATCCTTGCGTCGCTCGCCGCGATCTTGAGGATCTCCCCGATATCCCCGCTCATGTAGCTAGCCTTGGTGATGAGGGTGACGGTCCTTGCAATGGACGGGGTTCGCACCCGGTGCTCGAACCGCATGAGGGCCGCCTCGACATTGGCCCCCCAGTCCATATCCCTCTTGATCCTCTTGATCTCGTAGGAGAGGATCCCGAGGTTCGTCCTCACCATGAGGCCGAGCCCCTGGGCGATGGTGAGTCCCACTTCCTGGATTCCGGACATCCGGTCGAGGAACTCAGGGATGGCCGCCTCGATTCCCATCACCTTGCGCTTCCAGAGCTGGTAAAAGATGGCAAAGGGGATGATGACAATGAGCCCTGCAATGACCACGTGGTCATCCAGGATCATCACCTTGGTCTGGAGGTCAAGGTAATAGGGAACCGAGGAAAGAGCAAGGACTATATAGATGATTCCCATGGGGATGGTGATATAGAAGGTGCGGACAGGGATGAGGACAAAGGCTTTGAAGGGATTTCTCAGGAAGTCCCGGAACCGCCTGATCCGGTCGTAGAACACCAGCTGGGCGAATTGCGCCTCCTCACCCACTCTCTTGAGCACCTGGACATCGAAGAACTCGTGGAGGAGTTTGGACTTCACGTAGCGCTCGATCCCCTCGACCTTGTCCGAGATCAGGGAGAGGAAGACGATGAAGAGGATGGAGCCGATGGGGATGAGGCCATAGCAGACCATCGAGAGTGCGGTGAGCCCCATCCCCCCGATGAGCCCCATGACCACCATGATGATGATGAGGAAGAGAGGGCCCGCCACAAAGAGGGTCACGTAGGTCTCGGCCACGAACTCAAGGGTTGTGATAAACTGCTTCAGCTCGAACCGCGCCTCCTCCTGGTACGTGCGAACCCTGCCCGACAAGAACTCCCCCATACCTGCGCCGCTGTCAATGACCGAGAGGAGATCCTGGATGAAGTCGCGGAACTTCTCTGACGGGGTCGTCTCGCCCAGGTGCTTGAGGGCCGTGATCAGGTCATTGCCGAAATAGTCCACATCCCGGACGAACTGCCTGAACTCCACGGCCACCTCCCCGAAGATGCTCGCATTGTCCGCAAGAGATGCGAAGATGGTGGTGAGCTCTGCGCCCCCTCTCTGCATGGCATACATGTAGGCAACGGCGCTGTGGAGGGTGAGGTTGATCCTGGTGGCCCGGTGGTTCTTCAGGAGGGCGGGAAAACCCGTCATCACCTTGTAGCCAAGGATCGACCCTGCAACAAAGGCGGCAAGGGTCACTCCGCCCTTGAAGAGGAGGATGGGAACGGCCTGGGGGAAGATCCGGTTCACCCAGAAGACATCGTAGATCTGGGTCGAGACCTCGAGGTTTGCGATGATATCCGCGGTGATGAAACCCGCAAAGGCGCAGAAGATGCCCGAGAGGATGGTGATGACATAGGTCTGGAAGAGGTAGTGCTCGATGGTGACGCCGGACCGCGCCGAGACGAGGTCGTTGTGGAGCGAGGAGTACGTATCTCGCCGCCCCCTGATCCAGTCGGAAACGAAGGCCTTGGCGTTCATCCCATCAGCCTGTGGAGATCCCCCAGGTTCTCCATGACCTCGTCGGGCTTGATGGCATAGGCCTGGATGATCTGGGAGACGGAGATGTAGTCCTTCACGCCCTGCTCCTTCATGGCGAGGAGGATCTTCCCCCGCTCCAGGATCTCCTTCTCCAGGTCTTCCGTGCTCCAGCCCCTTGACGCCATGATCTCGTTATACACCTGGGACCTCCCCGAGAAGGAGAAGGTATCGGTGACCGGGTCGTAGGAGAAGACGGTGTTCACCTGGATGTTCTGGGTCGCCTGGTCGAGCCCCATGATCTCCACGATCTCCTGGCACTTCCTCACCCGCTCCGTCCCCCGGTAGATGAGGGCCTGGATGGAGACGATGTCCAGGGCCTGGAGCATGTTCCTCGGGACAGAGAGCGGCTCGTTCTCCAGCCGGTGGACGGCTGCGTCCACGTCAGCCGCGTGGAGGGTGGAGAAGGTGGTGTGGCCGGTGTTCATGGCCTGGAAGAGGGTCTGGGCCTCGGGGCCCCTCACCTCGCCCACGATGAGGTACTCGGGCCGCTGGCGCATGGCCGCCCTGAGAAGATCGAACATGCTGATGGCCCCGGAGCTTCCATCGATCACGGCGTCCCGGGTGACCGAGGCGATCCAGTTCTCCCGGTTCAGGGTGATCTCCCGCGTGTCCTCGATAGAGACCACCTTCGCAAGGGGAGGTATGAAATGGGAGACCGCGTTTAACGAGGTGGTCTTCCCTGAGGCGGTTCCCCCGATGAAGAGGAGGCTCTTGTTGTTCTCGATGGCGAGCCAGAAGTAGGCCATGGCGTCCACCGGAAAAGTCCCGTGCTCGAGGAGCTCGATAGGAGTGAAGGGTTCCTCCCGGAACTTCCGGATGGAAAAGGAGGTGCCGCGGCTCGTTACCACCTTGGAGAACGTGAGCTGGAGCCTCGAGCCGTCCGGAAGGGTGGCATCGAGGAGGGGGGTCCCGATGGAGATGTGCTTTCCCGACCGCTGGGCAAGGGTGATGGCAAGGGAGTTCACGTGATCTTCATCAAAGACGATATTCGTCTTGATGTTGTGGTACCTCCTGTGGTAGAGGAAGATGGGGATGTTCACCCCGTCGCAGGAGATATCTTCGATCTGGGGGTCCTTCATGAGGGGATCGATCCGCGACCATCCCAGGAAGTTCCTGACCAGGTAATACTGGAGCCGGAAGAGGGACGGAAGATCCAGGGAGACCCCGTACTCCCCGATGAGTTCCTCCACGAGGGAGAGAAGGATCTGTTTCCTGTCCCCGCGGATCTCCTCCTCGTTGAGGAGGAGGACGTCCCGGAGGTCTTCGTACAGCCGTTCAAGGAGCTCGTATTCAAACGGCGAGAGGGGGGGTTCGAAGAGGATGTACTCGTTCTGGTGGTTCTTCTCGTTGAGCGCGATGCATACAAGGGAGAGTCCGCGTTCGATCCAGTAGACATCCACCACATCGAAGCCTGGCGGCAAGTCAGGCGTCACCAGGATGCCGTGGCGGTCAGGGTCATAGACCTCCTCGCTCTCGCGCCATGCCCCGATGCGTTTGCCATAGAGACGGTAGGCGTCTTTGAGCCGCAGACGCCTCAAAACCTCTGGAAGTTGCAT
>CAZKEV010000077.1:0-5614 GCA_964551875.1 uncultured Methanomicrobiales archaeon | reverse complement strand
GTCACGGCCGAGGCCCTGGGCCACCAGCTCTACGAGACCGGGGACGTGGAGGTCCACCACGGGTCCCTGTCAAAGGAGGTGAGGGTCGATGCCGAGGAGCGGTTCAAGCGGGGCGAGATCCATACCCTCATCTGTACCTCCTCCATGGAGCTCGGGATCGACATCGGCCGGGTCGGGCATGTCATCCAGTTCGGCTCCCCCCGGGAGGTCGCACGCCTGGTCCAGCGGGTCGGGCGTGCGGGCCACCAGCTCCACACCATCTCCCGGGGCACCATCCTCACCACCGGTTTCGATGACACCCTCGAGTCCATGGTCATTGCGCGGATGGCGAAGGAGAACCGCGTGGAACCCGTGGTCCCCCACGTCGGAGCGGCCGATACCCTGGCGAACCAGGTCGCGGCCATGGCCGTGGAATACGGTGAGATCTCCCGGGCAAAGACTCTGGAGATCCTCACCCGGTCGGGATGTTACCCGGACCCTGGTGCCCTCCTTGATCGGGTCTGCGAGCAGATGGCCTCCCACCGGCTTATACGTATCGACGGAGACCTCATCCGGAGGACAGGGCGCACCCGCAAGTACCTCTCCCTGAACCTCTCCATGATCCATGACGAGAAAAAGATCCGGGTCTTTGATATGGTCTCGCGCCGGACGGTTGCCACCCTCGACGAGTCCTTCGTTGTCGGGTGGGCTTACACAGGCGCGGTCTTCATCGCAAAGGGGCAGCTCTGGCGCATCCTCGACATGGACAGCGAGAGGATCACCGTCGAACCGGCGAAGAAGGCCAAAGGGGAGCTCCCCTCGTGGGAGGGCGAGCAGATACCCGTCCCCTTCGAGGTTGCCCGGGAGGTGGGGAGGCTCCGCCGCGAGCGGAACTTCTCCCTCTACCCTGCGCATGCGGAAGCAATCCGGTTCGCGTCAGGGTTTCTCTCGCGGATGGACCGGGCAAAGGACCGGATCCCCGATGATCGGCTCATCACCCTGGAGGCGGCGGATGAGGGGGTGGTCTGCAACATCTGCGGCGGCCACAAGGCGAATGAGGCGCTGGCCCGGGTCCTCTCCATCCTCCTCTCCGCCCGCCACGGGACGACGGTGGGGATCGAGGTAGGTGCCTACCGGTTCCTCCTCCGCCTGCCGTCCACTGTCGGGCCTGCACAGGTGAAGGAGATCCTCCTCTCCACCGACCCCGCTCACCTGGACGGCATCCTGGCCCTCGCCCTGAAGCGGACCTCCCTCTTTCGATGGAAGCTCGTCCAGGTTGCTAAGAAGTTCGGCGCGATTGACGTCGATGCCGACTACGAGCGGTTCAGCATGTATCGTCTTCTCGACCTCTTCGAGGGAACGGTCATCCAGGAGGAGGCGTACCGCGAGCTCTTCACCCGTTACATGGATGTCCCGGGGGCCGCGAGCATCCTCACCGCCATCAGGACGGGGGAGGTCACGGTCGCCACCGGTCCCCTCACCATCCTCGGCCGTGAGGGTATCTTCTCCTCCCGGGACATGATCCCCCCGCCACTTGCCGACCAGGCGGTGCTTGCGACCCTCCGCCAGCGCCTCGACCGCGAGGAGGTGGTCCTCTGCTGCCTCCACTGCCGGAAGTGGCATGCAAGGACGCCTGTATCCAGAGTGCCGGACCGGCCCCAGTGCCCGAACTGCAGCGCCCGGCTCATCGCGGCGGTGAAGCCCTACGAGGAGGATCTCTGCGCCCTCGTCCGGAGGAAACCGGCGAACGAGGAGGAGAGAGCCATCCAGGCGCGTCTCCTCAGGAACGCAAACATCGTCCTTTCCTCGGGGAAGAAGGCAGTCATCGCCCTCGCCGGGCGGGGCGTCGGGCCGGAGATCGCCTCCCGTATCCTCGCCACGATGACCGAGGGGGATGCCTTCTATCGGGAGATCCTGAAGGCCGAGCGGAACTTCATCCGCACGCACCGGTTCTGGTGAGGGGGGGGCGGGCCCATGGGCTGCGCCATCTCATCGAAAATAAGGAGATATATGAACGCTCCTGGGGGCTTCACCTGCGGCTCGCCCCCGCCGCTCTGGCGTCCCCCAGCGTGGGGATAGGACCCTTCCCAGGGACTGCGGGATCTGCACAGTTACCGGAAACCGCCCTCCACATGCCCCGGTACACGGCGGGGGATGCCCGCGGCGGGGGCGGTAGTCCCCCAAGAGCCCACTATAAGATGAATATTGATATTGAGCTCCGATATCGAATCTCATCGAGAATCAGGAGATATTTGAACGCTCCTGGGGGCTTCGCCTCCGGCTCGCCCCCGCCGCTCAGGCGTCCCCCAGCGTGGGGATAGGACCTTTTTAAGAGGTGGCAGGATCCGGAAAATCCCAAAAACCTTCCATCCCTCATCCAAGTACACGACGGGGGATACCCGCGGCGGGGGCGGTAGTCCCCGGAAGAGCCCAACAATATGATGAATTTAAGTCATATTCTGCCGCCCCGGACGGAATCCATTGAGATCTTCTCCGACGACAAGGTCGGTATCACTATCTTTATGTCGTCTGATATTGTATTCTTCTGGTGCGCGAGGGTTGCCAAGCCAGGTCAAAGGCGATGGATTCAGGGTCTTATTCGAGAAAGCGCGTTATATCCCGTTTCCCGCCCTTTCGGGCCCCGGCTCTTGCGTGATATGTAGCGCGTGGGTTGCCAAGCCAGGTCAAAGGCACCGGCTTCAGGGGCCGGTCTCGCAGGAGTTCGTGGGTTCAAATCCCTCCCCACGCATTATATGGGAGAATTGAAAGAAGAATTAGGAAAAAGACGCGCAACTTTTAACGCTAGGTCCGGTAAGATTAATGCTCTCCTTGATTCGAATTTTAAAGAAGAAGCAGTTATCCTAACAGTCACATTATTTGAGGTTTTATTGAAAGATTTATTCATTTTATGCAAAGATGTATGGATATATCATGAACCATCAGGCATGATTTGTGCTTCAGATAATAAAGCAAGGGTTGAATATAGAGAGAAGATTCGGAATTATTTGGAATCCATAAAAGCATATGACGATTTTTTAAAAAATTATTACGTTTATCAGTCTAAAATCCCCGATCCAGAAATAGAATGTTTGTATAAGACATTATTTGGAAAATTTGATAGAATTAACTTCCAAAATTTAAATGGTACTAATGGAGCAAGAAAAGTCTATAATGCGTTTTTTGATATTGATTTGATGGATTGTTTAGATTCCGATAACAGTTCATCCAGAAAAAAATGGGAAAAATTGCTAAAACTTATCGACGAACGTCATAAAATTATTCACCATGGGGTAAATACCACCATGACAACCGACGAGATAAAAGATATATTGTCAGCTTTAGATTTCCTGAAAGATTCGTTATTAATGAAATTATTGACATATTATCGAGCTGCTATTTCAGATCTAAATCAACAATAGAAGAGGACCTCATCTTTCTGCAGGATATGGGACTTCCTGTTCTAGGCAATTTACAGCCCGTTACAGGTGGCCTTCCTTGCAGACGCCGGTGATCCGGTAGACCTTATTATCCGTCTGGATATCGATCATCCCCCCAGCCCAGGTATCCCCGGTGGCGGCGATATCGAAGCCATAAGTGATGCCCTCTCGGAGCCGGAGGAAGGTGGCGTTGTCGGTGACGGCCAGCCGCCCGTCGGTGAGCATTACCAAATTATCCCCGGCCTTAATGGCGAGGACCCTCCTCTTCTTCGTGGAGGATCTCATCGCTTGCCCTGGCCGCGGGTCCTGGTGGGCCCTCCCCACGCATTATGAAAGAGACTTAGGAACCCTCGAACCAAAATCCTTATTCTAGGCCCAATATAATAATATTCTAATCTATGGGCCGACGGAAGGTGGGTGTATATTCGACGGTTCCGCTCTATGAGGAGGAGATTGAATTACGTATCTGTAAATCTGTCCTCCTCCCTGACGGTGGGCTTAAAGTCTTCCCCGCAATCAATCCACATTACCCGTATCATTTCTATTTTGATCGTCGAACCGGGTGTTTTATGGCCCACGACAAGGACGGAAGGACGTTCCGAGTGATTTATGGCGAATTATTCAATCAACTTTTTGAACAGGCCCAACAAAAGGCTGGCATAAAACCGGGCAAAATCCCTCGAGGATTTATTAGAGAGGTATCAGGAAAGGATTACCCGCCTCCTATGTTTAAGTGATGGGTGGCCGTGACCTGGGCCTCTTGGGTGACCCGTGCCGGTGATGGTGTGGGTGAATCATCGACGGAAATGAGGGGGATGAAGCTTTAGATTCTAGAGTAGATGGCATTTGCAATCATATCCCAACGTCCCAAAGGAGCAGGTTATACATTGTCCGTTGCAACATTGAGCACTGCCTGAACAGTAAGTCCCGCCCCCTGGGGGACATTCTTGATGACAATTCCCATCCTGACCTCTAACATACCCTGTTGGGCAGGGGCTTACACAACCGGAAACCAAGATTAGGAGGGTCAATACCAATAAGACGGAGAATATGTAGATTTTTGCCCTTCTTTCCATGGTGAAAATAACAAGGTATGTAATATAAATAGTTTGGGTTAAAGTTGGCGGTGAATCATCGACGAAAAAAGGTTGATTCTCGGCAGGCGGGAGTGTCCCCCCATTCGCACTCCATCCTTGGGTCCCTGCACCTGAAGGATGATGAACCCTCACATGCACGATGCGAGGTATGAGAGCTGAACACCCGAACTCCGACGAGGGATGGACCTGAATTCAGCCCAATTCTTGCCCGGGCCGGACAACCCTCGTCCTGAAATAAAAGGTGGGTTTACCATCTCACCTTGATGGCATCCTCGATCTGCATCGCCGGGGCGATATGGGCGACACCGAAGTTGCTGAAGGGTGCCGTGATCTTGATCAGCGACTCCTCGCTCGGGGCGTCGAAGATCGCAACCGACATGTGCCTCCCGATGAGAAGGTACCTGCTGAATACCTTCACCTCCGGAGGATAGGTGAAATGCTTCCACAGTTCAAGCACGCTGTGTGTGTGACTGGGATCAAACTCGTACCAGAGCACGAACAACATAGAGATCTCCTCCATCTCCCCCCGGGCCTGCGAAACGGGCCTCCCCTCGATGGAGATATGGGGAGAGCATCGCCAGGCAGCCGGAGACAGAGGGGAAATACCATCGCTTCTGGTAAAAGGGTTTCGGTGGTGCTTGAGGGAGGAGATAACGGACCATAGCCTGGGGGAGGGAGAACTCTTCACCGGGATGATGTCCCGGCCTCTGAGCTGGACAGAGGATATCCGCACTCTTTTGAACAGGGTGCATAAACCCTTCCGTGTTCCTGCTAGGGACATCAACAAAGCTGATATTCCGGCTCGCTGACCCTGTAACAACTCCTTATCTGGATGCTTCCGCCGGGAGCACGGAGCCGGATCCAGGAGAGGCATGAAAACCCAGCTCGAACATGCGAAGCTCGGGAGATTGACGCCTGTGATGAGATCGGTAGCCCGGGCTGAAGGGATCGAAGCCACAGCCCTCCTCTCTTCCGTTGCCCGCGGCGAGGTTGTCATCATGCGAAGAGGGAAGCGATCGGTCGGTATCGGGAGGGGCCTCTCGACCAAGGTGAATGTGAACATCGGGACATCCCCCCTCAGGGTTGATCCTGATGAGGAGG
>CAZKEV010000076.1:0-6496 GCA_964551875.1 uncultured Methanomicrobiales archaeon | reverse complement strand
CGAAGGATGACTACAAACCGGCCGAGCTCCCCGTCACCGTGGTCGCTGACCAGACGGTGAATGCCGACTTCGTCCTCGAAGAGCTCACCGGCTCCATCCACGTCACATCGGTACCGGACGGTGCGAAGATCTCCCTCGATGGTGCATCTACCGGCCTCGTGACGAATACTACCATCGACAACGTCCTGCCGGGACTTCACACCGTGAAGGTCATGAAGGACTGGTACAAACCGGCCGAGATGCAGATTACCGTCGTCGCCGATGATACTGTGAACGCTGACTTCGTCCTCGAGCAGATCACCGGCTCCATCCACGTCACCTCGGTCCCACCCGGAGCCAAGATCTTCATCGATAACGTGGATACCAGGCAACAGACCAACACAACCATCGACAGTGTCATCCCCGGGCTCCGGACCGTGAAGGTCACGAAGACCGGCTATAAACCGGCCGAGATGCCGGTGACCGTTGAGGCTGACAAGACGGTTGACGCTGACTTCACCCTCGAACAGCTCACCGGCTCCATCCACGTCACCTCCGTCCCGGACGGTGCGAAGATCTATCTCGATAATGTGGATTCCGGCAGTCAGACCAACACCACCATCGATAACGTCCTTCCGGGTCTGCACACCGTGAAGGTCATGAAGGACTGGTACAAACCGGCCGAGATGCAGATTACCGTCGTCGCTGAGCAGACGGTGGATGCAGACTTCACCCTCGAACAGCTCACCGGATCCATCCACGTCACCTCGGTTCCATCAGATGCCGAGATCTTCATCGATAACGTGGATACCCACCAGCAGACCAACACCACTATCGCCGGTGTCACCCCGGGTCTCCACACCGTGAAGGTCGCGAAGGACTGGTACAAACCGGCTGAGCAGACGGTCACCGTGGTCGCTGAGCAGACAGTGGATGCAGACTTCATCCTCGAACAGCTCCTGGCCACGGGTTCTATCAGGGTCACCTCAGTTCCGAGCGGGGCTGAGATCTTTGTTGACAACGTCGATACCGGGAAGCAGACGAATTCTACCATTGGGGGTATCATCCCCGGCGACCATAAGGTGAAGGTCTCCCTCGCCAGGTACAGGGAGGCCGAGAAGACAGTGACAGTGGCTACAGGTGCGACCGCTCCGGCAGACTTCATCCTTGAGAGGCTCCCCGGCCTGCCAAGGGCCCAGTTCCTTGCCTTCCCGAGGCAGGGTACAGCCCCGCTCACCGTCCTCTTCGTGGACCTCTCCCAGGGGTCCCCCGCATCCCGCGTCTGGGACTTCGGTGACGGCTCCACCTCGACGGAACGCTTCCCGCTCCACACCTACAAATCGGCCGGAAGGTACACCGTGAAGCTCACGGTCTCGAACAGCGCCGGGTCCGACACCCTGACCCGGGAGAACTACATTACCGTGAACCCCGAGAACCCGCCGAAGGCCCAGTTCGTCGCCTATCCGCGGCAGGGGAGGGAGCCCCTCACGGTCCTCTTCCTGGACCTCTCCCGGGGCAACCCGAGCTCCCGGGTCTGGGACTTCGGTGACGGTTCCACCTCCACCGACCGGTTCCCGGTCCATACCTACGAGAATTCAGGGAAGTATACCGTGAGGCTCACGGTCTCGAACAGCGGCGGGTCTGATACCCTGACCCGGGAGAGCTACATTACCGTCATGGCCGCACGGCCGCCGAACGCCCAGTTCACCGCTTCCCCCCATGAGGGGACCGCCCCGCTGACCGTCACTTTCCGGGACGTCTCCCGCGGCAGCCCGACCTCCCGTCTCTGGGACTTCGGTGACGGCTTCACGTCCACCGAACCAGCCCCTGTCCATACCTACACCGCGGCTGGGAAGTACACCGTGACCCTCACCGTGGCCAATGATGCCGGATCAGACACAGCAGTCATGAAAGATTTCATCAGCGTGACCGCGAAGAAGCAGGGGACCCCAGGCCCCGGTGACTCGGGCGGGAAGAGGGGCGGAGAAGGAGAGAAGCCCGACAGCTCGGGCAGCAAAGAGAAGCCGAAGATCAAACTGAGCTAGGGATGGGTGGGGAAACCACCCCCCTCATCCGGGGGGCGGTTAGAACCTCCCCATCTCCGGTAAAACCGCTGATTCACAGGATCGCGAAGGCCGCGGCGCACCTGGCAAGGATCTCCCCTTCACTGCTCTCCTTCCTCACTTCGCTCTCGGTGAAGGCGACCCTCCTCCCCTTCCTTACCACCCGGCCAGTAGCGATGAGGATCTCGTCCCTTGCGCCCTTCAGGAACGAGGTGGTCTCGGATATTGTCGCGATCCGCTCACCGGGCAAGATCACCGTGTAGAGTGCAAGGGCCATGGCCTCATCTGCCATAGCGGTGAAGATGCCCCCCTGCATCCAGCCTACCCCGTTGTGCATATCAGGCCGCACCTTCATGGAGAGCCGGGCAGTCCCTTCGCCGATGGACACCACATCGATCCCCATCATCACAAAGAAGGGGTTGACGTCCCGGCCGCGCTTCTTTATCTCCTCAAAATAACTCATTTTCCTCTCTGGAAAGTTCTGAACGCCACCATAAAAGGGTTACGAAACCGAGGTCCCCGCCTCGATGATCTTCGGGGACGGAAAGTTCTTGCCAGAAGGGAGAGAGATACCGGTATGAAGCTCCTGGTTGTCATCGCTCCGGAGCGGTTCAGGGACGAGGAACTCTTCGAGCCGCTCTCCGTCTTCCAGAAGGCCGGGATCGCCTATGACGTTGCCTCGGTGAAGGCGGGCACCTGCACCGGTATGCTCGGTGGAAAGTGCGATGCCACCCTGGACCTTACCCGGGTACAGGCAGGGAGCTACGAGGGGATCGTGGTCATCGGCGGGGCAGGGTCGCCGGAGTTTCTCTGGGGGAACAGCCGGCTCCATTCACTGGTAACCGAGTTCGCGAAGTCGGGGAAGCTCGTGAGCGCCATCTGCCTCTCCCCCGTGGTCCTCGCCCGGGCGGGTGTCCTTCAGGGAAAGAAGGCCACCGTCTACCGAGTGGCGGATTCGGTCGCCGAGATGCGAAAAGGGGGTGCAGATCTCCGGGATGAAGCGCTGGTCATCGACGGCAAGTTCATCACGGCGAACGGGCCGGCAGCGGCACGGCGGTTTGGAGAGGAGATCGTATCTGCCCTCGCCGGTGCGAAGAGATAATCCCTGCAGTCGCCGTCATTGATAGAACGGGGAAAGGAGAACCGGCCCCGGGCCGGACCCATCCGGCCGGGTCTTCTCTCTTTACGTCGCGTACTTCGCGGAATCGGTGTCAAACTTCTTCTTGCAGCCGGGTGCGCAGAAGTAATAGGTTTTCCCCTTGTACTCGCTCTTCCACTTTGCTGTCTTCTCGTCCACGGTCATCTTGCAGATGGGATCAACTGCCAGGATCGCCACCTCCGGGTGGTACTCTCCTCGCTGGCGGTATATATCCCTTGAGGAGGAGGGAGAGGGAGACCACGGTCACCGAGGACATGGCCATGGCAAGTCCCGCGTACTCGGGCCGGAAGGTGATCCCGAAGAAGGGGTAGAGGAGCCCGGCAGCCACCGGTATGAGGGCCGTGTTGTAGGCAAAGGCCCAGAAGAGGTTCTCCTTGATCCGGGACATGACCTTCCGGGAGAGCTCGATCGCTGCAACCACATCGATGAGGTTGTCCCTGACAAGGACGATATCCCCGCTCTCGATGGCTACGTCCGTTCCGCTCCCGATGGCGACCCCCAGATCGGCCTGGGCAAGGGCAGGGGCATCGTTGATCCCGTCGCCGACAAAGGCGATCACCTCCCCTTCTGCCTGGAGCTTCTTCACCTCGCTCACCTTCTCGGCGGGAAGGACCTCTGCGACCACCCTTTCGATGCCGATCTGCCTGGCGATGGATCCGGCCGTCCGCGCATTGTCGCCGGTGATCATGAGGACCTTGAGGTTCATGGCCCTGAGCCGGCGGACCGTCTCTCCTGCCGAACCCTTCAGGGTATCGGCGACCGCGATGAGCCCGGCCAGCTGGCCCCCGGCCGAGACGATCATCACCGTCTTCCCCTCCCCCTCAAGGATGGCCACTTTCTCCTCGATCTCCATGGGGAGGGGGACCCCTCTCTCCTTCATGAGGGCGCGGTTCCCGATGAGGACCTCTTCGCCGAGCACCTTCGCCACGACCCCCTTCCCCCCGATCGTGTCAAATGAGACGGCCTCCTGGAGTGAAAGGGCGCGTCTCTCCGCCTCCCTCACGATGGCATTTGCGAGGGGGTGCTGGGAGTTCTTCTCAACGCTCGCCGCGAGCGTGAGGAGGGTCGCCTCCGGGACCCCTGCGGGTACGAGGTCGGTCACCGACGGCTTCCCCACGGTGAGCGTCCCTGTCTTGTCAAAGACCACGGCGGTGATCCGCTCGGGTATCTCCAGGGCCTCCCCGCGCTTGATGAGCACCCCGAGCTCCGCGCCCCGCCCGATCCCCACGGTGACGGCCGTGGGGGTTGCAAGGCCCAGCGCGCAGGGGCAGGCGATGACGAGGACCGAGATGAGGGTCGTGAGGGCAAAGAGGAGGGGCTGCCCTGCAAAGAAGTACCAGAACGCGAACGAGAGGCCGGCGATGGAGAGCACGGCGGGGATGAAGTAGGTGACCGCACGGTCCGCGATCCGCTGGACCGGCGGCTTGGAGCCCTGGGCATCCTCCACGAGCCGGATGATCTGGGCGAGCACGGTCTCCTTCCCGACCCGAGTTGCCCTGAAGCGGATGACGCTGTTCGTGTTGAGCGTCCCCCCCACGACAGGAACCCCTGCCTTCTTCAGGACCGGGATTGGTTCACCCGTGATCATGGACTCGTCCACGTAGCTCTCCCCCTCCGCAACCTCACCGTCCACCGGGATCCGTTCCCCGGGCTTTACCACGACCAGGTCGCCGGGCATGACGTCCGCTGCCCTGATCTCGACTTCGGCCCCCGAACGGATCACGGTTGCCATCCTCGGGGCGAGGTTCACGAGCTTCCGTATGGCGTCGCCCGTCCTCCCCTTTGCCCGCGCCTCCAGGTACCGGCCGAGCATGAGGAAGCCGGCGAGCATGAGGGCTGTCTCGTAGAACATGAACTCGGATGTGAGGACGATCCCGAATGTCCCGAGCACGCTCGCGCCGTAGGCCACGCCGATCCCCATGGAGTACATCACGTCCATGTTCAGGACCCGGTTTTTGAGGGCGCGGTAGGCAGCGAGGAAGATGGGGTACGCGAGATACGCAAAGGCTGGCGTCGCGACGAGGAACATGAAGATCCCCATCGGGAGGGGCAGGGGGATCTCGAAGAACATGATCGCCATCAGGGCCAGCCCGAGGGCGAGCCCGGTGACCGCCCTGTTCCACTTCGCCCTGAGATCCCTTGCTCTCGCCATGCGTTCCAGGTCCCCGGTCTCCTCCCCTTCCACCCCGAGGTACTGGTAGCCGACCTCCTCGATGGCGCGCCGCATGTCGGCAACGGTCACGAGGGACGGGATGTAAGTCACATAGGCCTTCTCAGCCCCCAGGTTCACTGTGGCCCCGATGACCCCGGGAAGCGCCCGCAGGGCAGCCTCGTTCGTCTCAACGCATGTGGCGCAGGTCATCCCCCCGATGCGGATGATCACCCGCTCGGGAACGACCTCGTATCCCGCGTCCGTGACCGCCTTCTGGAGATCGGCAATCTTTGCCTTCTTCGGGTCGTACTCCACCACCACCCGCTCGAGGCCGAGGTTCACGTCCGCCTTCCGGACCCCCTCTACTCCCTGGAGCGACTTCTCGATGGTCACCGCGCAGGTGGCGCACGTCATCCCTGATATCTTCAGCTCGGTCTTCTCCTTTGCTCCGGTCTCTCCCTTCTCCTCGGCCATGGACCAATCCTCCGCGTGTGAACAGCCCATCCCGGGAGGGAGGGGCGGGCTCATCCCGGAACATCTCCATCCCATGTGATAAATCCATTGCCGTGAAGGCATCCTGCCGGCCACGACGCCCGAAAGACAGAATGAAATCTTCTTCATCCCATGGCAGCATGGTACTGATATCATCCCCTTAGGATCCCCTCCCCCGGGACGGGTGGGGGTCGCCCTGCGCTGTCATGACCCAGAAGGATCCCGAACTTCACACAGGTGAGGAAAATATCCCCGGCCTGTCCAGCGCCCCTCGGAAGTCCCCTCAGTACCTGGGAGACGGGATCGGCCAGGGGCCTGGCCCTGCTACCGGACATGATCCTCCGGAGGCAGCCCCGGACCCTGCAGCCGCGATTTCCCGGGACTCAACCACCAGGGAGGCCATCTACGAGAGGGTATCGCTCCTTCTTGAGAATGGGAGGTATCATGATGCAGAGAACATCCTCGCCCAAGGCCTGGAAATCTACCCCGAGAGCGTGGACCTCCTGAAGGAGCTGGGGGTCCTCTACCACCTTCAGGGACGGTACGGGAAAGCGGCCAGGACCTTCACCCGGGTCATGAACATCACAGGCGAGGGGAAGCAGTCCCTCTCCTGGAAGATCGCCTCACTCTACCACAAGGCCCTGGAGGAAT
>CAZKEV010000075.1:0-6641 GCA_964551875.1 uncultured Methanomicrobiales archaeon | reverse complement strand
CCGCACTCGGGCCGAAGGATCCCGTGCCTGGCTCTCGTCGATATCAAAGAAATGAACGGATCATTGTCCGGACCGCCAGCAAGGGTGGGTTTACGCGCCATCGGGCGGGCATGGATCCAGAGTTTCGCCTTAATACCGCGTGTGATCCCCCGAAGTGCCGCGCACTCCTGATTTGGATCCCCTATCCGTCCGGTCCGCGAAGCTGGAGAGGGGCAGCTTGCGCCCACAGGCTGTTCTGCACGGCCGGCCGCAGCGCCGGGAATGGGTGATTTCCCCTTGTTTCTGCCAGGAGAACGTTGATATCACTCCCCACCCAATGCAGCATTGCCCGAGAGGGCGGAGGTGAAGGAGTGTACTTCGTAGTACTCGCTAAATTTAAGAAGAAACCAACCAAGGAAGTCGTTGCCCAGAACATGAAGATGCTGGAGATGGGGGCCAAGGAAGGGGTCAAGAACCATGGGATCTACTGGACCCTGGGCAGGTACGATGCCGTCGGGATCTTCGAGGCCCCCAACGAGAAGGTGGCCATGAAACACTCAATAAGAATGGGTGATAACGTCTCGTCCGAGACCCTTGTCGCAATTCCGGTGGAAGAGGCAAGGAAACTCGCTGAATGATCCCGGTACAGAAGGAGTCGAGGAGAGTACAGGATTGACCTGTCAAGGGCGATGGTTACCTCAACCTACTTTTCAGTATTTTTTGAAAATTTTCGTCTCCAGCCGGGTATGGAAGTAAGTATTCTTAAGCCTGACAGGTACTGTATGGTTCCGGCCCGGTAGGGTAGCAGGCGGGTAAGTCCACCTTCCTTCTTTTCAGTTTGAAGAAATTATTTTTTATATAGATGTAACCGGTTCCTTGATCTCCTCAAGAAACTTCGCTGCATAGGCAAAGAGCCCGTCATTCGGGTTGTAGAGGGGATAAAGCTCGGAGAAAGAGAAGATTGCGTCAAAGATATTCGTCTTTGGCAGGACATCGGTATATTTCAGGAGATAGAGCATGGCGATGGTCGGGGAGCGGGAGACCCCGGCGATGCAGTGGATCAGGACCTTCCGGCCTCTGGTCAGGTGCTTATGGGTGAATTCGAGGGCAGGACCGATGCACCGGGTGTTCACCTGGTCCATCTTCATGGCATCCTCGAAGGCGAGGTACAGTTCATTCCCGTCTGGTGTGAGGATACTATCGTGGAAGGCAAGCTTATGGGCATCCACATAGTGCCTGTGCATATCCTTCTCTGCATGGATGACCGCCCAGTCTCCTCTCCCCCGGATGAGTTCGTTATCGTCGAGATCCCCGATATATAGATCTGGAATAACCTGTTCCATATGGCCCAATTCCCCAAATGAATATTCTTTCCTGAGATGCAATCAATCTTGTGCCCACGTATCCCCATCCTCACATGCTTCTTTCGAAAAATGGATATTGGTACATTCGGGCGAGGCCAAAGAGGGAAACCGTGGGGATTGCTGGAACATGTCTCCCGTTCCTTGGGGTATGCGAGAAGGGGTGCCCTGATCATCTCCCATAGAACTCTGCGACCTTCCTGAGATTCTCCCGGATCGGGAGCCCCTGGGGGCACTTCTCCTCGCACTCGCCGCAATCCTGGCAGCAGGACGCAAACGTGGGGACCCCGTCGAAGACTCCCCCGAGGAACATGGTATAGATCTGCTGTACCGACTCCTTCGCGTTATACATGTGCGCCTGGTTATAGAGCTCGAAGCACTCGGGGATGCTCACCCCGTGAGGGCAGGGAGAGCAGTATTTGCAGCCGGTGCACGGGATGGCTATCCGCTTCCTGAACTCCTTTCTGACCTTATTATACACCGCAAGTTCCTTCCGGTCCAGCGAGTCGGGCAGCCCATTCTCCGCATATGCGATATTCTGGGTGACCTGCTCGAAGGCCGACATGCCCGAGAGGACGACGGTTACTTCGGGATGGTTCCAGACCCAGCGGAGTGCCCACTCCGCCGGGGTTCGTTGGACGGGTGCCTTCTTCCAGATCTCCGTGATGCCGGGAACATCCCGTGCGAGGAGGCCGCCGCGGATCGGCTCCATGACCACGATCCCGAGCCCCTTCTTTGCCGCATACCGGAGCCCCTTCGTCCCCGCTTGGTAATCCTCGTCCATGAAGTTGTACTGGATCTGGGTGAATGTCCAGTCATAGGCCTTCACGATCTCTTTGAAGAGCCTGGTGGTGTCATGGAACGAGAAACCGGCGTACCGGATCCTGCCGTCAGCGATCGCATCGTCGAGGAACTCCAGGACCCCCAGGGATGAGAGGCTCTCCCAGAAGGGCTGGATCAGGCCATGGACGAGGTAGAAATCAATCCGGTCGGTCTGGAGCTTCTTCAGCTGCTCATCCAGGTACCGCTCCATGTCACCGCGGGACTTGATCAGCCAGCTAGGGAGCTTGGTCGCAAGGTTCACCCGTTCGCGGTACCCGCCTGCGAGGGCTTTCCCGACAACCAGCTCGCTCTCCCCGTTGTGATAGGGATAGGCGGTGTCGACATAGTTGACCCCGTGATGGATCGCATACCGGATCATCCGGGTCGCCTCCGGTTCATCGACATGGCCGTCGGGAAGGACCGGGAGGCGCATTGCCCCGAAGCCGAGGATGGAGAGCTCCGGATCAGCCTTTTTCATCTTCCTGTACAACATGGAGGATCATCTCTCTCAAACGGTCGCGGGTATATTCCATCTCCTGTTACCCTGCATCCATATGAATCCTTCACGCGGGGAACAGGGCCGAGCCGATGATGCCCAGCGATCTATCCATGGTTGAGAAATGAAAAATTTATTCATATCCCGGGCCGAGACCCTATCATTCCATCACTGTGTCAATCGCTCATGAATTCCTTATCAGAGTGAACCAATGTGAGGAGGTCGGTAATGAATGGACTTAAAGGGCAGTAAGACAGAAAAAAACCTGCTCGCCGCCTTTGCCGGCGAGTCCCAGGCAAGGACAAGGTACAGCTTCTTCGCGAGCGTCGCAAGGAAGGAGGGGTATGAGCAGATCTCGGGGATATTCCAGGAGACCTCGGACAATGAGAGGGAGCATGCCCAGCTCTTCTTCAACCACCTGAAGGGCGGGCTCGTGGAGATCACGGCGTCTTACCCGGCCGGGATCACGGGAACAACGGCTGCCAACCTGAAAGCTGCCGCCGAAGGGGAGAAATTCGAATGGGGAACCCTCTACCCCGGCTTCAGCCAGGTCGCGGTGAAGGAGGGATTCCCCGATGTGGCCAATACGTTCCGGCAGATTGCGAAGGTCGAGGCCTCCCATGAGAGGCGTTACCTGAAACTGCTCGCGAACCTCGAGCAGGGGAAGGTCTTTGTGAAGGATGTCCCGATACAGTGGAAATGCAGGAACTGCGGGTATGTGCACGGGGCCGGCGAAGCACCCCAGAAATGCCCCGTCTGCGCCCATGCGCGGAGCTACTTCGAGGTCTGGTGCGAGAACTACTGAGGGTACTGGTTTACGACGGAAATTGTTCAGTTCTGCCACCTGGCAGGGGATGACTGGGGGGTGTCTTCTCAATACCGACGTATCCCAAAAAGGGGGGGGGCGCCGCAAAGGCGGGAACGAACCAAAGGCGATGCCCCCATGAGCGTCCTCGCACCCCGGATAGTCATCGTACATTTCATTGAAGCCCGGGCAGTCGGTGGCTGAAAATGACCCCATACCCTTTTTGGAGATCCGGAGATCGAATTCCCCGGCAAACACCGTCCCCTTTATTTCCGTGGACGGGAAACCTCCATCCATGACCATCCAGGTGATCCCTGTCCAGGGGCTCCCCCTGATCAGGAAGGGGGACGATATCCCGGCCCTCGTCTGCGACCGTGTCGCATTCCAGGACGGGGATATCCTCGTCCTCGCCTCAACGATATACTCCAAGGCAAAGGGGTATACGCGGGACCTCTCCGGGATCGTCCCGTCGGAGAGGGCGGAGCGGATCGCCCGGAGGGACCGGGAAGACCCGCGGTTCGTCCAGTCAGTCCTTGACGAGGCAAAGGAGGTTCTCCTGGAGCACCCCTTCATCCTCTCGGAGCTTCCCTTCGGCCATATCGGGGTAAGATCGGGGGTGGACCGGTCCAACATCGAGGACGGGTCGGTCATCCTCCTCCCCCCCGATCCCATGGGAGCAGCAGCAGAAGTGCGGGAACGGCTCCATGCCCTCTCGGGGAAGGAGGTAGGGGTCATCATCACGGACACCTGCGGGAGGGCCTTCCGCAGGGGCCAGACGGGAAATGCTATCGGGTGGAGCGGATTCCCTGCCATCCGGGACTACCGGAACGATACCGACCTTTTCGGGCACGTCCTCCTCATCACCGAGGAGGCAGTTGTGGACGAGATAGCGGGCTTTGCCAACTTCGTCATGGGGGAGAGCCACCAGGGGATACCGGCAGCGGTCTTCCGGGGCTGCGGCCGGTGGACCGGCCATGATGACATGTACTTCAGGCCCGAGGAGGATGTCATAAGGAAAGCGATCTGCAGGGAGCCGGGGGCCGGACCCGGGAGCTGATCCACCCGTTTTTTCCCCAGGAAGGGGTATCTGAACAATCAGCCTTTTCGGCCGGTTCAGGACCTGCGGTCCGCCACCCGTCTCGGCCTGCCCTTCATCTTCTGGTGCTCCAGGGATCCCAGGCAGGCAAAGGTGAAAGAGAAGGTGAGGAGCCCTCCATCGTGGGCAGCCCTGAGGTAGGGATTCCTGCCCAGGAAACCTTCGATGAACCGGCTGGATATCCCTTCCCGGTCGGTGCGATCCGGGTCCATGCATTCCAGCGTGACCTGCATCTCTGTTGAGCCCTCACGGTCCCCGTTGTGCAGGAGCGCCTCGTAGTCGCCGGTCAGGTACTCCATATTCTCCCGCTGGAAGACACCCCGTTCCACGTCAATCCGGTTGAAGTATGCTCCCCCAGCCTGGAAGGTCTCCGCATCCCTCGTGGGGTTCATGATCCGCAGGTGTGTCCGCCCGCAGGCGCACCTCTCCCTCGATATAACCGCCGATGTGTCTTCGGTATCATAGTTGATGAGGAGCGTACCGCAGCGCTCCCCCTTGCCGATGAGGGTGGAGAGCACGATCCGGCCGCACTCCCCATCCGGAACAAAAGCCTTCATTCCCGGGTCATAGATGTCCATATGGACGAGGTCTTCGGGCACGTGCAGGCCGGTGTGGCGGTCACATTCCCCGCACATGGACCCCTCGGTGGACCCGTACGTGTTGTGTACCGGGCAACCCCAGATCTCTGCGACATACTCCCGTGATTCCGGAGCAAAGGACTCCCCTCCTGCCACGAGCCTCGCTACGCCGGACTCTGAAGGGGGGATACCCTCGGCCTTCAGCCGGCGGGCTAGGTTAAGGAGCTTGAAGACAGACCCCACTATCCCGGTCGGGCGGAACCTCCGGATGACATGGACAGGGAAGTTGCATGTCCCCTCCGGAATGATGGTCATCCCGATCCCGTGGGCGGCGAGGGTCATGGTGTTCGCCCCCACGTTCATGCCATAGGATGCGCAGATCACCACTCTGTCCCCGGGCCCGAACCCCTGGGATACAAAGGACCGGGCGTACTTCTCTGCATACCGTTCCCAGTCCTCCCATGTCAGGAAGAAGGCCTTCGGGGTGCCGCTCGTCCCGCTCGTCTCATGGACGGTGAAGACGTCCCTCCAGTCCACGCTCCGGAAGAGGAAGTCCCCTGTCTCCGGCGGCTGGTTTGCGCGGATGGTCTTTCCCGAGATGACGGGCAGAGAGAGGAGGTCCTCATGGGTCTTCACCGATGCGGGATCGATACCCTGCTTCACGAACCATGAACGGTAGAACGGGGAGTGCTCGTAGGCGTACCCGACCGTGTAGTGCACCCGTTCGTCGATGACCGCGTTGAGGGCGCCACGGTCAGCGGTCTCGATGGCTTCGTTGAAGTACCTGGGGGCAGGCATATTCCCTTGAGAGTACGGGGGGCCGGATAATAATAAGGGATCTCTCCCTGAGAGGAGAGCATCGGAATCCGGGAGGTTACGGGGTTCGCCTCTCTTCTGCCTTCCTGCTGATCACCCTTTTCCTGGCTCCAATCAGACTGAGGATAAAGTACACGACGAGAACAAAGGTGGCAAAGACAAGGAGCGGGTACTTCAGCTCCCGCAGTACATCTATACCGAACTGTGCCGAACCGACGATGATGATGATGACCGCGATCCCGTAGAGGAGTATCTCGCTCCTGATCCCCTTCAGGGCCTCAAGAAGGACATCCCCGAATGGGGGCTTCTCCGGTTCCGGCATATCTGCTCCCTCTGGCATGGTCATCCTCCCGGGCATCACCGCCCCTTTCCCGATTCGGGCAGCCCTGGGATGTTATGAGGATATTGGTGTTGCTGATAAAAGAGTTATGATGCGTTCCGCGTAAATGAGACAGGAGAAGAAGGTGGGGCCTTACTCCCCGCTCCCCTCTGCCTTTGCCGGCCGCTTGAAGCTCTCCCTCATGACAATCTCCTCGATCTCGGGGTAGAATTCGAAGATCTCCTGGACAACCCGGCTCCGCCAGAGGAGCCAGCGCCGGTCGTACATGATCGCCGGCGGGAGGAGGATGGTAACCACCCCCGCCTCCACGGTAACCTCCATGGAGCGCTGGGTGTAGAGCTGGATGAG
>CAZKEV010000074.1:0-6653 GCA_964551875.1 uncultured Methanomicrobiales archaeon | reverse complement strand
GCTGTTCTACCTCGTCTTGGTGGTGCTGGTAGCTTTTGTAGCGGTAAGCCTGATCAGGGTTTCCATGGCCCGGTTCCGCATCAACCAGGTGGTCTCGGTGTACTGGATGTATCTCAGCCTCATCGGCATTGCCGGCCTGTTGCTGGTTATGGCTGATCATTTGCTGGGGGTGGTGTAACCATGATCCGCCTTCCCATGATGCCGGAACTGCTTGCGCAGCTTTTCAAAAAACCGGCTACCAACATCTTTCCGGCCCGCTACCTCCCGGCCTCGGTCACAGAGTTCCTTGCCAGGGTTGCAAAAGGTGAGGTGGCTATCAACCCCCCCGTGCCGGTGCCACCGAATTACCGGGGGAAAATTGCCTACGACCGCGAGGGTTGCATCGGCTGCCAGCTCTGCTTAAAGATCTGTCCTTCCAATGCCATCGAATTTCTCCCGGAAACAAAGCGCATCCGCATCTATGTCACCCAGTGCATCTTCTGTTCCCAGTGCACTGATATTTGCCCCAAGGGGGGTCTCTCTATGACCCCGGAGTTCCTGCTTGCATGCGAGGACAGGTACGCGGAGAGCCAGATTGTTGAGTAACAGGAGACATTCCTCTCCTTTGGCATTTTTTATCCACTGGATCGGTTCCTGAAAAAAAGGTTCTGATAAGATCACGGGACTTCGCACAATTTTCTCTATGACGATACGAAACGGGACTTCTTCAAATGGTTTTTCTTTATATGAGCGTATCCCATCCTCATGGTCGTACCCGAAACAATAGTAAAATTGTACGAGTTCACGAGAATCCTACAATGAAACAAAATTGCGTCAGGATTATCTTGATCATTTTTTCATATCACTCGGATGGAATGTTTATCATACATAAGGGTGGTCTGAAACATACCGCGAAGTAAGTTTAGAACAACCCATCAAAATTAGAGGTTCAACTGAAGTCACGATAAACCCACTATTTCCCGGTCCATGCTATTTCGCCTGCAAATCAAAAATTAAAGAAAAATTGCTTGAGATTATAGACCTGATTGGCTGCAGCTTGGAAAATTCAGAGACTTTGTGAAAGGAGGGAGTATCGCTCACCCTGCTTCCCCTCTGGTTCCGGAACCGTGGCAATGCAGGCAGGTGACAGATAATCCACCATGCTTTTTTATCGGGTTATACCAACCATGCGTGTATTTCTACCACTCATGATTATTCATTTCGACAATGATTAGATCAGACTAATGCAGATAATCAAGTTTTTTCATCACATGGTCAATTGCAGATTTTACATCGTCTATGTTCTTTCCACCGGTGAGAATCAACTTTCCGGAAGAAAAAATTAAGGCCACGATTTTTGGATCTGGGATCCGGTAAACGAGCCCGGGGAACTGTTCGGGCTCATACTCAATTTTTTCATAATTGAACGTGGCAATCAGTTTACTGAGGTTAATGAATAACCCGGTGTCATACGAGCAGACCATATTTTTGATGGACACGTCAGGCGCTGCGGATGTCCTGACGCCCAGATCATTAACCTGTCTGATGAGGTCATCAAGCCCTTTTTGAAAATCATCCATGCAGGTGATGCCTGTAAGCACAGCTTTCCCCGAAGAAAAGAGCAATACCGTGATTTTCGGCTTTTTCATGTGATAAACAGCGCCGGGAAACTTTTTCTTGTCAAGAACACAGCCGTCCAGTTTGTCGGCAATGTATTCAATATCCAAAGACTCAGCTAGTCTTCCGACATATACAATGTTCTCGATTTTTAATGACTGGTATTTATTTTCCATATTTTATTGATAATTCATTCTCTATTTTTGACGATAACTGTAATCCGATACTTTTATCGTTGCTTTGTCACGCATCCTGTGGCTCCCTGTCCTGCAAGTGCATTGCTTTCAGGTCTGATGATCAAGGCGGGCGCATATGGTATACTCAGGACGGTTGGCATGATTTTCACACCTGCGAAGGCGGTGGTGATATATGCGACTGAGCAGGTTCCAGCGCTCTGGAGTACTACTCAGGTCATCGGATACGGAGTCATATAGATCGGCATCATCACGATGTTCGCCGGCGTGTGCCTGGCGTTGGTACAGGAAAGCTCGAAACGAATGCTGGCATATCAAAGTGTCAGCCAGATGGGATATATTGGCTGGGTATTGGATGTGCAGCCTATCTTGGCTCCGAAGGGGCAATGGGATTTGCTGTGGTCTGTACCATATCGTCAACCATGCACTGTTCAAAGCATTGTTGTTCCTGACAATAGGCACAGTCTATTTCAGAACGCATGAACTGAACATGTATAAGCTGGGCGGATTGTGGAGGAACATGCCGATCACTGCAATGTTTTTTGAATCAAGGTGCAAAGGAGAGAAAACCAGGACCTCCCGAGCAACCAAATGGAGTAAAGGTTCGCTGTCCAAAAGGTTGTCCGGGTTACTATCCACCACATTGAAAAGATGCGTGTTGAACAACATCCGGAGGTGTTGTATGGGACAGGAAAATGAGACGTACCTTGCAAAAAAAGAGGAGGAGTTGGTAAACCTGCTCTTCGGGATAGGGATCAAAAGAAACGTTGCCAAGGTACTCGTGTTCCTCGCAGGCAAACGTCCAGCTCCAACTAATCCAGAAATTACGAAACTACGTCAGTTAATCTCACGATCCCGCACTATTTTTTTCGTCCGCTGGATCGGTTCCCTGGTACAAATCAAAACATTCCAGCCGGCAGTACGCATTCTGTTGCACTGTACCGCCGGTTATTTTCATTCAAGGACAGGAATACGATCAAGTTCTCCAGATGAAAGCACCTGCACCAGCCGTTCTGCCCCTTCCCTGACCCGTGGCGAGATCTCTTCCCCTGCAACGACCCGGTCCGGCTGGATGCCGATCAGCACGATCCGCCCGGCTGCATCCGAGAGGAAGTCGATGAGCAGGGACAGGGGGAGCTGGTGGGTTCCGATGCTGACGTCCGCTATTTTGTGCCGAGGGATGATCCGGAATTCTCCCGGGGAAAGCCCCATGGCAGCCGCGTCAACAAGCACCAGGCAGTCAGGCCGGGTTTTCCGTATGATCCCGGTGAAATTCTCCGGTGCGGTTCCGCAGGCGAGCGGGATCCAGCCTTCTTTTCTGAACTGCCCGGCCACATAGATGCCAGCACCATCGTCCCCGTTCAGCGGGTTGCCGATGCCAAGCAGGATGTTTGTTGCCATGGTCTGATGGTGATCCCGTATCTTTTATTTCAGGCCGTTTGGGGTTTATACCCGAACTCCATCACCTTCGGCTCCAGGGTCTGGAGGTCCACTATCACGGCCCTCCCAGGTGTTGGGGTAATGTTCACCTGCTTCTGGAACTTCGTCTGGGACTGCCAGCAGCCCGCGTTCACCCCGAGTACCCCACGGTGCCGGGTGATCCCGCTCGTGTGGACATGGCCCGTGTGCAGGATCTCGGGGACCGGATCGATGACCAGCCGGTCCTTCGGCTCGGGGGATAGGGGGGTCCTCCTTCCGTACACCGGTGCCAGGTGCCTGCGCTCGAGCATCTCGACCATCATCTCCTCGGGCCGGGAGTAGGAGGCACGGGGGATCAGGCCGATCATATCGTCGATAGACCGCCCGTGGTACATGAGTACCCGGACCCCCTGGAGGGAGAGGAGGGCCGGGTTCTCCACGAAGTGGCAGTTCTCGGAGAACCCCTTCCTGAACTCTGCGGGGATGGCCACCTGGGGTTCGGATGGCCTCACCACGTCGTGGTTCCCGGGCGAGATCACGACAGCGATCTCCTTCGGGATCTCGGCCATGAGCTCCCCGAGCCTCGCGTACTGCTCGTAGATATCCCGGATCGTGAGCTCCTCCTCCTGGTTCGGGTACACCCCGATCCCGTCAACCAGGTCGCCGCAGACCAGGAGGTAAGATGCCCCCGAGGAAGGAAGCCACCCGACGAACCTTTCCCAGGCTTCTTCCAGGAAGGTCGATGACCCGGCATGGATATCCGAGATGAGGACGGCCTTCCCTGGCCGGTTGCTCGTGAAGGGGGCATGGGTGAGGGGGACATCGGGGCGCACGAGCTGCTCTGCGAAGAGGAGCCTCCCGTCCTGAGAGAGGCGCCCCCTTGCCCCGATGACCTCGTCAGGGAGGAGCCTCTCGGCATCGGGGAAGCCGGGCCGGTCGCGGTTGAAGAGGACCGGTATCTGCCCCGTCGGGTCCTCCAGGTCCACGAGCCGGTGGCCGTTCGCCGTCGTTCGCACGTCGAGGACCATGCCGATGACCATGCACTCCTCCTGCCGGTAGCGGGTGCTCCTCGTGAGGGCCTCGATGGGGACAGGGTTCACCCGTGAACGCAGGATCTCGGCGAGCCGGGTATACCTGTCCCTGAAGTAGGGGAAGAAGTCCTCGAACCGGTTCTTCTCGGGCGAGTCCCCGGGTTTCCCGGCGATGATCTCGAGATCAGGCTCCGGGAGGAACCGTTCGCCATCCTTCTCGGGGGAGAGGTCGGGAATGTGCGATGCGGACACCACCAGGGTGCCGTGCGGTACCCGGGAGATGATCCTCTCCAGGAGCGCGGGGTCGTTCTTCTCCCGGACGTAGGAGACTACATCGGGATGCACCTGGAGCTTCGCCTCCAGGAACCGTCGCACGATCTCTCCGTCCCCGAGCATCCATCGTACCATATGCCCCTTGGGGTTCATCTCACTTCTCTTACGGGGAGGGGGGTGAAGGGAATGATATGTGAACGTATTCTGGAAAAAGGAGCCCGCCTGATGATTTATTTCAATCTACAAAGTATATGTAGAAATGCCGCGTACCACCTGTACGGCAACCTTATGGCGGGAGAGACGATCATCGGGCAGGTGAAGGGGGCCATGAAAGGCCTCCGGGAGAGTGATCATCCCATCATCGCATTTGCACGGGAGATCCTCTGTGTCGTGGCGGTGGTGGGAGGGATAGCTCTCCTCCTCTTCCTGGTCTGCGGGACATGGCCTGCGGTGGTGGCCGTGGAATCCGAGAGCATGCTTCCCAACATGCATGTGAACGACCTGGTCTTTGTCGTGCAAAAGGACCGGTTCGGGCCGCTCCAGACCTATGAGGCCGGCGGGAACACCGGTTATATGAAGTTCGGGAAATATGGGGATGTCGTCATCTACAAGCCGAACGGCGCCGTAAATATCCATCCCATCATCCACCGGGCCATGGCTTTTCATGAGGCCGAGTGGTTCACCTCAAACCCTTCTTTTCCAAAGTTCCAGAACCTTCATGCAGGTTACCTAACCCGGGGTGACAACAACCTAGGCCCTGACCAGCAGTCCTCCATCAACGGGATCGGCCCCATCCAGCCGGTGAAGGGCGAGTGGATTGTGGGGAAGGCGCTTTTCTCGGTCCCGCTCCTCGGCTACCCGACCCTCCACTACCCCGAGTTTGCTGCCGTGGTCATCATCCTCCTCATCATCCATGAGGTCTACGTCTCCCGGAGCGAGGGGGAGGAGAAGAAGGAGAAGAAGAAAGGGAGGAGGTGAGAGGCCTGGCCGCGATCCGGGCCCTCCTCAGGGACGTGGCAGCCGGCCACCGGCTCACCGGGGGAGAGGCAGAGAGCCTCATGGGCGCGACCGGACGTGACGTCTGGGCGATAGCAGGGTGTGCTGACCGGGTGCGGGAAGAACGGGTCGGGCAGGCCGTTACCTATGTCCGGAACCAGAACATCAACGTCACCAACATCTGCGTGAACGCCTGCGGGTTCTGCGGGTTCTCCCGGAAACGGGGGGATCCCGATGCCTACTTCTTCGACAAGGCTGTTGTCCAGGGGAAGGCTGCCCGGGCCCGCGAACGCAACGTCACTGAGATCTGCACGGTGAGCGGCCTCCACCCGGACTTCACCGCAGATTCTTACGTCGATATCCTCACCTGGATAAGGGAAGCGGCCCCCGGCATCCACCTCCATGCCTCGAACCCGATGGAGGTGGCCTACGGGGCGGGGAGGAGCGGCATCTCCACAGCCGAGATGGCGGGGCGACTGAAGGATGCAGGGCTCGGTTCCATGTGCGGGACCGCGGCCGAGATCCTGGTGGACCGCGTCCGCTCTGTGATCTGTCCCGGGAAGGTAGACTCGGCCACCTGGGAACGGATCATCCGTGAGGTCCATGGATTGGGTATCCCCACCACGGCGACCATCATGTACGGCCACTGTGAGAGCACCGCCGACAGGGTCCGGCACCTCGCCATCCTGCGCTCCATCCAGGATGATACCAGGGGGTTCACGGAGTTCGTGCCCCTCTCCTTCATCCACATGCAGACCCCCCTCTACAGGAAGGGCCTCGCGAGGGCCGGGGCAACAGGGAGGGAGGATATCCTCATGATTGCCGTCTCACGCCTCTTCCTTGACAACATCCCCCACATCCAGTCGTCATGGGTGAAGCTCGGGAAGAAGCTCGCCCAGCTCGGGCTCATCGCCGGGGCCGATGACCTGGGCGGGACCATGTACGAGGAGTCCATCTCCAGGGGAGCCGGGGCGAGGGACACCGAGTACCTGGACCCCAAAGAGATGGAGAGGATGGCTGAGGACCTGGGGAGGCGGCTTGTGCAGAGGACGACCCTCTACGATCTTGTCTGACCCTAATCTTGCGGCTGCATGAGCCGCACGATCTTCTGCCCGATCCGCTCGGTGGCCTGGACCGCGGCCTT
>CAZKEV010000073.1:0-6691 GCA_964551875.1 uncultured Methanomicrobiales archaeon | reverse complement strand
ACCCCCACGGCCTTCCCGTCCTTCACCACGAGGTTGAAACCGCATCCGGTACCGCAGTACGGACACGTGGTTGGAACATACTTTACATCCATGCAAAAACCTCGGACACGAAAAGGTCAATGCCGGGGGTTATAACGGTAATGCTTTATTCCCAAAAAACGATTATTAGTGGTGGAGAGGAGAGGGTACATGATAAGGTCATCAGGTGAATTCTATCAAAAATTAATTGAATCAATTCAACTCATGGAGGAATGGCGCGGATGAGGCTTCCCGCCATCCCCCCCATGCTCGGGGACCTCATCCGGTCCACCTTCCTTGCCATGGATGGGGTCTCCTTCACCGAACTCACTGCATGCCCGGAATGCGGCTCCTCTCTCAGGCGCCATGACAGAAAGGAGAAGCGGTTCGCCCGGATCCTCGTCGATGAGAAGGTCAGGGATCTCCATGTCGATGTCGCCCGTTTCAGATGCGGATCCTGCGGGGGTTTCTGGTACGCCAGGGAACCGTTTTACGAAGGCGTCCGGTTCGGGATCCCCGTGGTGGATCTCGCGGTCGCCCTTTCCCGGGTTCATCCCTATCATCGGACCGAAAGGATCCTCTCTGCCCTCGGCCTTGTGGTGGACAGGGGAACCATCAGGATGTATGCCGAACGTGCGCAGAGGGCTGTCCCTGCCACCGATCTCCTCGGGATCCCGCTCCCCATCTCCCTCCTGAACCTCTCAAACCTTGTCTCCCGGAGGCCGAGGGGGGCTCCCGTCACCGGGGCAGAAGTGCTCGGTGCCCTCGGTCTCCCGCCCGCATACAGGGCAGTGCAGCACCCACCGCCTCCGCCCCAGGATCGGGATGAACGGGATGACGAGAACGAGAAAGAAGGCCGGTACCCCCGCAAGGAAGAGCACCACGGTCAGGGCAAGTGAGGCCGCCATGAGAACTGCGGTCAGGGCCCAGCCTCTCGTAAGGCCACCTCCTTCACCGCAAAGGCAGGGAGCGCATCGGATACCGCACCCATCTCCCGCGCGAGGTCCCTCCCCCCGAGATCCCGGGCGAAGAGGGAGGAGCCGATCCCCGCGATTACGACGCTGTCAGCAGAGCATTCTCTCGCTACCCCGTCTGCAGCGGCCCTGATCCGATCGCGCTGGACCTCCCAGAACTGCCGCGCGATCTCCATGGCCCCCTCGGGACCGATCTCGTCGAGATCAGCGCAGACAACGCGGGCAAGCCTCCGGAGGGCTGCGCCGACATTCTTTTCACCCCGGTCGGGGGTATCGCATGTATAGGTCCTCGGGGTGATATGCCCGAGGACCAGGTGGGCATCTGCCGCGATGGCAAAGTGCTCGGGGCAGGTCGGGGTATCGACCCCGCTCACCCTGACCGAAGAGAGTTGGGTCGCAAGGGAGGTGCGCAGGAGCCCCGTATAGACGAGGTAGCCCCGCTGGAGCCTGCCGAGATCGGTGAGGCCCAGGAGGTGGGCGAACTCGGGAAGGGGGAGGATATCCGTCGTGGTTGACCCGATATCCACGAGCACGCCCCGGGGGTATCGCGTGCGGAGATGATCGGCGGCAGCGAGCCAGTTGGCCGCGGCAAGCTGGGGAACAGGACCCGGGTGGAAGGCACCATCGGTTCCGTAGAAGATCGCATCAGGGAACACCTCCTGCACTGATCCAACGATGCAGCGGATCCCCTCCATCTTTGACCTGAAGCAGTCGGCAAGCTCCCCGCTCATCACCACCGCCGCTTCCGGGTCAGGGTGGGCTTTTCGGTATGCACGGAGGTGATCGGTGAGGGGGGCACGCTCCCAGAGAGGGCAGTAGTAGTTGGTGACCCGGCTCCCGTCCACGAGCTTCAGGTTTGCCCCACCAACGTCGATACCGATCAAAGCCTCGTCACCTGCCCCTCCTTCGTGAACCTGACGCGGCCGTGGAGGTGGACCTCATCCGGCCCTCTTCCCTGCGATGCCTCCACGAGAATCCCTGCAATCTCCTCCTCCATCACCGCCGCGATGCCGATGATGCTCGTGGTGATCCTGGGGTTCACATCCACGACATAGATGCGGTCCCCGATAACCATATCCACACCCGCATATCCCTGGCAGCCGAGAACGGTCACCGTCTTCCGGGCGATAGCCCGAATCTCCTCACCCCTCGGGTGCTCTACCGGGGTCTCCCCGCCCAGGTAGTGGAACATCCCCTCCTTCACCTCGATGATCTGGCGGTTGAGGGCAAGGACAAGGGGGGGTTTTCCGGAGTAGTACAGGCACGCCTCCCCTACGTTCATCGACCCCACCAGGCTTGCCGAGAGGTGCTCGCCCTCTATGTAGCGCTGGGCAAATTCCCCTTCGCCGGAGAGATCTTCGGTGATCCGGACACCCATGGACCCGCACCCGTGTATGGGCTTGACCACACGGGGACCGGAATCCGCGGTATCGGGTACTGGGATACCGTGCCTCCTCAGGATCTCCCCCGACCTCACCTTGTCGGCGCAGACGGCGGTTACGAGGCTGCTGCACCCGATATTATGGGTCAGTTCCTCGAGGATCCGGGTGAACCCGTAGAGGAGATGATCGGGGGCGATGACCAGGCCCACATCGCAATCTGGGGCGAGCCGTTCGAGCTCCCGATCGAAGTCGCCCGTTTGAGGGGTGACGACCTCGTACCCCAGATGCAAGAAGGACAACGAGAGAACCCTCTGCATGGCAGCTCCTTCAGGAGCCAGGGCTGGCTCGTGAAAGGTGGTATACTCGGCAAGGAGGGCCTTCATCCAGTACACCTGTGTACCTCTCACCCTTTACCATGACGATCGATTCCTTCTTGTGCCCGACCCCCCAACTACGATCTTGGATGAGAGAGCGGATTCTCCTCACGAATGACGATGGCATCTACTCGGTAGGGCTCTGGGCAGCCTACGAAGCCCTCTCCAGCTTTGCAGATGTGACCATCGTTGCCCCGGCCTCCCAGCAGAGCGCGGTGGGCCGCTCCATCTCCATCTTCGAGCCCATCCGGGTCCATGACGTGGATCTCCAGGGGGTCAGGGGGATAGCGGTGGGGGGCAAGCCGACGGACGCCGTGATCATCGGCCTCTACGCGCTCCAGCTCGAGCCCACCCTCGTGGTCAGCGGGATCAACATCGGCGAGAACCTCTCCTTCGAGTCCATCATGACCTCGGGGACCGTAGGTGCCGCCCTGGAGGCTGCGAACCAGGGGACTCCGGCCATCGCCTTCTCCCTCCAGGTGGAGGACCAGGGCGAGAAGTTCGATGATCCCCGGCGGTACGGGAAGAGGTTCACCGAAGCAAAGGAGATTGTAAGGGAGATCGTGACTGAGGTGCTCCGGCAGGGTTTCCCCAAAGAGGCCGATGTCATCAACGTGAACATTCCGTCCACGATCCGCGGCGGTTACGAGGTGACGCGCCTCTCCCGGAAGCTCTTCCATACCGGTGTCGAGAAGCGCCTCGATCCGAGGGGAAGGCCCTACTTCTGGATCAACGGCCCCCTCGTGGAGGATGCCGAGGAGGGGACCGATGTCCATGCGGTCAGAAAGGGGAATATCTCCATCACGCCCATCACCCTGGACTGCACGGCGCGGGAGGCGGATCCCGTCATGCGCCGGCTCTTCTCCAGCGCTGGCAGTGACAGGCGGGACTGAAAGGAGGAGAACGTGCAGGACCCGGACCGTATTGTTCATAAGGCCCGGCCGAGATGATCCTCTTCATGAAGGAACGGGTGCATCCGGGAAAGCAGGCGGCGGGTCGCTCTGCGGCCGACATGGTGGAAGACGGCGCGGTGGTCGGGCTCGGCACAGGTTCCACGGTCCTCTTTGCCATGGAACGCCTGGCGGAGCGGATAGAGGGCGGCCTCTCTATTACGGGCATCCCCACGTCCTACCAGGCCGAGATCCGCGCCCGCACTCTCGGGATACCCCTCACCACCCTCCAGGATCATCCCTTCCCGGAATTCGCGATTGATGGTGCAGATCTCGTCGATTCCGAAAAACTCCTCATCAAGGGGAGGGGGGGCGCCCTCACCCGCGAGAAATGTGTTGCCCATGCCGCAGGACGCCTCCTGATCGTGGTCGACCAGGGGAAATGCGTCCAGAAACTCGGCGGGGTTGTACCCGTCGAGGTCCTGCCTTTCGCGATGCTTCCGGTTCTCCGCCGCGTAGAAGGTCTCGGCGGAAAGCCGGTCCTTCGGGAGGGATCAGCCAAGGATGGACCGGTGATCACCGACAACGGAAACTTTATCCTCGACTGCACCTTCCCGTCGATACAGGACCCGGAAAAGCTTGAGACCACTCTCGACGCCACCCCTGGCGTGATCTCGTCCGGGCTCTTCACCCGTCTGGCCGGAAAAACAGTGGTGATCGTGGGGAAGGCGGACGGGAGCGGGGTCTTCACCCTATGAGATGTATTCCCTGAGCTTCTGGATGAGGTCCAGCTGGGTCTTGGCCTCGCGTTTCTTGTCCTTCTCGATGGAGTCCATGATCTCGGTGATAGGCCGGGCGAGCTCGTAGATCTTCACGGGCCGGCCCTTGCTCTCGGCCCGGCTCTCCCGGCTCTTCACCCAGTTGCACTCGGTGAGGAAGCGCATGGCGATGGAGACCTCGGGCTGGCGGAGGTCCGTGCCCCGTTCGATGTCCCGGGAGGTGGACTCTTTGGTGTTTGCAAGGTAGACGAGGACCTTTGCAACGTTCCTCTTCAGACCGAGCCCCATGAGGAGTTCGGTGAATTCCTCCTCCTTCTCCGTGAAATACATGACCTTCTCGGGCCTCAAACGCATCCTCCTCGGGAGATGAATACTATTGTTTAAAACTAATCTATAAAATATTATTAATTAATATATAAATCCATCTATTTGCAAACGAAAGGCCGCTGTTTCCAAAGAAACGCGGCATTCTTTCCGAGGGAAAGAAAGTGCACCACTTCCAAAGAAAAATAACGGAGGTAGGGGGGCATGGGCACCGGGGCGAAGACCGACGCGCGCGCGCGAGCCGGGTCTTCAGCTGAAAAAAGAGGGGTATTCAGATGAGGCCGAGGTTGGTCAGGTCAGAGAGGATCTTCTGGACCGCTTTCTTCGCGTCCTCGGGCTTCTTCCCGCCGGTGATGATCAGCTTCCCGGACCCGAAGAGGAGGACCACCACCTTGGGCTCATCGAGCCGGTAGACGAGGCCGGGGAACTGCTCGGGCTCGTACTCGATCATCTCGAGGTTGAACCCGACCGCGATCTTGTTCAGGTTGATGGGGGATCCCAGATCGGCAGAGGTGACGATGTTCTGGATCTTGTAGGTGAGGGCTTCCGGGATATCGATGGAGAGGGCCCGGAGCTGGTTCCCCAGGATCTCGAGGCCTCGGGAGAGGCTGTCGATGGACTTTGCACCGGTGAGCACGACCTTCCCGCTCCCGAAGACGAGGGCGGCGATCTTCGGGTCCTGCATCCGCAGGACGACACCCGGGAAGCGCTTCTTGTTGTACTCGGCATCCTTGATCTTTGCGGCGAGGGTGGGGAGGTCCAGGAAGTCGCTCACCTTAGCAGAGGCAACGATATTCTCGATCTTGAGGGAATCCTCGGGTCTGCCTTTCATGGTATATAAATGCCCAAAAAAGTATATAAAAAGATGGGTTACTCCTCAAGGGTGGAGATGTCGCCTGGGTCTATCCCCAGCTCCTTTGCCTTGAGGACGCGGCGCATGATCTTGCCGCTCCGGGTCTTGGGGCGCTTGTCCACGAACTCGATATCCTCAGGCTGGGCAATGGGCCCGAGGGTCATCCTCACATGGTACTTGAGGTCCTGCTTGAGCTTGTCAGTCGCCTTCTGCCCCAGCTTGAGGATGACGAGGGCCTTTATGATGTTGCCCTTAACGGCCTCGGGCTTCCCGATAACGGTTGCCTATTTTATAAGAATAATCATCTTCACCCTCTTTCAACCGAAAACTGGCCTACGAGAAGACCCTCCCATCGACTCCTGACCACCCACCTTCGGTGTGCGGCAATCTTCAATGAGATCAGGAAATAAAAGAATACGTGATAAACGCCTTCAGCTGGTTCGCAACCTCTCTCCGAACCAAGGAATAAGATCCTTTTTCCGCGACATCATGTTCTCAAGATGGACCGGCTGGTCCCCGAGTTCAAGGCTTCTCAGGAGAGTACCCTCGCCGGCCGCGAAGAGCTCGCTTGCATTCTCCACCACGCTGGTGAACATGCCAAGGTAGAGGTCCACTCCCCGCTGCACCCTCAGCCGGTTGAGATCATTTCGGATCTCGCCTCCATGAGCCTGCACAAAATCCGAGTGAGGAACCATGACCTGGGCGACGATCACCCTTTTTCCGAAGAGCTCATACTGTTTGGTATCCCTCGTGAGAAGGTCCTCCATGGCGGCACCGGCGAGGTTCATTCCCCTTTCAAGGAGCTGTATGCCGAACTGGTGCGGATCCACCCCGGCAATGGGCGCGAGGTAGGTTATCGCACTCCTGTCATGGTCGGTGGTCGTTGACGTCTTGAGGTTGAGGGTGTCAGAGAGGATACCGGAGAGGAGCATTCCCGCGACCGGAGGCTGAGGAGATATGCCCGCCTGGAGGAATTTTTCCGCGATGATGGTTGAGGTGGAGCCGACCGGATCATTCAGGAACTTCACCGGTTTGAGGGTGGAAATGGCACCGAGGCGGTGATGGTCGATGATCTCAAGGATCTCTGCCTGTTCGAT
>CAZKEV010000072.1:0-7205 GCA_964551875.1 uncultured Methanomicrobiales archaeon | reverse complement strand
CACGGCAGGGCCACCGGGTCTGGGGAATCCCGCGCTCGAGCTTCCGGTACCGGCCCCGGAAGAAGAGGGGGGTGATCTCGAGCTCGACGGTGCGTGTTGCGAGATCGAGGATCGCCACGACGTCGGGATGGGAGAGGTCCGCGACCTTCCCGGTGATGGCGGCGACTGCCTTCCCCACCTCGCGGTTCATTTCGGACTTGAGGGGCTCGGGCCCGGTGAGCCCGAGATCGGACCAGACCACCTCCTCGCTCTCGGCCATGAGGGGGGGCACCCTCGTCCCGATCAGGAAGGTGGAGTGCTCGATCCCCGACAGGGCCTCAACCACCCGCCCTGCCCATGTCCCGGTATCGGAGAAGAGGTCGTGGCAGATCCAGCAGGATCCCTCGTGTAGCTTGTAGGGTGTATTGGCCTGGATGGCATGGGCGACTCTGAGCCCCTTCCCCCTCTCCCCGTTGGAGAGCCCGTGGGACCTCTTGCCAAAGAACCGCCCCAGGCAGTGGTCGCAGATCTCCCCGTAGGCGAGGATCCGGCCCACCTGCTCGTCTAGCTCCATTTCGCCTCCCTCCTGTCCAGCTCGTTCTGGAGGACTGTGATGGCATGGTCTGCATGGAGAACCCTCGGGCCAACGGAGATACGGGGGAGCCCTGAGAGGACCTCCTCCTCGTCTGCGGTGAAATCCAGGTGATCCGAGAGGAGGAAGGCCCCCGAAAGGTCCGGGATTGTCCGCATATCCCGGCCATCCTCGGAGAGAACCACGTAACCCCCGCGAGCGACGAGGCCGGGGAGCCCCGCGCGCCTCACGAGGATGCCCGGGCTTGACTCCCGGAAGGACTCCCCGACGGGGAGGGCAAGGGCTTTTCTCACGAGGGCAGCAGTGCTCCGCTCATCCGGTGACATGGATCTCACCCCGGACCCCTGCAGGAGAACATCCTTTGGCGGGGACGGAGGACCAAGGAGGATGAGATGGATCTCCGCGTCCTTCCGTATGCCATGGGAGACCGAGAGGGCCGCGTTCACGCACCGGCAGAGGATGTCCATCCTCCCTGCGGAACCCGGGAGGTCATCGAGGGTGAATCCATCTCCCGTGGGCGCGAGATGCCCCACCACGGCAAAGGTCCGCATCTCACATCCCGGAGAAGCGTTTCATCAGGCGCTGGAGGTTGAACTTGCCGCCCCGCATCCCCTTCAGGGCCCGCTGCATGAGCCGGTAGTACTTCAGGAGCTCACGTACCTCGTCCGGCAAGGATCCCGCACCACGGGCAATCCGGTGGATCCGGGAGCCGCTGATGATGTTCGGGTCATCCAGCTCCTTTGCGGTCATGGAGTCCATGATCACCCGGTAGCGGGCCATCTTCGAGGAGGTGACATCGATGGCCTCCGACGGGACATCCGCGCCGCCCAGGGGGAGCATTGACATGATCTGCTTCAGGGGGCCCATGCGGCTCACGGCCTCGAGCTGCTTGTACATGTCCCTCAGGGTGAACTTCCCCCGGAGCATGCCCGAGACATCCATCTCCTCGGCGGTGATCGCCTCCTCCGCCCGCTCCACGAGGGACTTCAGGTCACCCATCCCGAGGAGCCTCGAGATGAAGCTGTCGGGATCGAACCGCTCGAGGTCGTCGAGGGTCTCGCCGCTCCCGATGAAGACGATGCCGCTCTGGGTCTCCGAGACCGCCGAGAGGGCCCCGCCCCCCTTGGCCGTCCCGTCCATCTTCGTCACGATGACCCCGTCGATCTCGATCGCCTCGTGGAACCGGCGCGCCTGGTCCCGCGCCTGCTGGCCGAGGGCGGCGTCGATGATGAGCCAGCGGTGGTCGGCCCTCGTGATCCCGTTCAGCCGGATGATCTCCTCGATCAGGTCCTTCTCGAGGGCATGGCGCCCCTGGGTGTCGATGAGGACGACCTCGGCCGAGGCGAGGGACGCGAAGCCCCGCTCCACGATCTTCTCTGCCACCGTCTCGCCAGGCTCGCCGTAGCAGGGGACATTCACCTTCCCGCAGAGGGTGAGGAGCTGGTCGTACGCCCCGGGCCGGAAGGTATCGGCGCAGATGACCCCCGCCTTCAGGCCCTTTCTCTGGAAGTAGCGGGCGAGCTTCGCCGTGGTGGTCGTCTTCCCGCTCCCCTGGAGGCCGGCGAGGAGGATCCTCTGGGGGCCGAGGGCGACCTCCGCCTTCGACCCCATGAGCCGGAGGAGCTCCTGGTACACGATCCTGAGGACATGCTCCCGGACCGACATCCCCTTGGGGGGCTGCTCGTCGAGGGATCTCGTTTTAACCGCCTGGGAGAGTGCCTGGACGAGGCGGACGTTCACGTCGGCCTGGATGAGCGCCCGCTGGAGGTCCCGGATCAGCTCCTCCACCGCAGCCCGGTCCACCACTGCCTTCCCCGCGAGTTTCTTCAGCGCATCCTTGAGGGAGGTGGAGAGCTTGTCAAGCATCACCCGACCCCTCCCAGGAGCTCGTCCACCACCCGGTCCGGCGAGAAGGGTATGAGGTCGTCGTACCCCTGCCCGGTGCCCAGGAACATGATGGGCTTTCCCACCGTGTGGGCGATGGAGATGGCCGCCCCGCCCCGCATGTCCATGTCCGCCTTGGTGAGGATCACGGCATCGGTCCCGACGAGCCTCTCGAACTCCTCGGCCCTGACTACCGCGTCATTCCCTGCCACCGCCTCGTCCACGTACACGACGAGGTCGGGCTGCATCACCCGCTTCATCTTCTCCAGCTGGTTCATGAGGTTCACCCGGTTATGGAATCTTCCTGCCGAGTCGGCAAGGACGACGTCCATCTTGTGGGCGCCTGCGTACTCCACAGCATCGAAGAGGACCGCCGAGGGATCGCCCCCGGCCTTGTGCTGGATGACCTTGATCCCGAGCCTCTCGGCGTGCGTTGCAATCTGCTCGAGGGCACCCGCGCGATAGGTATCCCCCGACCCGATGACCACGGAGAAACCGAGCTTCTTCAGGTAACTTCCCACCTTTGCAACCGTCGTGGTCTTTCCCGTGCCGTTCACGCCCGTGAAGAGGATCTTCACCGGCCTCGGGTGATCGCGGATGTAGCCGGCGAGATCGAACCCTTCCCCGAGGACCTGGACGATGGCATCCCTGAGCGCCGAGATGATGACGGACTCGGGCGCAACACCGATGCCCCGGTGCTTTCCCACGAGCTCCTTCTGGACCCGCCGCAGGATCTCGTCGGTCACCGGGAGAGCGACATCATTCTCCAGGAGGACCATCTCGAGTTCCTGGAGGGGGCCCTGGATCTGCTTCTCGGTCAGGACGAGCTCGCCATCGGTGACGAGGATCTTCACCCGCTCGGCAAGGCCCGGTTCGCCCTTCGCGGGCGTGGCATCTCCGGCCGGAGGGATGGAGGCTTCCATGATGCTCGTCCCGAAGACCTCCCGGACCGAGCGGAGCTTCTCCCTCAGGCCATCGAACATGCCCTAACCCTGGGTTCTCTGCTGCTGGACGTAAGTTATCTCGATCCGCTGTGCGATCTCGGCCATCTGCATCCTGAGCTGCTCGATGGTCGCCGCCACCTTCTTCTCCATGGCCTCCATCTCGGCGATCTTCTCCTGGAGGAAGGTGATGGCCTCCCCGTTCGTCCGCTGGATGACCACGTCCGAACCGATATTCACGAGGATCTTCTCCGGATCGCTGACCTTCGCCCGGACCATGGTCCCCCCGCCCAGGGGGAGGAGGACCGGGGAGTCGCTGTCCCCCGCGAGGTTCTTCATCGTCTCGATGGCCGCGAGGGACTCGATCCTCTTCTGCTCGATCATCTCCAGCTGCCGGGAGAAGATCTCTGCCTGCTGGCTGTACTCGTTCAGGTAGTACTGGAGGGTCTGGAGATCGGCCTCAGGCTCGGCCATCTACTCACCCTCGAAGGGCTCGACCCTGCCCACCTGGATATCGCGGCGCTTCAGCCGGTGTTTCGATCCCATGAGGGTGTAGATCCTCTCCCTCGCCTGCACCTCGTTCGGGGCGCTGATGACCTTCTTGTACGGCCTCCACGCCCCATCGATCCTGAAGGTTCCCTCCACACGGTAATTCTGCGCTTCCATATCGATCACTCCAGAAATCCCAGTACCTCTTCGATTCTCCCGAGCTCAAAACCGCTCGTCCCGATACCCGCGAGGTAGCCCCTGCTGTTCGCAAGGAGGCCGCTCCCTACGAGCCCGCTCCCCATATTCACCGTCCCCACGCCGATGGGGATATCCACTGCCTCCTCGAGCCGGGCGATCTCCACGGGGTTTGCCCGCGGGTGGACGAGGATCCCCCGGTTCGTGGCCACCGCCACCTTCCCCACGACCCAGTACCCTGCAAAGGAGAGGCGCAGCACGGGAACCCTGAGGAATGCCCCTATCTCCTCTGCTGTCTCCAGGGGGATTTCGGGGTTGACTGCTGCAAACGTGTCGTTTGCAAGGATGATGTTCCCTGCCGCGTTCATTCCCTTCTCAAGGAGCATCACTTCCCGGTGCTCCGAGATGCGCGCCACCTCCTCCCTCGAGGCGAGCCCGCTCACCACGATCCCCCGCCGGTTGCCCGCGGCAAGGGCCCCGACGATGGCCGAGTCCTGGATGGTGGTGTTCACGACCTCGGTGTCCAGCTCCTCCTCTATGGCTGCCCTGAAGGCCTCGGGGGCCTGGGGGGCCACGATCGCGAGGTCCTCGAGGACCCGGGCAAAGACACCGATGTGGGGGTCGCCGTCAAAGGCGATCGTGGTGCTCATCTCAGTCCTCGGCGAGCTCTGCCTGGACCTGCCCGTCCTCGAACTTCATGGCCCTGACGCGGATCCGGGACGGGGGCTTGTGGCTCCCCCTCTCCCAGACCGCCTCGTTGATGCTCTGGTCGAGCTTGATCTCCTCGCTCTTCATATGCCGGGCAAGGAAGTCGCGGATGGCCTTCATCGACCGCTTCCCTCGCTCCCACCGCGGCGTGTGCTGCACGTCGCGGAGGGGGATGATATAGATCTGCTCCTTCAGCTTCTCCACCATGGCTCACACCTTCAGGGTGGACCGTCGCCAGGTGCGGCGCTTCGGGTGGGTCGATACCGCCCGCTTCGTCTTCATCGTGACCCAGGCGGGTACGCGGCGGTTCTGCTCGCAGGCTTTCGCAAGGCGAATCTTGAGACCTTTTGTGACTCTGCTCATACTTCACTCTCCAGGGTTGTATTCTCTCCAAGGGCCGTTTCAGGCAGGACGGGGAATTTTCCTCCGCCCGTCACATCCTCCGGATATTCCACTCCTTCTTCTCGGGAACAAGCTGCCGGAGGAGCTCCTTCAGCTGGGCATCGGTGATCTTCTGCTTCAGGCGCCCGCTCTGGGCGAGCGCGACGAGCTGCTGCTCGATGGCGCGGGCGAACTCGGGCTTGGTAAGCTTGATGTTTGCCAGGCGCTCGCGGGCCTCGGGCTCCAGGATCTGCAGCAGGACATGGTGGATCTGCGCCTGGGCCTGCTTCTGCCTCTGGAGCTGCTCCTCCATGGACTGCTGGTCCAGGGACTGCCTCTGGAGCTGCTCGAGCTTCCTCCTCCGGAGCTCGGCGAGCTCGTCGTCACCCATCAGGCATCACATCAGTACTTGGAGAGCCCCTCGACCTGCTCCTCGGCGTTCTTCCGGAGGCCGTGGGCAACACTGTCGAGGAAGGATCTCCCGGCAACCGAGAGGCTCCTCCCGTTCTTGTCCTTTCCCACGTAACCCGCGGCCTCGAGCTGCTGGAGGACCTTCCGGAGTGACGACCCGCCTCCCTTCCTGAACTGGAACGGGCTCGAGCCCCGGTCCCTCTTGCCCCCGTACGCGGTGCGCATCCGCTGCACCCCCACAGGCCCGTCGATGTAGAGCCTGCGGAGCACCGATGCGGCCCTGATGAACCACCAGTCGGGTTCCTCGGGCGGCATCTGCTGGTGGACGCCGGCCTTGGCGAAGGCTGCCCACACCGGTGGCTGGATCTCCTTCCTCTTCTTCAGTTGCTCGGCCACCTTCGGGATGAGGAGCTCTGCCGGGATATCATAGAGCGTTGTCATACAGTCACTCTCGCCCTCGCGTCATCTCTTCGCAGTCTTTACATATTGGTCAGTTGCGCTTTTATATATTTCGAGGCCCGAAGGGGGATCTCAATCCCCCGAGGGAGAGGGAAATTGTATTTCCCGTGCCTGTAGGGGGATCTTAATCCCCCGAGGGAGAGGGAAAGGTATTTCCCGTGCAGGTGGCCTGCCGCTCCCCCTATCGCTTCCTCACGAGGACCACGGTCCGTCCCCTGACCCCCAGGACCTCTCCGCCGGTCTCTGTTGCAAGGGACTCGGGATCCATCTCCGCACCGCGGAGGAACCGCACCTTCACCGGCTTCCGCCCCTCGAGCTGCCGCCGTATCTCGGCAACGGCCTCGGGGGTGCACCCCTTCTTCCCGATCCAGACCGTGGGCTTCAGGGTCTGCATCGGGGATTTATCCGTCACCCCTCATCCCCCCCTTCACCACCCGGTACCTCCTGTGCCCGCTGCACCGCATGCAGGTCATGACCACTTTCCCCCGGTGCACCCTGACCCGGAGGGTCGCCCCCGGGACGAGATAGGCCGAGCAGCGCCGGCAGAACCTCCTTCTCAGCTCCCGGGGAATCCGCACCCTCTGCCGCATGGCGATCCTGCGTGCGAGATCGACGCAGCGGTCGCTCCACCTCGGGTTCTCGGGGAAGAACTCCCGTGCACGATCGAAGAGGATCTCGATCCGCTCCCGTGCGAGCTTTCTTGATTCCGGGGTCTGCGATCGCCGTCCCATCCAACCCATCCTTGGTTCGCAGGCCCTATAGCAGTTGCGGGAGGGTTCCGGATCACCGGGTTGAAGCGGGGGCCGGGGGTTACCGGGGAGAAACGGGGACCGGTGGTCACACGGGGATCCGAGGACCCAAGGTCACCGGACGATGACCAGCCGCCCCGCCAGCCCAATCCTCTCTTCGAGAAAGAGCCTCACCGCCTCAATAAGGATCCGGTGCTCCTCTACGAGGATCCGCGCTGCGAGTGCCTCCTCGTCATCCTCCTCCTCCACGGGAATGCACCGCTGGATGATGATGGGGCCTGAATCGGTCCCTTCATCAACGAAATGAACGGTACATCCGGATACCTTCACCCCGTATTCGAGGGCCTGCCGCTGGGCATGGAGACCGGGGAACGACGGGAGGAGGGCGGGGTGGATATTCATGATCCGGCCGGGGAA
>CAZKEV010000071.1:0-7257 GCA_964551875.1 uncultured Methanomicrobiales archaeon | reverse complement strand
ATGGGCACAGTCGAAGATAGGTACGGCGGGCGCAGGGACGATTGCAGAGAGACCTGAGACATTTGGTTTCATGGTCGTCCTGGTGGCAATTCCTGAGACCATGGTGATTCTGGGGTTCGTGGTCGCTGCCATGATCATGATCATGCTGTAGTGACCGTACGACGGGTACAGCAATGCTCACAGCCTTGGGATATGGCAGAGGACCCTTTCGGGGGCGGATTACGAAAGTGAACGAGGCAAAGAGTATATCGAGGTGAGAGGCTCCCTCGATTTCTTGGGTGGTACCATGGCGTTTGAGAATCTGATCGAGGCTGTGGAGGTGAGTGCGGAGGAAAAGATCAGGGAGATTCGGGAGAAGGCCGAGAAAGAGGGGGTGGAGTTAAAGAAGGATGCAGCAGAGAAAGCAGGGGGAAAACAGAAGGCGGCTCTGGAGGATGCATGGAAGCGCGTGAGAATCGAGAAGAATATCCTGATCTCCACTACAAAAAAAGAGAACCAGATGAAGTTCATAGTGGAGAAGGACAGGATTTTTCAGAGAGCATTCCAAGAGACCGGAAAGCGACTGGTATCCATGAGAGTGGATCCACAGTATGAGAAGAGCTTGAAGGCGCTGCTCTTGGAAGCCCTGCAGGAGCTGAAGGATGAGGAAGTGATAGTCCAGATCGATCAGAGAGATGAAGCGCTCTGCAGGAAACTCTTGAGAGATCTTCAGAAGAACTGCGAGATCATGCCCGATCTGGAGTGCGCGGGTGGATTAAACGTCACCACAAAGGACGGGAGATACATTATCTACAACACCTTCGATTCGAGGCTGGAGAAGGCGAAAAAGGTTCTGAAATCCGAGATATTTTCAACTCTGTTCGGTGTTTAGCGTGGATTATGGATACATGAACGCGAGAATCAGGGCCATGAAGAGCCGGCTTCTTGCACATACCGTGCTGGAGAACCTGATTCTGAAACCTGATCTTGAATCCATGATTACCGAGCTCGAGCGGACGTCATACCGGGAAGAGATAGAGAAGGCGAGTGTTCTGTATTCTGGCATGCTCTGTATTGAGGTTGCCTTAAGGAAGGACTTTACCAATGCGTTTCGAAAAATTCTCGAGTTCGCGCAGGGCGAAAAATCTGAGTTCTACATCAGGATATTGCTGACCCGGTGGGATATCCAGAACTTAAAAACAATCCTGCGGGGTAAGAATATCCATGTCCCTTCAAATGAGATCATGGAGTGCCTTGTCCCGGCCGGAAAACTCGATGAAGCAACGCTCATTGAGCTGGTAAAGCAGCCGGATGTCAAGGCAGTCATTGACCTCCTTGCTATGTGGGAGATCGACTATGCCGGGCCATTAATCCGGAGTTTCAAGGAATACCTAGAGAACCATGATCTGGCCGTTCTTGAGTATGCGATCGACCGGTTCTACTACGAGCATGCCCTGGAGTTGGTGAAGGGTGTGTCCTATAACGATCAGATCATCCGCCAGATGATTGCCATTGAGATTGACGTCACCAACATCAAGTCTGTACTCAAAATCATTCGCGACAAGGCACCGGTAAAGGAGGCAGGGGAGTATCTCCTCGAGGGTGGTATTGCCCTCGATATCGACAAGCTCCTGTCTCTCGCAAAGGCCGGGAGTGTCAGAGCGGCGATACAGCTCCTCCAGGGTACACCCTACGAGTTCCTGACCAAGACTCCCGAGGAGGTCTTCATCCAGGAGAAGATCTCGGTCATTGAGAAGGAGCTCGACAAATACCTGATAAGAAAGGGAGAGAGCATGTTCTTGAGAGATCCCCTCTCCATCGCGATCACCGTCGGCTACCTGTGGGCAAAGTACAACGAGGTGACGAACATCAGGATCATTGCCCGGTGTAAGACGGCCGAAATCCCGGAGAAGGAGCTGCGGGAGGAGCTCGTGTATGTATAAATTCGTCGTGGTCACCGATCCTGACAGTGCACCGGGGTTCCGGCTTGCGGGGGTGGATGTCCTCGAAGCGGCAGGCCTCGATGAGGCAAGGAAGATCATCACATCCCTGATTCTCCGGGATGATACCGGCATTGTGGCGGTGAACCAGGACTTCATGGGGTCCCTGGATGAGAAGCTCATGGAGAAGATCGAAAAGACCTATCGCCCGATCATCATCCCGATCCCGTCCCGGGTGCGAGGGATCGACAGAAGGGGCTACATCGAGAGGATGCTGCGCAGGGCCATCGGGTACAACATCGTGATACGGAAGTGAAGGGATGATTGAGGGAGTGGTAGAACGGATCACGGGCCCAGTGGTGATCGCCCACGGGATGAAAGGGTCGAGGATGTACGATGTGGTACAGGTCGGTCATGACCAGCTGAACGGCGAGATCATCAGGCTCGACGGGGAGAAGGCCGTGGTCCAGGTGTACGAGGACACCTCCGGTCTTATCATCGGGGAGAAGATGGTAAACACCGAACTCCCTCTCTCGGTGGAGCTCGGGCCCGGGCTCCTCTCGTCCATCTATGACGGCGTCCAGCGGCCGCTGCCCGCGCTCATGAAGCAGAGCGGGAGCTTCATCACGCGGGGCATCACGCTTTCGGGGCTCGACCGGCAGAAGAAGTGGATCTTCACCCCAAAAGTTGCGAAAGGGGCCAGAGTGGTGGCAGGTGACATCATTGGCACGGTGCCGGAGTACCACGTAGAACACCGTGTCATGGTCCCTCCGGGAATGGAGGGCACCGTCACCGAGATCCATACCGGCGAATTCACCGTCACCGATACGGTCTGCGTGCTCGATGACCATACCAAACTTCAGATGCTGCAGCGGTGGCCGGTGAGGAAGGGGAGGCCCTACCAGAAGAAGCAGGACCCGACCCTCCCCCTGATCACGGGCCAGCGGGTCTTTGACATGGTCTTTCCCGTGGCCAAGGGAGGAACAGCGATGATCCCGGGGGGCTTTGGCACCGGAAAGACGGTGGCCGAACAGACGCTTGCCAAGTGGTCGGACACGCAGATCGTGGTCTACATCGGCTGCGGGGAGCGGGGGAACGAGATGACCGACGTGCTTACAGAGTTTCCTGAACTCATCGATCCCCGGACGAAGCGCCCACTGATCCAGAGGACCATCCTCATCGCCAACACCTCCAACATGCCGGTCGCCGCGCGGGAGGCTTCCATCTACACCGGTATCACGATGGCCGAGTACTACCGGGACATGGGTTACGATGTGGCCCTGATGGCAGATTCGACATCGAGATGGGGCGAGGCGCTCCGCGAGGTTTCGGGCAGGCTGGAGGAGATGCCGGGCGAGGAAGGGTATCCCGCGTACCTGGCCACCCGGCTCGCCGCCTTCTACGAGCGTGCCGGAAGGGTGACCTGCCTTGGAACCGACGGGAGGGTCGGCTCGATCACGGTCGTGGGCGCGGTCTCACCCCCGGGAGGGGACTTCTCCGAACCGATCACCCAGAATACCCTGCGGATCGCCGGCACCTTCTGGGCACTGGACACGAGCCTCGCGTACCGTAGGCACTTCCCGTCCGTGAACTGGATCAAGAGCTACTCCCTCTACCTGGAGAGCATCCTCGATTGGTATGTGAAGAACGGGTACCCCGACTGGAAGGACCTGCGCAATCGCACGATGTACCTCCTTCAGAAGGAGGTGGAGCTCCAGGAGATCGTCCAGCTCGTGGGTCCCGATGCCCTGCCCGAGAGCGAAAAGACGATCCTGGAGGTGACCCGCATGCTCCGCGAGGATTTCCTCCAGCAGAGCGCATACGATGACATCGACTCCTTCTGCCCGATGGAGAAGCAGTACTGGATGCTCCGGGTGATCCTCTCCTTCTACGAGAGGACGAACGCCGCGATGGCACGGGGGGTCCCCCTGGCAAAGATCATCAAGCTCCCCGTAAAGGCCGAGATCGGGAGGATGAAGGAGCAGACCGATCTCGGAGCGATCAAATCCCTCATCGACGAGATCGACCGGGCTATATCCCCTTTGGAGGTGGAACGATGAGAGCACAGAGCCTTGCCATCAAGGAGTGCAGGACCATCCAGTACGTCTCCGGCCCGCTGATCTTCGTCCAGGCCCCGGAGGGGGTCTCGTTCGGGGAGATCGGAAGGATCATCCTCCCCGGGGGTGAAGTGAGGACCGGCCAGGTGCTGGATATCTCAAAGGAGATTGCGGTTGTCCAGGTCTTTGAGGGCACGAGCGGCATCGACACCAGGAAGACCGGAGTCCAATTCTCCGGGGAATCGTTCCGGATCGATGTCTCCATCGATATGATGGGGCGGATCTTCTCGGGCGTGGGGAGGCCCCGTGACGGCGGCCCTGAGATCCTCTCCGAGGCGAGCCTGGACATCAACGGAATGCCGATCAACCCGTTCGCACGGGATAAACCCGCCGACTTCATCCAGACCGGGATGTCCGCCATCGACGGACTGAACACCCTCGTGCGGGGGCAGAAGCTCCCCATCTTCTCGGGCGCGGGACTTCCGGCGAACAAGCTCGCCGCCCAGATTGCCCGGCAGGCCCAGGTGCGTGGTGAAGGGGAGCAGTTCGCGGTGGTCTTCGTTGCCATGGGAATCACCTACAAGGAGGCCTCCTTCTTCATGAGGGACTTCGAACGGACGGGAGCCCTCGAACGGGTGATCTTCTTCATGAACCTCGCCGATGATCCGACGATCGAGCGGATCGCAACCCCCCGCTGTGCCCTCTCCGCGGCAGAGTTCCTTGCATACACCCACAACCTCCATGTGCTCGTCATCCTGACCGACATGATCAACTACTGTGAGGCCCTCCGTGAGATCTCCACTGCGAGGGAAGAGGTTCCGGGGAGGAGGGGGTATCCGGGCTACATGTACACCGATCTCGCCTCCATCTACGAGCGGGCGGGGAGGATCAAGGGAAAGAAGGGGTCGATCACCCAGCTCCCGATCCTCACCATGCCTGATGACGATATTACCCACCCGGTGCCGGATCTTACGGGTTACATCACCGAAGGACAGATCGTGCTCTCTCGCGACCTCTTCCGGAGGGGGGCGGACCCGCCGATCGATGTGCTGCCCTGCCTCTCACGGCTCATGAACCTGGGGATCGGGCCGGGGAAGACCCGGGAGGATCACCGGAATGTGGCAGACCAGCTCTATGCATCCTACGCCTATGGCCGGGACCTGAGACGCCTGGTCGCGATCGTCGGCGAGGAGGCGCTCACCGAACTGGACAAGAAGTACCTGAAGTTAGCCGACGAATGCGAAAAAAGGTTTATCACCCAGGGAGACGAGAACCGCTCCATCGAACAGACGTTATCGATTGCCTGGGACCTCTTCACGATGCTCCCCGAAGAGGAGCTGAAACGGATCAAGCGGGAGTACATCCAGAAGTATCATCCCATGCAGAGGAAGGAATGACGGAGCAGGTCAACCCGACACGGATGGAATTCCTGAAGAAGCAGGCGCAGATCAGACTCGCAGAGCAGGGGCGTGACCTCCTGCGGGAGAAGATGGATGCGCTGATCCAGGAGTTCTTCCGGATCATGGATTCGGTCTCGAAATCACGGGAGGAGCTGGAGGTCCTTTCAGATGCGGCGCAGCGTTCGCTGCTCGTTGCCCTCGCAGTGGATGACTCGGTCACATTGAAATCCGCATCCTTTGCCACCCGGAGGGGGCTCACCCTGGATATCAGTGGAAAGAATGTGATGGGAATTCCGGTGCCTGTGATCGAGAAGAAGAGACTTGCCAAGTCCATCTTCGAGCGGGGGTATTCCATCATCGGCATTTCGGGGAGAATAGACGAGACGGCGGAGAAGTTCGAGGCGGAACTGGACCTCGTCATAGAGCTTGCAGAGACCGAAACCGCCTTAAAGAGGCTTGGCGGGGAGATTCAGATGACGAGGAGACGCGTGAATGCGCTTGAGCAGGTGCTCATTCCCGAGCTCAAACGGCAGAAAAAGTACATCCAGAACACCATCGACGAGCGCGAGCGGGAGGACCTCTACCGTCTGAAGAAGGTGAAGAAGATCATCGACCGGAAGAGGAAGGCTCGGGCGTAACCCGCTGGACGTTTGGATCAGGGTCCACGGCGTGCAGGGCATGAGCCCGTGAGGGGAAGCTTTCGGTCACCACCAACCCTGGTGATGGGAATAGGGGCCGGTCGGCCTTCCCGTCCGCACCTCCTCACATCACCCGCCCCAGGACTCCCATCACCTCATCAACAGCCAGCCTTTCGATCTTCTCCTTTCTCTTTGCCTCCTTTCCGAGGTGTATGATCCTCTCCAGATCCTTTCTGGTCAACAGGGTGAAGGCACACTGTTCCCAGTCCTTCCGCTCCATGGAGACCCATACCTCCCCCAGTATGTACTCCAACATCTCGATATCAGATGATGAGAAGACCTTCCAGTCGAGCCTCATGTTCTCCCGTATCTTTTCCACCGCCGATTCCACGGCCTTCTGCTTCTGGATTGCAAAGATCCTCCGCCCACGTTCGTCCTGAGTTATCTCGGGCATGTCCCACCTCTGTTACCTACATCCTCAAGGGTGGATAAATAGGTTTCGTGGGCAGGGGCGTCCCCCGCAACAGCCAGGACATCGTCGTGTTCCAGGATTTCATTGCACCGAACATCGTTCCGGTTACTGATGACTACGTGAACCCCATGCGCGATGGCGAGTGCCAGGTGGCTCTTGCCGATGCCCCTCACGCTGGACAATGAGGATATCCAAAGCAGATCAATCACCGGGCTCCCATGAAATATTTGGCTAGAGTTCCAGTTGAGCCACTCAAAATTACTCCATGATCACTGACATCGGGGTTTCAGAGAGATTACGGGAAAACGGGAAGAATGATCCGGCAAAGGGATATCCTCTTGTGGGGTAGGATCGGGAGGGGGCTCGGCCCCCTCCCGTCTCCCTCCCCCCTATGAGGATAGGGGAAATTGAATTCCCGGGTCCATCATTTCTCCCGAGCCGGTTTTTTATCGATTCAAAACGATATATTGTCGTCCCATGGTCAATGGCGTGAAAAATACTATCTTTAGCCCCCTCTCGATCTCACCATTCAGCCAAGCGCTGTAACTGCTCCTTTGAGCGGAATCCCAGCGATATCACGAGTCCGGTTAAAAGTACATTCAGACAGGCGGTTTTCGTCACGGATCTCGTTGTATAGCGGTGAATTCTCTTCAGGGAGAACGCATTCTTTGCCGCTTTGAACACATCCTCGATACGGGATCGTATCTCCTGGAACCGGTCCTGCTCCTGCAGCTTTCGGAGCAATCTCCGGCCGAGGGTGCGGTATCTGCA
>CAZKEV010000070.1:0-7313 GCA_964551875.1 uncultured Methanomicrobiales archaeon | reverse complement strand
GATCAGTGATTAGCTGTAATCGTTGACGCTCGCTGATCAATTCCGCGACCGTCTGGTCGAATGTTTGACCAGGCCGACGCAGATTAGAGAGGGCTTCCCACGTACTCGGTGTTAGTGCAACCCTCTTATTCGCTGTCTCTTCACCTGCGGTCACTTTCTGCATATCTTATTTCCTTCCTCTTTTATTCGGTTCGCCTCAATTTACAAGTTGTCAAACCTTGACAACTTATCCAATGTTGGTGTCCTGTATAAATAAAAGTGTCGTTCATGCAACTTTCTATTGCATAATTCCTGAAAATCGGATTTGGACACGCCCGGATCCTCCCATACCCTCTCCCGAAACTACAATACCTATCCCCATCCATTCTTTTTGGGATCGTGCATGGGAGCCACCATCGTCGAGAAGGTCTTCTCCCGCGGGTGCCGGCGGGAGGTAGCGGCAGGGGAGGTGGTCATGGCCCCGGTGGACGCGGCCATGATCCATGACATCACCGGCCCCCTGGCCATCCAGAAGTTCCGGGAGATGGGCGGGAAGAGGGTCTTTGACCCTGGGAAGGTGATCATGCTCTTCGACCACCAGGTACCGGCCGACTCCATCCCCGCCGCACAGAACCACATCTTCATGCGGATGTTCGCAGAGGAGCAGGGGATCCGGAACCTTGACCTCAACGAGGGGGTCTGCCACCAGGTCGTTGAGGAACGGGGGCTTGCCGCCCCGGGCGAGATCGTCGTGGGGGCGGATTCCCATACCTGCATGTATGGAGCGACGGGGGCGTTCGCCACGGGCATCGGTTCCACGGACATGGGTTTTGTCCTCAAGTTCGGAGCCCTCTACTTCCGTGTCCCCGAGACTATCCGTGTTGAGGTGAACGGCTCCTTCCCGGATCGTGTCGGTCCCAAGGATCTCATCCTCTCTATCGCCGGCGATATCGGTGCTGACGGTGCCACCTACAGGGCCATCGAGTTCACGGGCGGGACTATGGTGGGCATGGGGATGGCAGGGAGGATGACCTGCTGCAACATGGCGGTGGAGATGGGGGCAAAAGCAGGGATCGTCCCTCCCGACAGGATCACCTGGGAATACCTGAAGGGGAGGAGAAACCTCGAGCCCTTCGACCTGGCCGCTGACCCGGATGCTGTATACCACGAAGAGCGTACCTATGATGTCCGGGATCTCGCTCCCCAGGTGGCTGTCCCCCACAACGTGGATCACGTGGTGGATGTCCAAGAGGTTGCCGGGACACACGTGGACCAGGTATTCATCGGCTCCTGCACGAACGGCCGGTTCGAGGACCTGAAAGAGGTTGCCGAGGTCCTCGGGAACCGGAAGTTCTCGGAGGGATTGCGGGTCATCATCATCCCGGCATCCCGTGCAGAGTACCTGAAGGCCCTCCGTGCGGGGTTCATCGAGCGCTTCGTAGAGGCAGGGGCCCTCGTGGAAGCCCCCTGCTGCGGCCCCTGCATGGGCGGTGCCTTCGGCCTCCTGGGGCCCGGTGAGGTCTCCCTCTCCACTTCGAACCGCAACTTCAAGGGGAGGCAGGGGTCTGCGGATGCAAAGGTCTACCTCGCCTCGCCCGCCACCGCAGCGGCAACGGCGATCACGGGGGAGATCACCGACCCCCGGGAGGTCTGAAGACATGGCAAGGAAGCCGAGGGTAAAATCCGGGCGAAATGTGGAGCAGGCGACCCAGGGCGTTCTCACAGGTCAGGTCTGGCGCTTCGGGGACGACGTGGACACCGATGCCATCATCCCGGGACGGTTCCTCACCCTGTACGACCCGCGAGAGCTCGCGAAGCATGCCTTCGAGGGGACGAGGGATGACTTCGCGGGAGGAGCAAAGGAGGGTGACTTTATCGTGGCAGGGAGGAACTTCGGGTGCGGCTCCTCGCGGGAGCATGCCCCGCTCGCGCTGAAAGGGGCGGGGATCCGGGTCATCGTGGCTGAGTCCTTTGCCCGGATCTTCTACCGGAATGCCGTCAACTCCGGGATGCTCCCCCTCGTCTGTACCGCTGCCCGCGAGATCCGCGACGGGCAGACCGCCGACCTTGACCTGGAAGGAAGGATCCTCACCGTGGATGGGAAGAGGTATGACCTCGAGCCCGTGCCGGCCTTCCTCAGGGAGATCGTGGATGCCGGCGGGCTCGTCGAGTATGCCCGCGGGCTCTCGGAGGTGACGACATGCCGCGACGCCATGATGTAGCTGCAATCGGAGGTGACGGGATCGGCCCCGAGGTCATCGCCGAGGGGAAGAAGGTCCTCGAGGCAGCCGGGGAGAGGTTCGGGTTCGAGATCCGCTGGAGGGATCTCGATATCGGGGCAGAGCGCTACCTGCGGACCGGCGAGCTCCTCACAGAAGGGGATCTTGCGACCCTCGGGAGGTGCAGGGCCATCTACTTCGGGGCCATCGGTGACGAGCGGGTGAAGCCGGGGGTCCTCGAGAAGGGGATCCTCCTCTCCCTGCGCTTCCACTTCGACCAGTACGTGAACCTCCGGCCGGTGAAGCTCCTCCCTGGGGTCTGGACCCCTCTTGCCGGGAAAGGCCCGGCCGATATAGACTTCGTCGTGGTCCGGGAGAACACCGAGGACTTCTACGTGGGGATCGGCTCCCGGTTCCGGGGAGAGGAGAAGCGGGCCCTCGAGGTGATCCGCTCTCTCTACCAGGTGAAGTTCGGGATCGATGCCGAGAGCGATGCCGAGGAGGTGGCCTACCAGATCGGGATTATCACCCGGGAAGGGGCGCGGCGAGTCATCCGGTTCGCCTTTGACACGGCACGCCGGCGGGGGAGGTCGCTTCCCAAGGTAACCTCAGTGGACAAGGCGAACGTCCTCACCGAGGTCTACGGGCTCTGGCGCGACGTCTTCTCCGAGGTCGCGGAGGGTTACCCCGGGATCTCCTCCGAGTTCTCCTTTGTGGATGCAATCACCATGTGGTTCGTGAAGAACCCCGAGTCCTTCGACGTCGTCGTCTCGCCGAACATGTTCGGGGACATCATCACCGACCTGGGCGCCATGATCCAGGGTGGCCTCGGGCTTGCGCCGGGCGGGAATATCAATCCCGAGGGAACCTCCATGTTCGAGCCCATCCATGGCTCGGCCCCCAGGTACAGGGGCCTTGGGGTGGCGAACCCCGTGGCTACCATCTGGGCGGGATCCATGCTCCTCGATCACCTGGGGGAGCGCGAAGCCGCCGCCGCGGTCCTCGACGGGATCGGGAAGGCGATCACGGCGGGGGTGAAGACCCGGGACATGGGCGGGCAGGCAAGGACCACGGAGGTCGGGGACTTCATCGCGGCGTTCCTGAGAAACTCCTGATTGTTCCGTGACCTCCTCATCACCACTTTTTACGGAGAGGCGGACCCTCAATGGGTCGCATGGGGGGGAGGAAATCATACAGGTTTATTATCCCGGAAGGGGAGCTCTATCGTGTTCCAGGGGCCGGAAGGTCCCGGAGATCACGGTAATCCAGACAAAAACAAGATGATCTCCAGCTGGAGGATTGGCGATGAGCGCAGATCTTATGCAGGATATCAACGGTCTGATCGGAATCTGGCAGCCCCGGAAGACGTACCACATCGGACCCAACTACCTGGATGACCTGAAGAGGTTCCTCCAGGAGAAGCTGATAACCCCGAAGGCGTTCTTCTCAGGGAAGAAGGCAGCCATCGAGTTCGTCGACGGGAAGGGCATGGACATCGGCGTGAGGCGGAAGGTCGGCCCCTCGGTCGAGGCGGTGGGGATCGTGATGAAGCGCGACCTTGCTACGCTTGCGGACCTGAAACTCCTCATGGAGCAGGTAAACCATGCCGAGAGGGACTACCAGGAGCTGTTCGTGGTCCTCATGGGAACCCTGACGAATGACATGGAGGGCAAGCTCGGGGCATTCCTCGCGAATAGGGGCTCGAAGGCGAAGATCACGACCGTGAAGAAATAGGTTCTTCACAGTCGTAAAGAAATAAGATCCCACCATTTTTCCGGCCCCCCCGACTGTTCCGGTGAGCAGGGTGTCCGTACGGGCTGCGTTTACTTTAGTATCCTCCTACTCCGGTCCATGCATGCGTTGAGGACCTCCTCCATGAGGGATAGGGTCCCCTCGACACCCGCCAGGCAACGGGAACGGAGGAGGACCCGTCCCCTGAGGGGCGGTGTGAGGCCGACGAAGGCTGCTTCGGGCCATGCGGACCTCTCAAAGGAGGAGCCGAGGATGAGATCCGGCTTCTCACCCGACAGGGATCCTGCAATCCCGCCGATCTGTACCATCTCCCGTACATGGTACGGTGAGGGGCGGAGCCCGTTCCTTGACCCTATAACGAGGATATCGGCGTCAAGGTAACGCTTCAGGGTATCTGCGGCAAATGTCGCATAAGCGAAACCTCCGAAGACCGCGGCCCTCGGCGGGTCGAAGCGTTTGAGATACTTATCGGCTGCACGCTGGATCCGTTCCTCTGCACGGGAAGCATCCGCAAGGACCGGGCCGATGTCTACCCCTGGCACGCGATCTCCCAGCCGGGAGAAGGTCTTCTCCACGGCAGGGAGGCCCAGGAGGTTCCCGGCCACCTCTCCGGTCCCCGTCGGCAGATCGGGGTTCACCGACACCGTCAAAGGCCCGCAGCGGCTGATCCGGTCGAGGGGATCCTGGGGGATCCGGGTCCCGGCTATTGCCCCGGCAAGGGAGAGGAGCCTCCCTGCCTCCAGGAGGTTGCCGGAATTGAAGGGGTCGAGGAGGTTCAGGCCCGCGATGTTCACGCCCTTCTCCCCGGGATCGATCCCCGGGTCAAGTGCGGCGAGAGCTCTCCCGTACCCCTCCTCCATCTGCCCGGCAAAGCCTGGCGAGTCCAGCAGGATCGTCCCTGCATCGAGAACCTCCCGGATCTCCTCGCCGACGATGGCCGGGACGCAGGTCGTGACAACGGCAACGCGGCGATAAGAGGGGGGGATGGAACCGATAAGATCGGCGAGCCGGTCGAGGGAGCCGAAGATCACCTCCCGCTCGTGGATGAAGGTCGAGAAGAGGGGGACGGGGAGGAGGCTCTGGGGATAGAAGAAGCACCCGCTCGAGCCATGGATTACCACTGCGAGGTCAGGTATCCCTGCGAAACAGGCGACCGCGCCCGTCATCCCGCAGGGCCAGAGCGGGGCCGTGCAGTCATGCATGGAGGACCTCCTGCCGGCAGGCGGAGGGCCTCCCTGCCGCCAGGCAGGAGGGGTCCATGCGGCCAAGTATGGACCACTTCATGGCATCAGGCATGGAGCACCCGCCTCCAGCGGTGGAGGAGCCGCACAAGTCCCCCGGTCCCCACCGGCAGGGGGGAGGGGAGGGGGAGGGATGCCCCGCCCTCACCGAGGCGGAGGCCGAGTGAGGTCACCACCTCTCCCGCGAAGGGTTCAGCCCCGCTTCCCGGGGAAGGGGTTATCCGGACCCGTTCGCCTCTCAGGTCTCCGAAGCCGCAAAGTGCCTCTTCCTGAAAGGCGCGCTCCCCTTCCAGGGCTCCCGCGGGATCCAGCCCCAGGAACCCTGCAGCCTCCTCAATGAACCGGAGGGATCCCGAGAGGCCGACGGGAAAAGAATCGAGATACGGGGTCCCGAACCTGGCGGCAAAGGACTCCCCGACAGCCCGGAGCTCCGGTTCCCTGAGAATGTTCAGCCTCCCCCGGGGGATATCCTGGATGTCACCCCACCTGATTCCCCGGACGAACCGGAGACGCGCCTTCTCGCCCAGGAGAGAAAGGAGGCGCGAGACCTCCCTGAAGTTCTCCTCCACGTCGTCCTCCAGGTTCTTCTCCCCGACGAGGGTGATCCCCCCGTCGCGATCCCCGGCGTCCCCCGCGAGGTCTCCAAGTGCAATGAGGGCATTTCTCATCCCGTCCTGGAATCCCCCGCCCAGGAACCCCGAGCTCGGGATGGGGATGACCGGCACCCCCCAGCCGCGCCGGCAGACCCCGCCCACGTCGTCCCCGATGGTCTGGACGACGCACGTGGAGAGGACGAAGATCGCCGAGGGATCTCCTTCTTTCGCTTCCCTGATGCAGGCGGCAAGAGCCTCCTCCCCCCCGAAGATGACCCCTGCCTCGTCCAGGTCCGACGAATGGATCCGGAGGAGGTGCGGTGTGTCGTGGTCGAGGAGGGTGGCATGGATGAGGGAGGCGTTGTGCTGGGAGCAGCCCGCCGGGCCATGGATGATGGTCATCCCGTCCGTCACCTCGGTGGTGACAGAGAGGGCGCCGGTGAGGGTGCATCCCTCAAGCCGGGAGGAACTCCATGGCAAGGGATTCAAGGTCATCCATGGAAAGGGGTGTTGGGATCACGAGGTCGCGGTTCTCGAGGATGCTCCTCGCCAGGCTCCGGTACACGCCGGCCTGGGCGGAGTCAGGGGCGAACTCGATGACGGTCATCCGGTTGATCTCGGCCCTCTGGACAACTGGGTCGCGGGGGATGAAGGTCACGAGCCGGGAATGGATCCGGTCGGCGAAGGCCCTCACGAGGGGTTCCTCCCCTGACTGGCCTGCGCCGTTCCCGATCACCCCTGCGAGCCGGCAGCGGCCCCTGACCCGTCCGGCAAGGCGTGCGATGGCCCTGCAGATGTTGTTCGCTGCATACAGGGACATGAGCTCCCCGGAGGTCACCAGATAGACCTCCTGGGCATAGCCTTCCCGCATGGGCATGGCGAACCCCCCGCAGACCACATCGCCGAGGACATCGTACACGATGACATCTCCTTTGAGGGAATCCAGTTTCTCCAGGAGCTGGAACGTGGCGATGATCCCCCTTCCGGCACAGCCGACGCCGGGTTCGGGCCCGCCGGCTTCAACGCACCGGACCCCCCTGAACCCCCTGAAGACCACCTGGTCGGGGCTGATGCTCGCTTCACGTCCTTCCCGGACCTGGTCAAGGACCGTGGGGATCCAGCTCCCGTGCATGAGCATGCGGGTGCTGTCCCTCTTGGGGTCACAGCCGATCTGAAGGACATCCATTCCCATCTCCGCAAGGGCGGCCGAGAGGTTCGCGGCCGTGGTGGATTTCCCGATCCCGCCCTTCCCGTAGAGGGCTATCTGCTTCATCCTCTACCCGGTTGGGTGGCCCTGTATATAGATTACTTGATCTATAGCAAGTAAATTTAATTATCAGAAATAGTATAAATGATAATTATAAGCAAGCCTCAATCGCTATCCGACGGTTGATGATCCTCCAGGCCAGGATGAGCTGGACGATCTCCCCTGCGGTGACCGATGAGCGGTGCTCGAAGATCCGGATGGGATGGACGCCGGTCTGCCGCTCCACCGCGGCCTCAAGCCTCCGGATCAGGGCGTAGGGGAG
>CAZKEV010000069.1:3960-8331 GCA_964551875.1 uncultured Methanomicrobiales archaeon | reverse complement strand
GATCTCCTGACAAAGGTAATAGCAGGGAAGATGAGCCTCAAGGAGACGAAAGTCGAAGATGTAATGTCCTACCCGCTCATCAAGGCATGTCCGACGATGGAGATCAGGGTAGCTGCACAGACGATGATACGGAGGAAGGGGAGGCTTGCAGTCTTCGAGTGTGGAGATCTCGTGGGGATCATCACCGCGTCTGATCTCATCCGCAGCATGCCCGAGGCACCTGAAACCAGCCTCCGGGTGGATGACTTCATGACCAAGAAGGTTGTGACCGTCGACGAGGAAGCAACCGTTGCCAGTGTGGCGGAGATCATGGGAAGATCCAGGATCGGCAGCGTACTTGTCACCCTTAAAAAGGGACTGCGAGGGATCTTCACCGAACGGGACCTCCTGTCGAAATTCCTGGCAAAAGAGATGCCTCTGGACGTTGCCGTGGGCGAGGTTTCCTCATCACCGCTCAGCACGTCACCAGCGGGTATCAGCATTCATGAGGCTGCCAAATTGATGGCATCAAAGCACATCCGAAGACTCCCTATCGTCAGGGATGGGGGACTGGCAGGCATCATCACTGCTCGCGACCTTGTCGAGGCGTACGCGAAATAAAACTCTTTTTTCCGAAATTACCAACTCGGATCCTACCCGGAAAACCTCAGTGAGGGGCTATCGAAATTCGGGGATGCCCGAGCGGCGGGGGCGAAGCCCCCAAGAGCGTTCAGATGACGTTGGGTTGATCTTATTCTGTAATTTCCATTCTCTTAAAATTGATACTTAAACGTCCCTACCGTGGCAGCCCCGCCGGCGTTGTGGCATCCGCGAGGAGATGCACCCCATACCCGAGGAAGAAGCTTGAAACCACATACGATAGCGCGAGATCAGGGATAAAAAACGAGAATAAACCAATAAGAGCAGAAATGACAAATACCTCCCCCGAAAATTTCAGGGCTCTCCTGCTGTGGCCCAAACCGCGATGCAACCAGTTCCTCGGGGGCTCCAGGACGTCGGGCATGACCGACCCGAAGAGAACAGCAAGGAATCCCATGAGCATCATGTTCGTCGGGATCTTCAGGAGCAGATAAACTGGATATGTATACGCAAGAAACACGATTGCCCCGATGACGAGATGCGTCTGCCTTCTCATGACTCTCATCTCAATTCGAAATACCGCTAAATATGGATATTGTGCACGGTTTGAAAGTGCTCCCAAGAACCTCATCCAACAGGCTATCGCAATTCGGGGGGTGCCGGAGCGGCGGGGGCGAAGCACCCGAGTGCGTCCACCCATTGAATTGTAGCATCGAATGAAGAGCTTCTAACGGGCATCGATATCTTCCTCTTACTGGGGTGCTCTCGGGGGGCTCACCCGCCCCCCCGCCGCACGGGCAGCCCCCCCGCTTTTCCAGGAATCTCCAGTAGAACCGCCCTTTACTTTATTCGGGTGATTCCACTGGGGGGCTCTTGGGGGACTGCCGCCCCCGCCGCGGGCATCCCCCGCCGTGTACCAGGACATGTGGAGGCGGTTTTCGGGCAGTATCTTATACCCTGTGGAAAGGACCTCCTCACACGGGGGGCGCAAGAGCGGCGGGGGTGAGCGGAGCGAATCCCCCAGGAGCGTCCTGATTCTCAATTTCCTTGTCAAGAGCGATCTGGACATTCACTCAGTCGGGCGATTCATCTCCATCCGGATCGAATGAGGGATATTAAATCAGGAGTGCATATACTATAGAGAGGTGTGATGCGGGATGGGAAAGCGGATCGTCATCACCGGTGTTCCAGGCGTCGGGAAGACCACCGTTGTGAACGGGGCCCTTGAGAAGCTCGGGAAGGAAGGGATCACCTATCAGTCGATCAACTTCGGGACCTTCATGTTCGAGGTTGCCACGAACCAGAAGATCGTGAGCGACAGGGACGGGATGAGGAAGCTACCGGGGCATGTCCAGAAGGATATCCAGAAAAAGGCAGCCCGGGCCATCGGGAAGATCGAGGGGAACGTCATCATCGACACCCACTGCACGGTCAAGACCCCGAAGGGGTTCCTCGCAGGGCTCCCGGAATGGGTGCTCAGGGAGCTCATGCCTGACATGGTGATCCTCGTGGAGACGGACGAGGACCAGATCCTCTCGCGCAGGCTCACGGACACGACCCGGACAAGGGACATGGATTCATCGAAGGAGATCGCGCTTCACCAGGAGTACAACCGTGCCATGGCAGCGGCCTACGGTATGGTGAGCGGGTGCACGGTGAAGATCGTCAGGAACCGGGATTTCCTCCTCGACCGGGCTGTCGAGGACATGGCCGAAGCACTCAGGTGAAGCGAAATGGACATGAAGAAGTACGGCAACCAGATCTCCCTCGTCCTTGCGATGGGGATCATCTTCCTCTCGACCATCCCCCAGATACGCCATGGTGTGGGGTTTGCCATGGACCTCATCCTCGGCCCCCTCCTCGCCCCCCCGTTCGATCTCCCCTTCTACGTGATCATCCTCATCCTCTCGGCCCTCACCGGGGTCTACTCCTCCCTCCTCCAGAAGTACACCATCGACTACGAACGGCTCCAGGAGGTCCAGGAGGGGATGAAGGTGTTCCAGAAGGAGTACAGGGACGCCCAGCTCTCCAAAGACGAGAAAAGGATTAAAAAGCTCGAATCCAAGAGAGATAAGATGATGAAGGAGCAGCTGGAAGTATCCCAGGAGCAGTTTAAGCCGATGGCATACATCCTCCTCGTCTCCATCCCTATCTTTCTCTGGCTGATCTACAAGCTCCCCCTCATTACGGAACTTAAGCCGTACCTTGCGAACATCATCTTTCCCTATCTCGGTTCCCACGTAATCTGGACTGGGGCAGTCTGGATCGCGCCGGCCTGGATCCTGTGGTACATGATCTGCTCCATCTCCATCAGCCAGGTGATCCGGAAATCCTTGAATATCGGGGGTATCTGATGAAGATCACGGTGAGCGGCCCACCCGGGAGCGGCACCACGACCCTTGCCCGCTCCATCGCAGAGAAGCATACGTTAGAACTCATATCAGCCGGAGAGATGTTCCGGGACCTCGCAAAGGAGAGGGGGCTCTCGGTCGGCGAGTTCGGGGAACTCGCTGAGAAGGACATCACCATCGATGCCCTCATCGATGTCCGGCAGAAGGAGACGGCAAAAGCAAGGGACAACATCGTGGTGGAGGGCCGCCTCTCGGGATGGATGGTGGAGGACGCCGACCTCCGTATCTGGCTCACCGCACCACTCTCGTGCAGGGCGAAGAGGATCGCCACCCGGGACGGGATGGACGAGTACACGGCCCGTGAGCTGACCCTCCAGAGGGAGGAGAGCGAGAGGACGAGATACAGGAACTATTACAGGATCGAGATCGATGACCTCACGCCGTACCACCTGGCCATGAACTCCGAGCTCTGGTCAGGCGAGGCGCTGGCAGCCATCGTGGACCTTGCGATGAGCTACCTGAAGAAATAATCGGGTCACACTTCCTCTTTTCCTGGTACGTTCCAATAAAGCCGCTTTTCGCAACGTCTCTCAAATGGGCTATCGCAATCCGGGAGGATGCCCGAGCCGCGGGGCGAAGCCCTCACAGGGGGTTCATGTACACCCCTGTTCGACCTTTGAGCTCGAGATATCTGTCCCCTGTAATTATCACCGGGAACTGCATTCATCGCCGATTGCCGGTGGGCCATATTTTGGGACGAGTCTGCCCATTTCCCAATAAGGATCTACACCGGTCTCTTCAACCGGAACTTGATGACCGCACCCTGCCCGGGGTGGCCGGGGACCCGGTCCTCGGCCCAGATGCGCCCCCCGTAACGTTCCACGATAATACGGGTGATGTAGAGCCCGAGACCTTTCCCGCTCTTCTTCCCCTTCCCGCGCTGGAACCGTGCGAAGATGACCCCCTTGAGGTCGTCCGAGATGCCCGGACCGGTGTCAGCCACGGCCACTTCCACCTCGTCCTTCCCTATCCCGGTTGCGCTGATCTCCACCTTTGCCCGCTGCTCCCCGAACTTGAGGGCGTTGCTGATGAGGTTCCTGAAGATCACAGGGATGAGATCGTCAGCAAGGATAGTGAACCCCGCCGGCTTGTAGCTGATCTCGGTCCCCGGGTAGTGGAGGATCTCCTCCCTGATGATCTCATCCAGGCTCTTGATCCTGAACACGGGCCGTTCGGCATGGATCCGGCGGATGGTCGCGACATTATCGATGATGGAGGAGCTCTGGAGCACGCTCGAGAGGAGCTTGTTCGCAAACGATCTTGGCTCATCCTTGAGGATCTCGGTCAGGATCTCGGCATAGCCCATGGAGATGGTGTTGGCATTGTGGATGTCGTGGGTCATGATATCGATATACAGGTTCGCCTCATCGATCTTCTCCTG
>CAZKEV010000069.1:0-3860 GCA_964551875.1 uncultured Methanomicrobiales archaeon | reverse complement strand
GGATGTCGTGGGTCATGATATCGATATACAGGTTCGCCTCATCGATCTTCTCCTGGAGCTGCCTCTGGAGGCGGGCCTTAGCAATGGCGTTTCCCACCTCCTTGCCGATATGCTCGAGGATCGCCGCATCGCCCTCGTAAAAGGAATAGGGCTCGGTGTTCCCGAGGAACATGGCCCCGACGACCCCGGCATTCGTGACGAGGGGGATGATCGCGAGGGAGACGACAGGGGGCCTTACCCAGTCGATCCCACCCGCCACCACGTCTTTGTAAAAAAAGGGAACCCCTTCGGCGAAGGTGCGGCTATAGGGGGGGGTGTCAGCCGGTACCTCCCTGATCCTCTGAAGCGTCGCCTCCGGTATCCCCTGCTGGTGGGCGAGCTCGGCCGTTTTTACCCCGTTCTGGACGAGGTAGATGGCTCCCACGTCGAAGTCCATGAACCCGAGGGTCTTCTCGAGGGCAACCTTCTGGAGTTCCTCGAGGGTCGCGGCCGTGGAGATGGCGGTCCCTATCTGGTTGATGATCGCGAGCTCCTTGTTCCTCCGGATGATCTCCCGCTCGGTCTGTTTCCGCTCTGAGATGTCCACGATGGTGCAGACGATCTCCCAGTCCTCCAGGATTGCCGCGGAGATGAGGACCCACCTGACTCTGCCGTCCTTTGTCTGGAACCGGGTCTCGTAGCCCGAGATGGCGTACTCCTTCTTCAGGCGCTCGAAGAAGTTCTCCGTGTCCGAGGCATCGTGCCAGACAGCCGAGATATCCCGGCCCGAGAGCTCGCTCCTGGGATACCCGACGAGGGCGGCGGACTGCTCGTTTGCCTCGACGATATGGTGGTCCTTCCTGTCGATTAAAAAGACCCCTGCCTCGGAGTGGTCGAAGATGCCCCGGTACCGGAGCTCCTGCTCGCGGAGCTCGTTGGAGAGGTGGGATACCATGGTCCCGACGGCGACAAAGACGTAGAACTGCATGGTCCCCGAGGTGATCGCGGTGGGGTCCTGGGAGAGGAAGGTGTAGATCACGCCGAAGTAGAGAAGGGCGAGTGACGATGAGACGAAGATCCCCCGTTTCGGGTACTGGAACGCGGCGAAGATCACCGGGATGTAGAAGAAGTTGGTAAGGACAAAGACGGTCCCCTGGTACAGGTAATAGATGAAGAGATTCGCGATAAAGACCGAAAGGAGTACGAGACCGATGAGGACGAAGTCCCAGAAAGTCCACAGGTTGCGGTCCTGTCTCATGTTCATGAAGGATATCGTGCCTGCTCCCCCGGGCGCGCACCTCAATTAAATATTTTATCTAAATTATATTTAACTTTTGTTATTCGAAAATATGAAAATATTCAATGCTAAAAATTAAATGAACATTATTTCAACTGATATCCCCATCTTCCCCGGGAAGGTCATGGAGAGCCCCGTCCTTGCCCCGGGAACCGGCGGAGATTCACCGCAGGCAATCTGGTAGAATGTGCCGGATTCTCCCGATCTCTACTGGATCCTGCAGAATAGGATATCCCGAAGAAGGGTCAGGGCTTCCCCGGAGAGAACCTTGGAGGAGAGAGAAGCGGTTATAGGGGTGAACGACCAATTCCGGGGTGGACAAGTCCCCCCCGTGTCCCCGAAGGGGGCAGTGATCCTCATAGAGCAGGGCATGAGCCTCCCCGTCAGGAGAGGAGGAGGCAGCGATGTCTCTTGCGGGGCATGGTCTTGAAGGGTTCTTTCCATGAAAGTTGTTGCCATCAACGGGAGCGCACGAAAGGATGGGAATACCGCCATCCTCGTGCGCCACGTCTTATCAGCTCTTGAGGAGGAAGGGATAGAGACCGAGCTCGTGCAGCTTGCGGGGAAGCCCGTTCACGGGTGTACCGCGTGCTACGGGTGCATGAAAGAACGCAACCGGCGGTGCACCCTGGAGGATGATATCGTGAACGAGTGCCTCGGGAAGATGGACGAGTCCGACGGGATCATCCTTGCGTCCCCGACCTACTTTGCCGATGTTTCGCCTGAGATGAAGGCCCTCATGGACAGGGCGGGGCTCGTCGCCATCTTTAACGACGCCATGTTCAGGAGGAAGGTCGGGGCGGCGGTGGTTGCGGTGCGAAGGGGCGGGGCCATCCATGCCTTTGATACCCTGAACCACTTCTTCTTCATCAGCCAGATGATCGTTCCCGGCTCAAACTACTGGAATGTCGGGATAGGGCTTGATAGCGGGGACGTGAATCAGGACGAGGAGGGGCTCCGCACGATGAGGGTTCTCGGGGAGAACATGGCCTGGGTGATGAAGAAGCTGTACGCGAAGGAGTAGACCAGTTAACAGGGCAAGAGCTCCACATCATCCTTCTACGGGGTGCTCTCGGGGGGCTCACCCGCCCCCCGCCGCACGGGCAACCCCCCCGTTCCTGGCAATTTCTGATCTTGGTTCCCTTGGCCCCCCCTTGTGCTTTGGCTCCTCACCATGGGGATCGGATATTTTTAGCGGGCATAATATCCTGCCCGAAAATCGGTCCTGACATACCCTGGTACACGGCGGGGGATGCCCGCGGCGGGGGCGGTAGTCCCCCAAGAGCCCAACAGAAGAACAACCTGGAAAACGATAAAAGGCCGTTTTTTACTGGATATCCCAAATTGGTGGACGCTCCTGGGGGCTTCACCTTCGGCTCGCGCCCGCCGCATCGGCGTCCCCCTTATTGCGATGGACCGTTTGGGGAAGGACCTCGAAGGGAAGGCGAGAATTAAGTGATGAATATAATGAATAGATCTTGCGTTTCTTTATCCCGGAGTCTCTCGGAAAAAAAGGTTTAGATGAGTTTCTGGATGGGGTGCGTCACACCCTCCTTCACGTCAATGCCCAGGGAACGGACCGCCTCGAGGGTCACGATATCCATGTACGCCTGTGCGGTGATCATGGGTTCCACGTTCTCGATAGGCCCGTACATGATCAGGTTCGCACCCAGGGTGCTTGCAATCAGGTTGCAGCCGATATCGGGTGCGGACCATGCCGCCTGCTTGATCCCTTCCATGCCGCCAAGGTAGTGGTGCGACATCTGCTCGAGGAGGAGGGGTTTACCCTTGTAGCCTGCTTCGAGTTGTGAGGGGGTTTTGCTCGTCCCCTTCCAGCGCTTGAGCCAGGTCCAGGCCACGGTCATGTTGTGGTAGGCACCGCCTGTCGGGTACCCGAAGATGGCCTTACAGGCAAGGATCTCGCGGTATGCGCTCCCGGAACCCAGGCCCAGCGGAGTTGCCGCCGTGTCCAGGATGGGGCGCTTGATGCCGCACTCCTCGGCGATCTGGAGCATGCCCTTGGTCTGCCCTGCAACACCGCCTTCGGAGAGCACCTTCTGCCTGCCCCATACCGACGGGTCGGCCGGGTTGAAGGCGAGGACGATGGCAGAATCGATGTCGCTCTTCGCGAGGATATCGATCTCGGCCTGCTGGATGGACCCGTTGATGGAGTTGTAGATGGCGCGGTGCGCGAGCCCAACGTCGGTGACGTACTTGGCCACGTGCATCCGCGCTGCGGGTGCCGAGGAGTCAAGCAGGAACGCCGTCTTGTTGTCCACGCTTGCGAACCAGTCAATGTACTTCTCGAATGCCTCACCGCTCTCTGCCATGATCTGAAGGAAATGCGGGATGCCCACGGTATCGGAGAGCTCCTGGCACCGGCTCCAGAGGGCCTCGGTCTTCGGCTTGTCGATCTTCCCCGTCTTGTCGTCCAGCACGATCTCGTGCTTGTTGTAGAAGATGGAGGCCGCGAGCACCGTCGGGTACTCGCCGGGCTGTCCACCGAGCTTCGTTCCGTTGAAGTCCCACACCTGCTGTTCTTTCTCAAACTTGAACATTTTTCTTTCACCTCCGTAACGCTCAG
>CAZKEV010000068.1:0-8352 GCA_964551875.1 uncultured Methanomicrobiales archaeon | reverse complement strand
GGTCCTTGGATAATTCGAGTATCTTGATCTCCATCTCACCTATTCCTTGGTAAGAAGGAGATAAAAGAGATTTGGGTGGACGCCCGCACCGGCCTGCGGCGTCAGGGGAACCGGATGCACTCCCCGTCCCTGGCAAGGTGGGGAAGGGACCAGGGGATGAGGTGCGAGAGGTGGACGAGCCTGAACTCGCCAGGTCCTGCCTCCCTGGCCATCTCCAGGGCCTCCTGGTAGTTCATGTGCTTGTTGAGCCGGATCTCGGGAGGGACGATGGCGTCCAGAACAAGGAGGTCGACCCCCGAGAGGAGCGCCTTCGACCGTTCAGGAATGTCGGCACGGGTATCACCGGTGTATGCGATGGACCCTTCCGGGGAATCGATCCTTATCCCGAAGCTGGGAACGGGGGGGTGGTTCACGGGGAAGAGGGTGATCGAGATACCAAAGAGGGTGAAGGGGGTCTCGGGCTTTATCCTGTGCTGCTTAAAGGAGAGGAAGCCAAAGAGGGGGCCACAGTACGAGAGGGTCTCCTCAGCCGCGTACACGGGAGGCGGATCCTGGATCCGGTAAAATTCCCCGTAGCCTGAATAATGATCATAATGGCCATGGGTCCAGATCACCGCGTCGATACAGGGCGAACCCGCGCAGAGGAGCTGCTGGCGGAGGTCAGGGGAGGTGTCGACGAGGAGATGCCTGCCGTCCTTGTCGATGAGGAGTGATGTCCGGAGGCGCTGGATCCCGTGTTCTCGTGCAAAGGTGCAGTTCTCGCAGCTGCACCCGACCTTGGGGGTTCCGACTGCGTCGCCGGTGCCGAGGAAATGAAGGTCCATGCTAGCCGGGCGGGACACCCCTGATCAGGTTCCGGTTCATGACAAGGGCATACCCGCGTTCGATGTCCTCACCGCCGATCCTGTCCTTCTCCCGGATCAAAGAGGAAAGGAGGGCTTCCTTGACGAGGACACGGAGGTCTGCCCCGGAGAACCCCTCGGTCCTGAGAGCGAGTTCCGCGACATTCCCGTCCCAGGGGAGGGGGCCGGTGACCTTCGAGAGGATTGCCCTCCTCATCTCCTCGTCGGGGAGGAGGAACTCGACTACCTCGTCGAACCGGCGCCAGGCCGCCTCATCGAGCAGCTGGGGGTGGTTTGTCGCGGCGATGAGGAGCACACCGTCGCGGACGAGGCTCACGCGGTCGATGTTCTTGAGGAGCATGTTCACCGCCCTCTTCATCGCCCCGTGATCATCGGTGATCCGGCTCTTTGCGACGAAGTCGAACTCGTCGATGAAGAGGATGGCGGGCGCGATCTTCTTCGCGAACTCGAAGATCCGGTCGATGTTCTTGGAGGTCTCCCCCAGGTACTGGGAGGTGACCATAGAGAGGCGCACCTCCAGGAGGGGCATGTGGAGCTCGCGGGAGAGGGCGAGGGCGAGGGTCGTCTTCCCGGTCCCAGGCGGGCCCACGAAGAGGAGCTTCCCGAGCTCGTAGATGCGGTGCAACCTGAGGAGATCCCTGTGGAGGAGGGCCGTCCTTACCTTTGCCGGGATCCCTGTCTGCTGGCCGGTGCAGACCAGGTCGGAGAGGCTCGGCTCCACCTCGTCGGGTGCCGAAATGATGAGGAGTTCGAGCGCTGTCTTCAGGGCTTCATCACCCTTGACGAGCGCCGCGATCTTCGCGTCGAGGAAGCCCCGGGTGTCCTCAACCCTCGGGTTCCTCGCCTTCACCTCCTTGTAGGAGATGCCCACCGAGTCGAACCCCTCGAAGAAGCTGGCGAGGGCCGGGTTCCGGGTGATGAGGGGCTTCCCCCCTTTCTTCAGGAACCAGCCGGCCGCTGCATCCAGGGCCGAGATGCGCATCCGGTGGCCGAAGGAGTCCAGCTCGATGAACGGGTTCCCCTTTACCTTCTCCGAGGCATCCCCGATCCCAGTGGCCTGGGCGATGGTCCCGTCAGAAACGATCACGGGCCGCTTCACCTGGCCGTCCGGCCCCATGCCGAAGGCCTCCCTGCAGCGGGGGGTCAGGTCATTCTCATCAAGCTTACGGTTCCGGTTGAATATCTCAGCGGTGAGGAGGATCTCCATCACCTGCACTACCTCGCTCGTCCCTTCTGCGGCCATGGGTATAACTTAGAGAATTTCCCCGGGAACCCAATAAGGGTATCTCACCCAGTGGTGACGATGCACCCCTCGCCCGTGACAATGACAGTATGCTCGGCCTGGGAGACGAGGGATCCCGGCACATCGCGGAGGACGGGATAGGCATGGAGGTGGCCGGATCGGACGAGCGCGGCGAGGGTAATCTCGAGTTTCTCCCCCGAGAGCCACCTGCGGGCAAAGGGGAGGCCGTGCCGGTCCCGCACCTGGTCCAGGATCCGCTTTGCCGCAGGCAGCCGCGCCGGCCGGTCCAGGATCTGCTGGAAGATCTGGACCCTCGGGCTGTCCGAGACGAACCCCGTACCCGTGGATGCGAAAGGCTCGATGGCAAAGACCATCCCCTCCCTGAGGACAGCCCCTCCGGCGATGCGCACATTCGGCACGGTCGGCGGGGTGTGGATCTCGTACTGGCCCAGGCCATGTCCTGTCAGGTTCGCCACCGGCCGGAAGCCCAGGGCCTCGATCTCCCCCTGGATGGCCCCCCCGAGATCGCCCGTCGAGATCCCCGGCCTGACAAGGGAGATGGCCTTCTCGAGGGCGGCCTGGGATGCCCTGACCAGGGGGCCGTTCTCGCCAAGGTCCACCGTCCCGGCAGTATCGGCGATATACCCGTCCAGGTGGACCCCCAGGTCCATCTTCACCACATCGCCGGCCGAGAAGATCCGGTCATCGCCTTCCGAGGCCGTATCATGGGCCGCGGCCTCGTTGAGCGAGAGGTTCAGGGGGAAGGCGAGGCCAGCGCCCTCGCTCCTGACGAGTGCTTCCACCTCCTCCACAACAATGGGGAATGAAGCCCCCACCTTCACGAGGGAGAGGGAGAGGGAGAGGACCCGGGAGGCGATCTTTCCGGCTTCCAGGTACGAGTCAAGGACCCCGTCCTTCATACCCGGAACTCCTTTGGAGTTGTGGTCAGGTCCCGGAACCCCTCGTTGGTGATAACTCCCATGTCCTCGAGCCGGACACCACCGGTGCCCGGGTAGTAGAGGCCAGGCTCGAGGGTGATCACGTTCCCTGCCGCGAGTTCCCCGCCCCCGGGGCCCAGGACAGGGAGCTCGTGGACATCGAGCCCGATCCCGTGCCCGAGGTTGTGGATGAAGCCCCTCGTGTTGCTCTCGAACCCCCGTTCCCTGAAGTAGTCCACCACCTTCCCGTGGACCTCGGCCCCCGTGGTACCTGGGCGGACCAGGGTCGCGGCGAGGGACTGCGCCCCCTGGACGGCATCGAACATCTCGAGGAGTTCAAGCGACGGCTTTCCTTTCACTACAGTCCGTGACATGTCAGCGGTGTACCCTGTCTCCTCGTCCTGGGGGAAGATATCGAGGATGATGGACTCCCCCTCGCGGAGCGCCCCCGACCCCCGGACATGGGGGATGGCCGAGTCCTCGCCGCACGAGATGATGGTGTCCACGGCACGGCACCCCCGCGAGAGGAGGGTCATTGCCACCTCCTTCTGGAGGATCTCGGAGGTGAGGGGTGCCCTCCCCCGGTGAAGGATGCCCTTCCTCGCCCGCGAGGAGCGGATTGAAGAGATGGCCCCCTCCATGGCCGCCTCGGTGGCCTGCTGGACCCGGGCGATAGCCGCTATCTCCTCGTCGGACTTCACCGCCCTGAGCTTCAGCACAGTGTCCTCGTCCACAATGACCCTCGAGAAGGCCTCGAGCTCCCGTGCAAGCGCCGCGGGGAACTGAGGGGGCACGAGGATATCCCCGCCCGCAAGACCGGCGATCATCCGGGCATACGCCCTCCACCGGTTCTTCTCCTCCTTCATGATCTCGGTGAGACCGGCCTGTGCCCGGGTCACGGGGACAGCCGTCGACTCCCGGGCCGCCCTCTCGTACTCCATCTGGGAGACGATGATGGTCCCGGGTTCCCCGGACTTCTGCAGGAAAACGACGGGGTCCGTGGTCCTGAACCGGGTGAGGTACCGCATATCCGCGTCCACGGAGGACGCGTATGCAACATAGGCCTTCGCCCCGCTTGAAGCGATGATGTCATCCAGCCTCTCCATGGAGATGAGCTTTGGTGGCAGAACCACAAGTACTTTTATCATGGGGCTCCATGTACGAGGGATGGACGAGCGTGCACGGGAGAGCTTCAAGATCCGGTTCATCAAGCTTACCCTCCTCCTCAACGCCATTGTTATCTTCGTTGCGATCGGAGCCTTTGTTCTCATCAGATTCTACTCCCCTATAGGGGTAGCTGTCGGCATTTCCCTTCTTGCCGCCGGGGTAATTCTCTTTCTCTACACATGGCGCTTCTACCAGGAGACCCGGGACTGGCTCGAGGTGAACGCGGGCTCCGGTGATGAGAAGCATTGAAGTATCCGGAGCATGCACCATACTTTCAGGGATGCTCGAGAAGCTCAAGGGGGATATCCAGCTCCTGGACCGCCACATCGGGGTCATGAAGGCGGTGATGGAGCACGAGCCCATCGGTATCGTGAAGCTCTCCCTCCTCATGGATCTCCCCTATCACCGTATCCGCTACTCCCTCCGCGTCCTCGAGCAGATGGGATACATCCAGGCCAGCCCGTCCGGCGCCGTCACCACCACCCAGGCGAGGAGGCTCCTCTCGAACATCGGCAGGGATGTCGACGAGCTGGTCTCCCTCCTCATGGCCCTGAAGGAGAAGAAGACCCCATAACGTTTAATAAGCCCCGGGAAGGATGTAATAAAGCATATCAATCCTGTGCCGCCATAACTCAGTTGGTAGAGTGGCTGGCTGTTAACCAGCATGTCACAGGTTCGAGTCCTGTTGGCGGCGCTCTCCTCTTTCCGGGCCCGTAGCTTAGTCTGGTGAGAGCGCCCGGCTCATAACCGGGCGGTCATGCGTTCGAATCGCATCGGGCCCATCATGCAGTGCCCGGTCTGTGGTCAGGACTGCGTAAGCAAGGCCCATGATATCCTCGAGAGCCTGGAGACCGTCTTCGCACCCTGCCCGGACTGCAGGGGAAGGCCCCTGGATAAGACACAGCCTCCTCCAGACCTCACCATAGCCCCGCCGTGCCCCTGTGGCAAGCGGTTCATCGATGATGTCTTTGTCCACCTCTACAGCATCCTTTTAGAGGAGAGGACCATCTCGAAGGGGGACCCCCTGAAGGGGGTCGGCATGCCTCTTGTCCACCCCGGTTTCGCCATGGCCGAGCCCCCGTATCTCCCGAAGAACTCCCTCCTCCTCCTCTCCCAGGTGGTGGAGGAACCCGTTGCCAGGCGGTTGTACAAGGAGGTCCCCGAGGTCCGGGGGGTGGTGAAATGCGGGAAGTTCGTCCCGGGGGGCGTTGATATCGACCTCTCGGTCCCCCCGAGGGTCTACGAGCTCCTGGCAGGCTGCGACGTCAGGGCAGACGTCTTCTATACCCAGCACAGCCCCGTCGTGGTCTACAAACAGCAGTCCCTGATCCATATCGAGTTCCCCCGGGGCTATGACCCGAAGATCATCTCCGTCGGCGTCCACCTCCGGCACGCCCTCCCGAGCGTCTTCGTGGATGCCTCGTGCGGGGTGGGGACCCTCGGGATCCTCGCCGCCTCCTACGGCGTACCCCATGTCATCATGAACGATGCCTGGTACGCGGCCGCATTCTGGGCCGCCTTCAACCTCAAGGTGAACAGCGACTCCCTGCTCGGGGGCGAGATCCACATCCTCGAGGACTATGCATCCATGGCCTCCCACCCGGTCGTCAGGGAACCCCGGAGGATCGCGTACACCGAGGGGAAGCAGCTCGTCGAGGTCTACCAGGGGGATTTCCGGAACCTCCCTCCGCTCATACCCGAGAAGGACCGGATCCTCACCATCATCGATCTCTTCGAGAAGGGGGACGAGGCCCTCAACCGGCGCATCGTCGACGAGTGGCGCGGACGGGTGGGCGGAGAGGTATTTATCCCATAGAAGGGCTAAGGATCTCCGGGGACTAGCCCGGGTGGTTCGACGTCACCTGTCACCCGAAACCGCCGGCACGCGGGGGGCGAAGTCCGAGGGAGACTCCGGCGACCTGCCCACGTTTTGTGCAACCTGACAAAGAAGCCTCGTCCTGTGAGGTCAATGGACAGGGATCGATGCCCCGGAGGGGGCGGGGACCTGCAGCCGCGGGGACCGGTTCAGACCCGGAAGGGAGCAGACTTACCGCGGACATCTGGCGCCCACGGGGGAGCGGGGTGGAGGAGGGCTGCGCATGCAGGAGCAGGGCACGTGGTGGCCACCGAGGACGTGTCCCCATCTCACGATTACTATAATGGCTACTGTCGCGATCCTCGGGGCCTCGGGAAGGATGGGATCCTTTGCAGCCCATGCCGTCTCCCATGACCCGTACGTCGGGGATATCCTCCTCATGGGCCGGGGCGGGGGAGAGGAGCGACTGGACGGCCTCGCACGGGACCTCCAGGACTCCTTCGCTGCGAGGGGGAGCGATATCCGGATCGGCTGGTCCGTGGATCTCGATGACCTCAGGGGCTCGGACATCGTGGTCTGCGCGGCCGGTATCCCCAGGCAGCCCGGCCAGGACCGCCTGGACCTCGCGATGGAGAACGCGCGGATCATCGCCCCTACCGCCCGGACCATCAGCAGGATCGCCCCCGACGCCATTATCTTCATGGTCACGAACCCGGTGGACGTGATGACCACGGTTGCCCTGAAGGTATCGGGGATGCAGCCCGAGCGGATCTTCGGCCTGGGAACCCACCTGGACTCCATGCGCCTGAAATCCCTCATCGCCGATTTCTTCAAGGTCCATGTCTCCGAGGTCCACACCCGGATCATCGGTGAGCACGGGGACAGCATGGTCCCCCTCTGGTCGGCGACCACCATCGGGGGCATCCAGATCGAGAACCTGCCCGCGTTCTCGAGCCTTCCCCGGGAAGAGATGATCTCCACAGTCAAAACCTCGGGTGAGCAGATCATTCGGAAGATGGGAGCGACGACCTACGGGCCAGGCGAGGCGATCGCGACCCTGGTCCACACCATCCTCGGGAACGAGAACCGGATCCTCACGGTCTCCCGGTACGTGGTGGAGGACCTACACGGCATCGGGGACATCTGCATCGGGGCACCTGCACGGATCAACCGGAATGGGATCTTCCCGGTCCCCATCAGGATCGAGGATAGCGAGGTGCAGGCCTTCCAGCAGTCGGTGGAGAAGATCCGTGGGATTACGAAAGAGGTGCTGGAAAGGTTGGAGATGGAGTAAAGACACTAATTATGGCCTGATCCTTTAGGAGCGACAAGTTACCGGTTCAAATCTTTTAAACAAAGATTCAATGTTGTGTTAAATTCCTTTTAATATTTCTTGCCGGATCCTTTGATCCTGATATTTCTTAGGATCTTTAAGGTAATCGTTGATTAATTCAAACGAGGAACTCTCCATTCTATCTTTTAACCACAAAATACCTTTAGATTTAAAAGGTACTAGGGAGCATAGACTTATTCCTTGTTTCTTTAATTCCTCTTTCCCACCTTGTTCTCTATCGACAATTACGGCAACATTATCACATTTAACTTTTTTATTTTGATTCATGGCTTCAAATTCTACTTGCTTCTTCGCTATTAACTTGGATTCGCCATTCGTTATTAGATCATCAATCAAAAGAAGATTATCTCCATCTTCCAGATGGCCTTCTAACCATGAATGTTCTCCATAATCGTAATCATTAAAATTCCGATGTTCAGGTCGAGGCCCTTTACAAGCTTTTTCTAGTTCCTGTAACGTCTTTTTATCGCAAATCCTCCGAGTATAACAAAGAGGAATTTCAGTTTTATAGGATACAATAACCGAAATCGGTATCCCTGCGCTTGCTACGCCTACCAATTTGGTGATATTATCTTTGCCACCATAGTTTTTTTCGATTAGAACTTTCATGGCATCTCCAATGACGTCCATCACCAATTTCGAATTATTTTTACTAAACAATGGTCTCATCTGAATATAGAAGGGACTCCAAATTCCCGAATGTAGTATCCATCCGTCTTTCTTGTCTTTAGGATATATTCTAATCATTCCTAATTCATGCAGTAGCCGGATTACTTTACTCCCCACTCTATCTATTTCCTCCAAATAGTCACCTCTTTACTTAAATTCTTGTTATCATTTCGTAAAACCGGCCATAGGATGGTAGTTCTGTTTTGAAACCCGTGAATTCAAATTCAAATTTTGAATAATAATCTTTGGGTAAGGTCCCATTCCAGCCCCTAACTTTTCTCCAGTAACTGAATGATCCTCCG
>CAZKEV010000067.1:0-8573 GCA_964551875.1 uncultured Methanomicrobiales archaeon | reverse complement strand
CCGGAGACGGTGCTGTTGGTCTGTTTGCCGGTATCCGCGTTATCGATGAAGATCTCGGCGTCTGGAGGCACCGATGTGACATGGATGGAGCCGGTGAGCTGTTCGAGGATGAAGTCGGCATCCACCGTCTGGTCAGCGACCACAGTGACCGGTAGTTCGGCCGGTTTGTAGTCATCCTTCGTGACCTTCACGGTCCGGAGCCCGGGGAGGATCCCGCTGACGGTGTCGTTCGTCTTCTTTCCGGTATCCACGTTATCGATGAAGATCTCGGCATCAGGTGGGACCGAGGTGACGTGGACGGAGCCGGTGAGCTGCTCGAGGACGAAGTCGGCATTCACTGTCTGGTCAGCGACCACGGTGACGGGGAGCTCGGCCGGTTTGTAGTCATCCTTCGTGACCTTGACGGTGTGGAGACCCGGGGTGATCCCGGAGACGGTGCTGTTGGTCTGTTTGCCGGTATCCGCGTTATCGATGAAGATCTCGGCGTCTGGAGGCACCGATGTGACGTGGACGGAGCCGGTGAGCTGCTCGAGGACGAAGTTTGCATTCACTGTCTGGTCAGCGACCACGGTGACGGGAAGCTCGGCCGGTTTGTAGTCATCCTTCGTGACCTTCACGGTGTGCAGTCCCGGGAGGACACCGGCGATGGTGGTATTGGTCTGTTTGCCGGTATCCGCGTCATCGATGAAGATCTCGGCATCTGGTGGGACCGAGGTGACGTGGATGGAACCGGTGAGCTGTTCGAGGATGAAGTCAGCATCCACCGTCTGGTCAGCGACCACGGAAACGGGGAGCTCGGCCGGTTTGAAGCCGTTCTTGGTGACCTTCACAGTTCGGGTTCCGGGGATGACATTGTCGATGGTAGTGTTGGTCTGTTTGCCGGTATCCACGTCATCGATGAAGATCTCGGCGTCTGGAGGCACCGAAGTGACATGGATGGAGCCGGAGAGCTGCTCGAGGACGAAGTCGGCATTCACCGTCTGGTCAGCGACCACGGTGACGGGGAGCTCGACCGGTTTGTAGTCATCCCTCGTGACCTTCACGGTCCGGGTTCCCGGGAGGACACCGTTGATGGTCGCGTTGGTCTGTTGGTGGGTATCCACGTTATCGATGAAGATCTCGGCATCTGGTGGGACGGAGGTGACCTTGATGGAGCCGGTGAGCTGCTCGAGGACGAAGTCCGCGTTCGCGGTCTCCCCGGCGACAACAGAAACCGTCGTCTCGGCCGGTTTGTACCCGTCTTTCGTGACCCGCACGGTGCGAAGACCTGGAAGGACATCCCCGATGGTGGTATTCGTCACGAGGCCGGTAGATGCACCATCTAGGGAGATCATCGCCCCGTCAGGGATTGATCTCACGTCGATACTCCCGTTCGAGGATGCGACCTTGATCCTTCCGTTCATGATCACAGCTGGGGGAACTATTTCCTCACCGTACTGGGTCTGCATGGAGTTGACCGTGAGAAGGATTCCGGTCTCCCCGGCCCTGTCTCCCCTGATCTCAACGGAACCAAGGGAGGTATTGATGGCGCCAGCCTGAGGCTGGTTGGAGAGGGCCCCTCCCTTGATGATAACCGAGTCAGCTGGATAGGTGGAGTTTGTTCCGAGCTGAATCCAGCTCGGGAAGTGCAGGTTCACGATCTCGCCAATATCCGGATCCCCCAACGCGACCGAGATATTGTAATACCAGAGAGAGGCGTTGAGATTGTCAATCTTGATCTCAATCGTTGTCGTCTGTCCGACAGCTGCAATCTCCCCGCTCCCTGCCATCACCACGAAGGCCGAGCATGGCCCGGCAAACAATGCAGTTGCGAGGAAAACTGAGAGAATAACCTTTGTACGTACATGCACCATATCAATCACAACTCCTGAAAGACCTTCACCACGTCGTCAAAGTCGATTCTGCGATTCCTGTTCATGTCGAAGCACCTGAGCGGTTCGTAGTTCGCGATCCATTCCATCGTCTGGAAGAAGAGGACCACGTCGTTGAAGCTCCTCCGCCCGTCCCCATCCACATCTTCGAAGAGGCCATCCCCGTCAGGGTCTGTGGGGGCGGAGATGCAGCCCGGAAGGGGGAGGAGAGCCGCGATGAGGTCATGTTTCACCGTGCTGTTCGTGCCGGCAGCATTCGAGACCGTGAGGGTAACTGAGTAAAGGCCGGCCCGTGCATAGGTATGGAGCGGGTTTTCGGAGGTGTCATCCACCATCCCGTCACCATCAAAGTCCCATGCCCGGACGGTGGGGCTGTTTTGTGAGCTATCAAGGAACTGCACCTGGAGAGGAACCTTCCCCGATCCCGGGACGGCCGAGAAATCGGCAACGGGCCTGGGAACCTCGGGGGCGAACTTCACGAGATACAGGTCAAAGTTGTTGGGCTCCCGCTCAGCGGAGCCGAGGGCGATGTACCCGCCATCAGGTGCCTGTTTCACGGCGGTGAAATAGCTGTTGGACGCCGCCCCCAGCCGTTCGTCCCAGAGGAGGTTTCCCTCCCGGTCGGTTTTCTGGAGAAAGGCCTTCGTCCAGGAGATCCCGCCTACCAGGTAGCCTCCGTCCGGCATGAGGGAGACCGACCAGCCTTCGTCGAGGCCGTGGTCCCCGGGGGTCCTTGCCCAGAGGAGGGTTCCATCGGCTGCAGTCCGGACAAGGTAGACCGTTCGGTTCTGGTGGCTGACGTTGGGATCCGCGTACCCTGCGACGATGAACCCCCCTCCCGGCACCTCCTCCACCGAGTACCCGTAGTTCATCCGGATACCGCCATGGGTCCGGTTCCAGAGCTCGATCCCGTTCCCGTCGGTCCGGATGAGCCAGATCATCCGCTCGTAGCCGTTCCCGGTCCCGAAGGAGAGGGTTGTACCGGTCAGGGCAAACCCACCGTCGGAGGTCAGGGTGACGGAACCGGCCCAGTCGCTCGCAGGGCCGCCGAAGGTCCGTTCCCAGACGGGGGTACTATCAGAAAGGGTCCTGAGAAGGTAGGCGTCTCCTCCCCTGGTCGTGCCACCGGCGATATACCCCCCATCAGGGGTCTCGAGGACCGACGCCAGGGTGGCACCGTTCCCGTAGGTCCGATTCCATACCTCTTTCCCCTCCGGATCTGCCTTCAGGAGCCATGCGGCCTGGGAGTACCCCGGCGTGAAGGAGAGGGTTGCCCCGGCGAGGATGGAACCGCCGTCCCGGGTTCCCGCCATGGCCTTGAAGCTGTCGTACCGCTCGCCGCCGAAGGTCCGGTTCCAGAGAGCGGCGCCGTTCCCATCGGTTCGGAGGAGCCAGGCATCAGACGAGACCACGGAGGCGTTCTGCCGGTTGTACCCGCATATGAGGAATCCCCCTCCGGGTGCAAGGGCAAGGCCGGATCCTTCATCCATGAAAGCCCCGCCATAGACCCGTTCCCACTCGACGGCAGCCGGGGGGAGGGCCGTTCCAGGGTAAACGGCGATCAGGGGCAGGGCCAGGGTCCCGAAGAGCAAAAAGGCAACTTTTCGGGCACGAGCCCTTCCCTGGCTGACCGGCCCCATGCCCGAAGGTGAGCATCCGGTTCCGAAGTATGGTCTATGGGTCATAGCTCCTGGAACACCCTCACCACATCATCGAAATCGATACGCCCATTGGAGTTCAGGTCAAAGGCCGGGATTGGTTCATTGCTCCCGATCCACTCCATCTTCGTGAAGAAGAGGACCACATCGTTGAAGGTCCTCCGCCCGTCTCCATCCAGATCCTCGTACTTGCCATCATGATCAGGGTCGGTGGGCGGCAGGGTATAACCGGGGAGGGGGACGATGCCCTTGCTGACGCTGATGTAGCCGGTCTTCGTCACGGTGGCGCTACCCGCCGCGTTCGTCGCCGTGAGGGTCACCCCGTAGGTCCCGGCATTCTCATACCGGTGGACCGGGTTCTGGCCGGTGCTTGTGGGAGATCCGTCCCCGAAGTCCCAGAGCCATCCGGTCACGTTCCCGGCGGTCCGGTCGGTGAACTTCACGGTGAGGGGCGCGAATCCCCCGGTCACGTTGGAGGTGAAATCGGGAACAGGTTTTGTTACGATGGTGTAGAGGAAGATCTGGGGATTCAGATCCCCGTCCCGGTAGTCCTCGTAGACGATCCGGTCGCCCCAGATAACCGGGTTCCACTGGGCTGAGGGAAGCGTCGTTACCTGTTCCTCGGTGCCGGTGGTGACATTGTAGAGGTAGAGGTCCCAGTTGGAGTTTGCCCCGTTCCGGTCATCTTCCCAGACGATCCGGTCGCCATAGACCTTCGGGTACCAGTGGTTCGATGCATCCGAGGTGATCTGGGTCTCGGCACCGGTCGTGAAGTCGTAGAGATAGATCTGCTCGTTCGGGCTCACGTCTTGGCGCCACTGGGACCATACGAACCGGTCTCCGTTTATCCCGCCGTACCATGCCCATCCGCCTATGGTAATGTTTCTCTCGGTCCTGGTCGAGAGGTCATAGGTGTAGTAGTCGAAGTACTGGGTGGGATCGTACATGGTATTCGACCGGTTGTCCATCCAGACGATCCTGTTGCCCCAGATCTGCGGTTCCCACTGGTCAGCGGTATCGTTTGTGATCTGCGTTACGGAACCGGTAGTGGTATTGTGCAGATAGACATCGAAGTTGCCCGACCGCCGGTCCATCCAGACGATCCGGTCACCATAGAGGTCCGCGTTCTCCTGGTTGTAGGGATCAGTAGTGATCCGGGTCTCGACCCCTGTCGTGATATTGAAGAGGAAGATATCGAACTTCCCGTACCGGTTGTCCCACCAGACGACCCGATCTCCATAGATCTTGGGCCAGTAGTGCTCGCAGGGCTGGTCCGTGAGGCGCTTCTCAACCCCGGAGGTGAGGTTGTAGAGGAAGATGTCGACGTTGCCGTACCGATCATCCTCATATGCAATGAGATCACCGGAGATGGCCGGCCATGTGTGCTGTGAGGGCCCGCTGGTGATGCGGGTCTCGTATCCGACCATGGCAGCCGCCGGAGCGATCAGAATCCCGAGCAGTGCACATGTAAGGGGTATCAACAGGTGCGTCCTTGTTCTCTTCATCCGTGCCATCTCCGGACCCCCGATCACCCCTGGTTCCCTGACCCGGGGAGATCAGGGGGCCGCCGGGATGATCTTTGGGGGTTATCCACCGGATCAGTGAACTCATAGTATATAAATATATCTAATATAGTAGTAATGATAAAAGTGGTTATTTATAGAAATTAAGGTATCATTACAGTTTAATATCGTTATCAGAGATGATAATAGCTAGAGATCAGATAATAAAGTATATATAATATTAACATTTTTAATGGATAAAAACCACCCCTCATTTGGACACCAGGAACATCCCCACCTTCTGCCATGGTGCCCTCTCTTTTACCATTCTCATCAGGTTGAATCCCTCGTTGCAGGGTGATGCTGTAGCTATATCACGTTTCGCACCAACCTTTCCTCCAACGGGTGGAGTGCTCCGTGAAGTACATCGTGGTGACAGGGGGGGTGATGAGCGGCCTCGGGAAGGGGATCACGACCGCTTCCATCGGGCGGATCCTCAAGAGCCGGGGCTACTCGGTCACGGCGGTGAAGATCGATCCGTACCTGAACATCGACGCAGGGACCATGAACCCTGCCCAGCACGGCGAGGTCTACGTCCTCTCCGACGGAGGAGAGGTGGACCTTGACCTCGGGAACTACGAGCGGTTCCTTGACATCGAGCTCTCCTCTGATCACAACATCACCACGGGGAAGGTGTACCGAACGGTCATCGACCGGGAGCGCAGGGGTGATTTCCTGGGGACCACGGTCCAGATCATCCCCCACATCACCGACGAGATCAAGGCCTCGATCGGGCGGGCGGCGGGAAAACCCATTGATAACGTGACGGCGGATATCTGCATGGTGGAGGTCGGGGGTACGGTGGGCGACATCGAGAGCATGCCCTTTCTAGAGGCCGTCCGGCAGATGCGGGGGGAGCTCCCGGTGCAGGACATGGCCCTCATTCACGTGACCCTGGTCCCCGTCGATACCATGGGAGACATGAAGACAAAGCCGACCCAGCATTCGGTGAAGGCCCTGCGGGAGCTCGGCCTTGCGCCGGATATCATCGTCGCGAGGGGCGAGCGGCCCATGGGCGAGGCGACCAAGAAGAAGATCTCGGCCTTCTGCGACGTCAGGCAGAAGGCGGTGATCTCGGCGGCCACAATGCCGGATATCTACCAGGTGCCCCTCGAGCTCGAGAGGGAGGGCCTCGCCGACGTCCTCACCGATCACCTCGGGCTGGAGAGGAGGGAGGCAGACCCCGGGTGGTACCGCACGGTCATGAAGGAGTATACCGGCCGGGTCACCGTGGGGCTTGTCAGCAAGTACGGGATCGAGGATGTCTATATCAGCATCAAGGAGGCCCTGAAGCACGCGGGGAGGGCTCTCTCAACCGAGGTGCAGATCCGGTGGATTGATGCCGAGCACTATACCTCGCGCGATCTGGAGGAGGTGGACGGGATCGTGGTTCCCGGGGGCTTCGGGAGCCGGGGGATCGAGGGCAAGATCCGGGCTATCAACCATGCCCGAAAGAACCGGGTCCCGTTCCTGGGGCTCTGCTTCGGGTTCCAGCTCGCCGTGGTCGAGTATGCGAGGGGTGTCCTCGGGATCGCAGACGCAGCGAGCGAGGAGTTCGGGTCAGGGACATTCGTCGTGGCCATCCTCCCCGAGCAGAAGGGGATCGACCAGCTCGGCGGGACCATGCACCTCGGGAACTACCCTGTCATGCTGAAACCGGGCACCCTGGCAGAGAGGCTCTACGGGAAGACCGATATCCTGGAGCGGCACCGGCACAGGTACGAGGTCAACCCCCAGTTCATACCGGACCTGGAGAAGGCCGGCCTCGTCTTCTCGGGGCATAACGGCGTCCGCATGGAGGTCTGCGAGATCACGGATCACCCGTTCTTCCTCGCGACCCAGTTCCACCCGGAGTTCAACTCCCGGCCGGCCCATCCATCCCCGCCCTTCACCGGCTTTGTCACCGCATGCAGGGAGAGGCACGGAAACGGGTCCCCGCGGGAGCGGAAAGGATGAATCTCGAGGATTTCATCGGGAAAGCTGTCGAGGAGATCCGCGCTCAGGCCGGGGGCGAGAAGGTCGTGATGGCGCTCTCGGGCGGCGTAGACAGCTCGGTCTGCGCTGCCCTCGCGAGCCGGGCCATCGGTGAACGCCTCGTCCCCATCTACGTGGACACCGGGCTCATGCGGAAGGGGGAGACCGAGCGGATCACCCGGCTCTTCGGCAACCTCCCCCTCCATATCGTCCGGGCCGAGGAACGGTTCTTCACGGCCCTCGCGGGGGTGGAGGACCCGGAGGAGAAGCGGAAACGGATCGGCGAGCAGTTCATCCGGGTCTTCGAGCAGGAGGCACGGGCGGTCAACGCCCGCCATCTCCTCCAGGGAACCATCTACCCGGACCGGATCGAGAGCCAGGGGGGAATCAAGAGCCACCACAACGTGGGCGGGATGCCCCTCTCCATCGCCTTCTCCCGGATCATCGAGCCCATCCGGGACCTGTACAAGGACGAGGTGAGGGAGGTGGCAGGGGCCCTCAATCTCCCCCCCGAGATCCAGCACCGGATGCCGTTCCCGGGGCCCGGGCTCGCCGTGCGGGTCATCGGCGAGGTGACACGGGAGAAGGTCGGGGTCGTCCGCGAGGCGAATGCCATCGTCGAGGAGGAGCTCGTGGAGCGCTACCGCCCGTGGCAGTGCTTTGCAGCCCTCCTCGGCAAGGGAACCGGGGTGAAGGGGGATGTCCGGATCCATGGCTGGGTCATCGCGATGAGGGCGGTGAACTCGCGGGACGGCATGACCGCCGATCCGCTGGAGATCCCGTTCTCCGACCTGGTTCGCATCGGATCCCGGATAACGTCGGAGATTCCCTCGGTGGCCCGGGTGGTGTACGACATCACCCCGAAACCACCCGCCACCATCGAGTATGAGTGAGGAGTTCGCAATGGAAGACATGGAGAAAGAGAAGGAGCTCGAGGCCCGCTACTACCAGCCGGTCTTTACCCGGGACCTGAAGATCGTGCGCGGTGCGGGGGCGAAGGTCTGGGACGCACAGGGGAACGAGTACATCGACTGCGTTGCAGGGATCGCGGTCTGCAGTACCGGCCACTGCCACCCTGCCGTTGTCGAGGCCATCTGCAGGCAGGCGGGGGAGCTGATCCACTGCTCGAACCTCTATTACGTCCCCCACCAGGGCGAGCTTGCCCGGAAGCTCTCTGAGATCACAGGGCTTTCCAGGGTCTTCCTCACCAACTCCGGGACCGAGGCAACCGAGGCTGCTATCAAGCTCGCCAGGGTGAGGACCGGGAGGAAGGAGTTCGTTGCCTTCACCCACGGGTTCCACGGCCGCTCCACGGGCGCCCTTGCCGTCACCCACAAGCCGGCCATCCGCGAGCCCTTCGAGCCCCTTGAGCCGAAGTGCACCTTCGTTGACTATGGCGACCTCGACGGGCTCCGGAAGGCGGTCTCAAGCGATACCGCTGGCGTCTTTGTCGAGCCCATCCAGGGCGAGGCCGGGGTGATCATCCCGCCGGAGGGTTTCCTCGCCGG
>CAZKEV010000066.1:0-8741 GCA_964551875.1 uncultured Methanomicrobiales archaeon | reverse complement strand
ATTATAGGAGGAAGAAGACAGCTAGAGGCTTACTCTACTCCTCGTGATTATTTACAAACTTTAAGTACACCGACCTATCAGGGAGAAACGGGATGGACACCAGAAGATTTTCTCACCCACTTTGTAACTCAGCTTGAGACAACCAATCAAGTAAGCCATGACCGGTATGACAGCAATGCTTTGTGGTTGCTTGGTTCGTATGTACCAAACTCGGGTTTTGGTCTGAGGTCGGACAGTGGTCGTGCCTGGGGGGTTCGTAATCTCGTGCCGGTTGGCTACTGGGCTCGTGTTCCTGGGCGGATGGACGTAAGCGCGCATCGCTCAGGCAATAGGCTTAAGGGTTGGGTGGCGCGTTCCACGGTGAGACTTGGCACGTAAATTTTATCCTTTCTTCATCTTCTGTCTTCGCCTTTTTCAATGAAGGATGGGGTAAATAGGGGAGACAGTATGAGTACTGGCGGCCTGGAGTGAAAATTGAATCATTCTGGAGGTATACCAAACGAAGGCTCATGAAGTTTCATGGTGTTGCCAAAGACAGATTTCTGTTATACCTGAAAGAGTCAGAGTGGCGGTTTAACCACCGGGAAACCATGGAGAAATCCTTAAAGAAACTCATCGGATTAAGAAACCTATCGTTATTCCTTCACCCTTTTTGTGACGGGGTATGTTCAGCCGATAGAGAAGCTTTGCTAAAAATCATCGACGGATTAACAGCAAATGGCTACAAATTTTTGACAGTTAATCAAATATTGGAATATAAATAATAAATAGAAAGAATTTGCCGCCAAAGAGGAAATCATGTATGATTTTCCTTGTGGGCTACTGCCCGCGAAAAACTTGAAATCGTCCTTTTCGCTTCCGTTTCAAGGCGAGGCGGGCGGAAGGGGGGTTCGGGGGGAATTCCGCCCGCCGGGCCAATCGCGCGTAAAATCAGTTCGGATTTTTTCAAATACACACCCTGCAGGTCATGAATTGATGAGAACGGCAATCCTGCAGGCTCGAGAGGGTGTGTCCATGCCGGGTGAGAGACTCCTCAGGCAGGACTCACACAGGAAAACAGGGCCTGTGACTATAATTTATATAGTCCTGTCCCCAATAATTTACACTCGCATCGCACGATTGTGAGCTTGCGTATTACCATCGGAAAACTGGAGGATCAAGGAAAATGGCAGCAGCAAAGCCCCATCTCAATCTTGCCATCATTGGCCACATCGACCACGGGAAGTCAACTCTCGTGGGCAGGCTCCTCTTCGAGACGGGAGCGGTACCCCAGCATGTCATCGACGGCTACCGGAAGGAAGCCGAGAGCAAAGGGAAGGGAACCTTCGAGTTCGCCTGGGTGATGGACAACTTGAAGGAGGAGCGGGAACGGGGGATCACCATCGATATCGCCCACAAGCGCTTCGACACCGCTAAGTACTACTTCACCATCGTGGACTGCCCGGGCCACCGTGACTTCGTCAAGAACATGATCACCGGCGCATCCCAGGCGGATGCGGCGGTGCTCGTTGTCGCGGCCTCGGAAGGCGTCCAGGAGCAGACCAAGGAGCATGTCTTCCTTGCACGGACCCTTGGTATCAACCAGCTCATCATCGTCGTTAACAAGATGGACGCGGTGAACTACGACCAGAAGCGCTTCGATGCCGTGAAGGCGGACGTAACCGCGCTCCTCAAGATGGTCGCCTACAAGCCGGAGGATATGCTCTTCATCGCCGCCTCGGCGTTCCAGGGCGTGAACATCGCCAAGAAGTCTGACAAGACCCCCTGGTACAAGGGCCCGACTATTCTCGAGGCCCTGGACACCCTCAAGGAGCCCGAGAAGCCGACGACCCTTCCCCTCCGCCTGCCAATCCAGGACGTATACAGCATCAGCGGGATCGGGACTGTGCCCGTTGGCAGGGTGGAGACCGGCATCCTGAAGAAGGGGATGACCGTCATCTTCATGCCGGCGAACAAGACCGGCGAGGTGAAGTCCGTGGAGATGCACCACGAGGAGATCCCCCAGGCAGTACCCGGGGACAACGTGGGCTTCAACGTCCGCGGGGTCGCGAAGAACGAGATCCGGCGGGGCGACGTGGTAGGCCCGGTCGACAACCCGCCGACGGTAGCCGAGGAGTTCACGGCCCAGATCGTCATCCTCTTCCACCCGAGCGCGATCACCGTGGGCTACACGCCCGTCTTCCACTGCCACACCGCCCAGGTGGCATGCACGGTCACGGCCCTCAAGAAGAAGCTTGACCCGAGGACCGGCCAGGTGAAGGAGGAGAATCCCACCTTCTTGAAGACCGGTGATGCGGCCATCGTCCAGATCAAGCCGAGCCGCCCCCTCGTGATCGAGAAGATCAAGGAGATACCCCCGATGGGAAGGTTCGCCATCCGGGACATGGGGTCAACCATCGCTGCGGGCATGTGCATCGACATCGTGCCCAAGATGATGAGATAAATTTTTTTGGGGTTGTTCTCGATGCAGAAAGCCAGAATACGCCTGACAGGGACGGATTGCAGGAAAGTCGAGATGGTCTGCGAGAAGATCAGGGAGATCGCGGAGCGAACGGGCGTGAATCTGGCCGGGCCGATACCCCTCCCAACGAGGCGCCTCGTTGTCCCCATCAGAAAGAGCCCTGATGGCGAGGGGACCGCGACCTGGGACCGGTGGCAGATGCGGATCCACAAGCGGCTGATCGATATCGACGCGGATGAGCGGGCCCTCCGGCAGCTCATGCGCATCCAGGTCCCGAAGGACATCGGCATAGAGATCGTTCTGGAGAGTTAAGCATGCGGCGGGGAGCCGCCGGTCTCATCGACCGCCTCCGGACCGTCTTCACCTTCGAACGGACCTTCCTCCTCATTCTCGCACTCACCGTCTTCCTCCGTTTCTACCGCCTGGATCTCAAGCTCTTCCACCACGACGAGGCCATCCACGCGTGGTTCTCCTACCGGCTCCTCCACGAGGGGATCTGGACGTACGACCCCTCATACCACGGTCCCCTCCTCTACGATGTCACCGCGGGGATGTTCTGGCTCTTCGGCGACGGGGATCTCGTGGGAAGGATCGTCCCCTCGCTCCTGGGAACCCTGATCGTCGCCCTCGTCTATCCCCTCTACCGGATGGGCTACCTGGACAGGCGCCAGACCCTCGTCGGGGCCCTCTTCCTCTCCCTCTCGCCGGATCTCGTGTACTTCTCCCGGTTCCTCAGGCATGATATCTTCATGCTCTTTTTTATCATGCTCCTCCTCGTCACACTCCTCGCCTATATCGAGACAGGCAGCAGGTGGTACGGCCTCGGGGTCGCGATCGCTGTGGCCGGCGGGATGACCTGCAAGGAGGAGTTCCCCGTCATCCTCCTCATCTTTGCGATCTACTTCATCTATGCCGCGTGGAGGGGCAGGATCCATTTCCCCACCCGGTGGAAAGAGGATCTCGCCATCTTCACCCCGATAGCCATCGGGATCATCGCCCTCTTCTACTCGTCTCTCGGGCAGCATCCGGAGATCCTCCTCTCCGGGGGGCTTTCGGCCATCCAGCACTGGACCGAGATGCATGAGGCGTGCCGGCTCTGCGGCCCCTGGTTCTTCTACCTCCTCCTCTTCATCCTCTATGAGATTCCCCTCCTTATCCTCGCCGTCATCGGGACCATTCAGTTCCTGGCAGCCCACTCAGATCTCCCCGGGAGGATCGATGGGCTCATCCGGAAGATCCGGCGGGAGGAGATCTCCACGAGCAGCCTGGTGGTCCGGATCAGTGCAGGTACAGGAATCCCCTTGATGGAGAACAGGAAACAGGAGGAGTTCTTCGGGTTCTGCATCTGGTGGATGGTCCTTTCCATGGCCTTCTATGCCGTGGTGAACGAGAAGGTCCCCTGGCTCATCATCCCCCAGCTCCTCCCGGCGGTCTTTGTTGCGGTGTACCGGATGACCAGCACAAAGACCATCCTCGCCGTCGCCTCGGTCATCTTCCTCATCCTCTGCACCTGGCACACCTCATTTGTCCCTGTCGACGTGAACGAGCCGATCGTCCAGGTCCAGAACTCCGAGGAGCTCAGGGAATTGTTCGCGCAGATCGACAACTCAAGCCATGTCGCCGTGGCATCCAAGAACTACTGGCCCCTCCCCTGGTACTACAGGGGGGTTATGGCGAAGAAGCTCTCCTACTACGGGCAGAAGGTGAGCGAAGGGACCCTGTACGATAACAACTACGACCTGGTCATCGCCTACGACGCGGATAGCTACCCGTCGCTGGACGGGTACACGAAGAGGACTATCAGGCTGGACTACTGGTTCTCGATGTATGACAACGAGAACCGGCTCCTGGAATGGTACGTGAAAAGGGATGGGAAGCTGGGGAGTATGAACCTGGATCTCTTCACCCGAGTTCGTCCCACTGCGTCTTCTTCCGGTATATGATGACCCCGGCGATGATGAGCACGACCACTACCACGACGAGGAACGGGAGGATGGCCCCCAGGTTCGGCAGGGAGAAGCCCTGGTCAAGCTCCCCCTTGAGGGTGAGGGAGAGGTTCCAGGCCTGAGTGGCGAGGATGTTCCCGTCATTTGCCTTGGCCCTTGCAGTGCTGTAGGTGCCCGTAGTGAAGAGATCGTTGGCATTCGAGATAGCCTGGGCTGAGAGATCCCGCTTGTTGATGATGGCGACGAGCCTTGAATCGGTGACCTTTATGCTCCGGTTCACCGTAAACTCGTTGATCAACCCGTCCACGCTGGAAAGATTCGTCTTGGCCGCATCAAGGGATTGCTGGGCCCAGGCCTTGTCAAGGAGCGAATTCCCGGCCGTAATGCCATCCGACACGGTTTTCAGGAGCGCTGAGACATCTGAAGGGGAGGTTTGGATCTTGCTCTCTGCAGAGTCCAGTGTCGATTTCGCTGCATCATATTTCTGCTGAGCGGCAGTGACGACCACCCCCATACTGGCCTTTTCAGTTATCGCACTCTTCAGACTCGCGAGATCAGCCCTTGCCCTTGCCACCTGGTCCTTCAACACATCGGGGTTAAAGACGGTCCCGTTCTTGTAAACCGCTGCCCCCACGATATCGGAATCGGAATCGAGCTCCAGTGCACGCACCAGGATAATATCCCCGCTCGTGAAGGTTGATGGGACAGAGCCGGTCATACTGAAGGAGACCTTCACCTCATACTTGGTAGCAACGTATGCGAGGTCCATCCCGCTGATGGTCGTCCGCTTGCCTCCGGCACCCGGCTGGGGGTTCTCCCGCCCGTTCACGACGATGGCGGTAGTCCACTTGGCACTATCAAGCTGGGTATAAAACTCTATGATATCGTCTAAAGCGAAGGTCTGGTCCCCGCTCGGAGGCAGCTTGAGAATTCCGGTCACTGTCACGGTATCATTGGGCCGAAGAGCGGTTACGGAGCGATCTGCCTCCAGTTTCTCATAGGTAAGTGCTGCGCACGCCTCCACCAGACAGAGAAATACTACAGAACAGAGCAGGATTTTGGTAAGACTCCTCATACACTCCTCACTCGAAGAGCGGCTCGATGTCCTCGTCAAAGAGGGAGACCCGCTTCTCCTTGGCCTTCGCCGCATCCTCCTTCGTCTCCTTGGCTATCTCAAGGAGCTCCCTGATCCTCGGGGCGTTCCCCACCGTCGCGAGGACGACGACGGCAGCGATATAGTTGGAGTCCACCGGGTAATCGCCTCCGCGGACCTCGATCCCCGCGATATTCTCCTCCACCCAGCTCTTGGACTTCTCGACCCCCTTGCGGTCCATCTCCTCAGGCGGACCGGCGATGAGGACCAGTGCCCGCTCGGCGGACGAGTAGTCGCAGGGGAGGGTGAGCCGGCCGAGCATGGCCCTCCTCACGAGGGCGATGATCTTTGCAGACTTGTCCTCCCCGAGGAGAACCTCCTCGGAACCCTCCTTCTTGCCCGAGGCTGTCCTGGAGATGGTATCCTTCAGCCCCCCGAAGAGGCCCTTCTTCTGCTTGGTACGCTTGGAGACGACCTCGGTGATGGCGTACCCGACGCTCGTGATCCCCCCGCCCCGGAGCGTGTTGATGATCTCGCTCGAGTCAACGACCATCTCGCCGACCCCCATCTTCGTGACCTCGCCTGCCCGGAAGAGGACCCCGAACCTCCGCACGATCTCGTCGTTTAAGCGCTGGTAGGCCGACTTGATGCTCTCCCCTTCGTTTTTCCAGGCGCTGTTGTCAAAGAGGAAGGTGCTGTCCACCTCGTTCACGAGAGTTGAGAGGCTCCGGGCGGCGTTGTAGGAGTAGAGGCGTCCTTCCTCGGGGGCCGGGAGGATCCCGAGGGCATAGACGGGTTCCCGGTAGATCCTTTTTAAGGCTCGTGCAAGGACCGGGGAGCCACCGGAGCCGGTCCCGCCGCCGAGCCCGGCAATGATGACAAAGGCGTCGATATCATGGGTCCCCCGGGAGTCGATGGCATTGATGATGCTGTCGATCTCGTCGGAGGTGACCTTGGCCCCGGTGACGTTGTCGGTCCCGACGCCATGCCCCTTCACCATCGTCTGGCCGATGAGGATCCGGTCCCGGAGCCCGATGTTCTTGAGGCCCATCAGGTCGGTTCTTGCGGTATTGACAGAAATGGCCCTGAAACACTGGGCGGGCATCTTTTTATCCTGTTCTACGAACATATCAGCTATTTTGCCGCCCGCCTGGCCGAATCCTATGAAAAATACACGCATTAAATGACACCAACCAGCAGGAATCCACTCCTTGTGAGCTCAATTTCCTTAACTCATTTTATTCCAGATAGTTCAAAAACTTTCTTATGCGCTTTCCGCGATAAACTATGGGACGAACGATGAGAGTTTGTATCCTTGGCGGAGGTTTATGCGGCCTTGTTGCAGCCCTACACCTCTCGAAGTCCTCTGAGGTGACCATCCTCGAGAGGGACCTGGACCCGGGAGGATGCCTCTCGTCCTACCGGCTCGACGGCACCTGGGTGGAACGGTTCTACCACCACTGCTTCGCCGGGGATTCCCACCTCCTCTCCCTTCTTTCCGAGATCGGCCTCTCGGACCGGCTGGAGTGGCTGAAAGGGACGACCGGTTCATTCGCCAACGGAGAGATCTATCCCCTCAATACCCCTCTCGAGATCCTCCGTTACCCCGGCCTGAGTGCCCTCGATAAGGCGAGGCTCGCTCTCTTCACCATGGGAGCCCGGCGCCAGAAGCTGGAAGACCTTGACATGGTCTCGGCCCGGTCCTTTATCGTCGACCGGCTCGGGGAGAAGATCTACAGCCAGTTCTTCCGCCCCCTGCTCAGGAGCAAGTTCGGCGACAGGGAGAACGACGTCTCGGCAGGGTGGCTCGTCTCCCGGGTCGCCATCAGGTCGAACCGGGGGCTCTCCGGGGAACGCCTCGGGTATCTCAAAGGCGGCTTCCACCTCCTCGTCGAACGCCTCGCGGAGATCGCCTCGAAACAGGGGTGCACCATCCTGACCGGTACACCTGCAACACGAATCGAACGAAAGGATGGCGGCTGGGTCGTAAACGGCACCCGGTACGACCGGGTCCTCTCCACCATCCCACCCCAGGAGGTGATGAGGATCGGGGGACCGGATCTCCCTGCCATCCCCTACCAGGGGGCGGCCTGCATGACCCTCGGTATCGACAGGGACGTTACCGACGGCGTATATTGGCTCAACATGAAGGATCCCGCTCCCTACGGGGCGGTGGTATCCCACACAAACTTCATCCCGCCGGACCGCTACGACGGGAGAATCCTGTACCTCGCCTCCTACTTCCAGGGAAAGATGGATCCCGGGCTCCCCGGAGAGATGGTCGACGACTTCTGCAGCCGTTTCGGTGTGGCGCCGGCATCCATCCGCTGGAAGAAGATGGCGGTGGAACCCTTCGCGGGGCCGGTCTACACCACCGGTTACCGGAACCACATCCCCGACTATGAGCAGGGGGGGCTCTTCCTGGCAGGGATGTTCTCGCTCCCCAACTACCCCGAGCGGTCCATGGAGGGGTCGATCGTCGCGGGAACCGAGGTGGCGAGACGGATGGAGGAGGCGATCACCCATGGGTGATATCGAGGTATCCGCCGTCATCCCGGTGTACAATGACCGCACCGCTCTCGAAACGGCCCTCCCGAGATCCCTCTCGGCCCTTGAGAAGATCGCCCCGGGTTTTGAGCTGATCATCGCAGAGGACGGATCCACCGATGGCACTGCGGAATTTGTCCGGGAGAAGGCAGCAGCAGACCCCAGGATCCGGCTCCTCCATTCCGACGGGCGCCTCGGCCGGGGGAAGGCCCTCACCAGGGCCTTTTGCGAAGCGAGGGGAAGGATCGCCTGCTATTACGACGTGGACCTGGCGACCGACATCGCGCACCTCGGGGAACTCATCGGGGCCATCCGGGGAGGCTCCGATATCGCGACCGGATCCCGGCTCCTCCCTTCGAGTAACGTGACCCGGACCGGGGAACGTGAGGTGGCGAGCCGGGTGTACAATGCCCTCGTCCGGATCATCCTCGGGAGCAGGGTCCATGACCACCAGTGCGGCTTCAAGGCCTTCAACCGGGAGAGGATCCTCTCCCTCCTTCCCTTTGTGAGAGCCACCCACTGGTTCTGGGACACCGAGGTGCTCGTAAGAGGACAGCGTGCAGGCTTCAGGGTGACGGAGTTCCCCGTCGTCTGGAGGACTGGCAGGACCACGACGGTGCGCCTCGCGGACGTCTTCGAAATGGGAGGGGCGATCCTCTCCCTCTGGTGGCAGCTCCATGGACCGAAGGGTTAG
>CAZKEV010000065.1:0-8746 GCA_964551875.1 uncultured Methanomicrobiales archaeon | reverse complement strand
GAACTGCACCCGGTTCGACGGCCCGCCCCGGGTCATCTGCCTGGGGTTCCAGGTCTCGAACGGGAAGCTCATCGGGCCCGTGGACATGTTTGACGATGTAGCTTTTGACCGGGTCCGGTCCCGGTGCAACGAGCTCGCCGACATCCTCCGCGCCCACGGCCCCTTCGAGCCCCACCGCCTCTCCCTCTCCGAGATGGAGTACACAACTCTGCCTACGGTGGAGAAGACCATGAGGGACCGGTGGGAGAAGATACCCGAATAGCCATAATTACCTTTTTCAGGGATGTAAATCCACAAGGACAGGGTTTCCTCCGGTAGCCTCTTTCCTACCCGCCCGGAGTATTATTTGTTTATATGCACCACCTTCGCCGGCGGGAAGCCGTTGAAGTACGTGGACGAGGCATGGGAATAGGCGCCGATATTCTCGGAATAGACGAGATCGCCGATCTCGAGCTCCGGGAGATCTGATGAGAGCGTAACGGTATCAAAGGCGTCGCAGGTCGGCCCGAAGACCGCGGAGATCTGCTTCTCGCCCTCCTTGAACGCAAGGACCGGATAGGTGCAGTGATCGAAGATCTGGCCCGAGTAGGTATGGTAGATGCCGTCGTTGATGTAGTAGCACTTCTTCCCGTCGCGGACTGCCTTCCCGATGACCTTCGCGACAAGGGAGCATGCATTGGCCACCATGAACCGCCCGGGCTCGGCGAGGATCTGCATGTCCGGTGTGAACAGCCTCTTTATCTCGGTGTTCAGCTTGCGCGTGAGCGTCCTCAAGGACTTTACCTCAGGGTTGTACTTGACCGGAAACCCGCCGCCGATGTCGAGGATCTTGATCCTCTGGCCGGCCCGGGTCTCCGCTTCCTTGATGATATTCGCCGAGAGCTGGAGCGCCTGGACGTAGTTCTCGAAGTTCGTGCACTGGCTGCCCACGTGGAAGCTCAAGCCCTCGACAACAAGGCCCAGGCTGAACGCCTCCACGATCAGGTCCACGGCTTCTCCGGGGTGTGCGCCGAACTTGGAGGAGAGCTCGACCATCGAGCCGGTGTTCGGGACCCGTATCCGAAGCACCAGGCCCGCATTCGGTGCATGCGCCTTTATCTTCCTCAGTTCCTCGATGTTGTCAAAGGTGACGAGGGGCTTGTACTTGTCGAGGGCTTCCAGGGTGTCGATCGGCTTGATGGTGTTGGCATAGATAATCTTGTCCCAGATCCAGTCCTGCCGCTCCTTGTCGGGCATGTTCCTGATATTCTCGTGGACGAGCATGAACTCCGGCATGGAGGCAACATCAAAACTGCAACCCAACTCATAGAGCGTCTTCACGATCTCGGGGTTCGAGTTCGCCTTCACGGCGTAATAGACCTGGACATTGGGCAGGTGGTCCCTGAACTCCCGGTAATTCTCGCGTATCTTCTCATGGTCGATGACAAAGATCGGGGTCCCGTGCTCCCGTGCAAGGTCCTGAAGGAGATCCTTTCGTGCCTTATCGAGGTGAGGCACCCCGTTCGCCTGCCCTTCCCTCTTCACACCTCTCTTTGCCTCTTCTTCCTTTGCCATTACGTATCCTGCATCATTGCACGAATAAGAAGTTTTTGAATTGCCAGGGATCCTCCCGGTCATAGTCATTGGCCGGATTCTCCCGGAAGTACACGGCCCTGTCCGAGAGAGGGGTCCAGTCCGACGGTCCCGAAGAGAACTCCCCCAGGTATGGCTTTGCGATGGAAAGCACGAACTCGTGGGGGAGATCATCGGGCAGGCAGAACCCCTTCCTGGGGTTCTCGATCATCCACATGACCGCGGTGACGACCCCGAGCGCCACCTGGACCGTGGTGGCATTCTCCCCGGGCGCAAGCCTCCGCGACTCCTCGATGGGGAGGATGCTCCCGGTCCACCAGGAGCTGTACGGGTGTCCCATGAGGAGGGCGCCCAGGATATCCGCCCCGGAGATGATATCTAGGTCATTCATGATGCGGAGCTTCGGCTGCAGCTCGTAATTCCTCCCCCTCAGCTCCTGCAGGGACGCGATGGTTGCATCGCACGGCACATAAGCGTAGTGCACGGTGGGCCGGTAGACAGCCTTCCCGTCCCGCCAGACGGTCCACCTGTCCGAGATCCCGAAGGCCTCCCCGTGCCGTATCACCATCCCCACGATCTCGCCGCCCGGGACCCAGGACCTCACCCAGGTGTTGATCCCCATCCGGGCGAGCATGATCTGGTTCTTCGGCTCTTCCGGTGGGAACCAGGCGAGGTCCGGGACCTCCTTCTCGTGGGTGCCCCATCCCATCTCGGCAGGCGCGGTCCCCTCCTCCCGCAGCCCCTCGATGGACCAGGTCCCGACGAACTCATCGACCTGCTTCGGCTGGCAGGAGATCTGGGTGTCCCTTTCTGAGCAGTGGACGACCTTCACCCCCACCGCCATGGCGAGGCCGGCGAAATCCCCACCCCGGATCAGCCTCCCCAGGTTCTCAGGATCTCCTGCCAGCCCGTCTGCGATCATCCTCCGTGCGATATCGATGAGCCCCTGCTTTGCAAAGTGGGAGATGAGGCCCGGGTTGGCCCCGTGGTCGACGACAAAGGTCGGGGCATCCTTCCAGTCCTTCGCAAGCTCCCGGAGCCTCATCTGCCGCTTATGGAGTGATTTTTCATACGGCTCTGCCGAGAACCGCTCCCCGTACGAGTCCCAGACCTCGACTGAGGTGTTCACATAGAGGACCTCATGGTCGTGGCACCAGCTCACGACCTCGCAGCAGTCGATGTTCCAGGCGAGATCGATGAGAAGCCCCCCGGGCGAGAGGTACTCTGAGAGGACACTGTCCAGGTTCTCCGGGGTGATGCGCCGCCGGAAATACCGTATCCCCTTCTTCCTCCATGGCGCCAGGTCCGTTTCCTTCTCCTCGAAGTCCAGGATCGTGATATGCTCATACGGGATTTTTACATGCTGAAGCAGGATCGGCAGCGTGCATTTTGCCACCGCACCATATCCGAGGATCAGCACCTTCTTCTGAAACTCCATTGCCCGGCCTCCGGCTTACCATTTTGGAGTATGGATTATTTCATAGTTGCCAAAAGAGATGGTGTCCCCGCTGTGCCGGTTCCAGATATGAGCGGCATCTCAGGAGAGGGATGAGGGTGTTGCGGTGGGGGCGCCCTGGGTGGGGCGGGGGATACCGCAAGGACAGCCGGCCATGTGGAGAGTGGGCCAGGAACGGGGCAATACCCGCGAATCTATCAGAATCTCTGAATTATCATGCAGGAAATGGCTATCGTGCGGGAAGAGCATGAAGAAACTTTAATATGGAGGCACCGACCAGATTACCGAAGATGCCAACCAGCATGGTGCTCCCGATAAAAAAGGTCTTCGCCCTCGTCGACTCCCACATCACCGTGGAGATCAAGGACGAGGACCGGAAATTCCAGGGGCGGCTCATCAGCGTGGACGAGTACCTGAACATCCACATGGATGAGACGATCGAACTCATCGGGAACGAGAGGGGACGCAGTCTGGGGACCGTGGTCATCCGCGGGAACAATATCCTGACCATCTCGCCGGTCATCTGAAGCTATGGCAGATCACCTCGAACAGGCACTCAGGATCATCCAGTCCAGCCGCGACGGCGTGCTCCAGAGCGAGCTCTGGAAGCTCCTTGGGGTTGACAGCCGCAAGTGCTCCCGGATCGTGAAGAAGCTCCTGGACAGCGGCCTCGTGGAGCGGGCCGAGTTCAAGGGGGACGGGATCAAGACCTATACCATACGGGCAGTCAAGAAATCTGTCAGGCCGGCGCTCATCCTTGCAGGGGGCGAGCTCGTCCCGTGCATATGCTGCGATCGGGAGTGTGTGGTCAACTCCTGCAACCTCCTCCTCGACTGGATGTACCAGCTCGCCATCGAGGAGCATACCGAGAGCTGACCTCTCTCCCATCGGATCTCTTCTTCTCGCCGGTCTTGTCCCCGGACACAATTCACAACCTTTATCTTCGACGGGACTTATCTCCGTACCGCCCATGGCTCTCCGCCGAATGTCCCGTGCCATCTCCCCGGTGATCGCCACCATGCTCCTTGTAGGGTTAACCGTTGTTCTCTCGGCGCTCGTCTACCTTCTCGTCTCAACCGCCCCCCAGGCCGGGATCGACCCGTCCCGGTTCCAGTTCATCCGCATTGTGGCGATCCGCCCCCTTCTCCACCGCCTGTGATGACAGCTGCATCCTCCTCATCCATGGGGGCAACGGCCCTCTCGAGAACGACGGCCTCTCGGCCATTATTATCAGGAACAACGAGAAGCTGAAGGCGAACATCACGACAATGAACGCCAAACGCTTCCTCTCAACAAAGCACAACGGTGTCGAAAAACTGAGTGGACCCGGGTCCAAGGGATCCAGCTGGGATCCCGGAGAGGAGATCTGGATTGATCTCAACGATAATTCCATAAAAGCCGGGGATCTCGTGACGGTGCGGATCATCGATAAGACAACAGAGCTCGTCATCTCGGAAGATACCGAACGTGCCTAGGGACCGCCTGGAGGCCGGGACCGCAAGCCTTATCCCGTCACCCCCATGAGAATCCCCTGTCCACGGGATGCGAGTGGCATCCCGGCCGGGTTGTGTTCTCGTATGGTTGCGATTGACCGGGTTCCGGCCGAGACCAGGTGGAGGCTCGCCACGGCCGGGGCCATGGACCTTGCCATGGCCTACTCGGTGGCCGTCCGCGAAACAGTCGGGGAGGCCTTCGGGGAGGCCCTCGATGAGATGGAGGTCGAGTTCTGGCAGCGTGCAGGCCTTGAACAGGTGGCGATCGCCCGGGCATTCGGTTTCCCCCTCCGGAATGCCCGGGAGGTGGCAGAGGCCTTTACCACCATCTCCATCCTCTTCCAGGGGCCGCAGCTGGGTGTCGCGAGGATTGAGGACTCGGGGGAGGATTCCGCGGTGATCACGATGGATGCCTGCCCCGCCCTGACGAGAGCCCGCAAGTTCCGCATGGACGCAAAGAGGGTCTGCATGGGGTGCAGGGCGTACTCCCGGGCAGCTGTTGAGGCACTCAACCCTGCCTACACACTCTCCCACGGGAAGAGCATGTGCATGGGCGATCCCCTCTGTGAGATCGTTATCTCCCCTCTGAGGAGAAGGGCGAGGAGAGGTCCGGCAGGGGCGGGGCGGGCCTGAAAGGCGGTTTCACTGCGTTGTTCTCGTATCCCTGTGCCACCGCATGGCCCCCCGTGCCACGAGCCGTGCGACCCTGACGGGCTCGGGAACCTTCCCGTCCCGGGTGAAGTCCCTGAGAATCCGTGCCGCGTCCTCGGGGGAGAGCCCGGCTGCACGGATGAAGACCTTTGAGCCGTCCCTGAGCAGGACGGGGACCCTTTCACCGAGGTTCCGGTAGGCTTTGAGCCGGGCCTCGTCTCCCGGGAAATGATGGATGATATCCCCTTCGAGCCCCCCGGAGTCCTCGTAGGTCACGACAATGAGGGGGAGGCCGGTCTTTCCGGAGATCGCCTCCAGGTCGAGGATGTTATACCAGGCGATCACCGAGCCGCTCACCATGATGACGTTGATATCCCGTCGCCCGAGGGAGGCGATGATCGAGAGAACGGCATCGGTGGCATCCATCCCGCCTACCGTGAGGGATGCAATGGCGACCCCGTCGATCCGGAGGTCCTTTCTCATCACGACCCCGGCCATGGTGGAGGAGGCCCTCCCGGAGAAGGATTCGGCGATGCCCAGCGCCCGCAGGCCCCGCTTGGCGAGGTGCATGCAAGGTCTTATGTCGGGGGATTTTAAATAATGTACCGATGAAGATCAACCCGGATGAGGTCTGTGTCCTCATCCCGACGCTGAATGAGGCCCCCACCGTCGGCTCGGTCATCAAGGACTTCCAGCAGCTCGGGTACAGGCACATCCTCGTCCTGGATGGCCACTCTGCCGACAAGACCCTCGAGATCGCGAGGGGGCTCGGCGTCACGGTGAAGACCCAGACCGGCAGGGGGAAAGGGAACGCCCTGATGGAAGCCTTCGAGCAGATCAAGCAGCCCTATGTGATCCTCGTCGACGGTGACGGGACCTATACCGGTAAGGACGCCGAGAAGCTCCTCCGTCCCCTCTACCTGGGCTTTGACCATGCCATCGGCGACCGGCTGAACACCGCAGACAAGGGTGCGTTCAATGTCCTGAACCACACAGGAAACCTGCTGATAAACGCCCTCTTCAAGGTCGCCCACGGAAGCGACCTCCACGATATCCTCTCCGGCTACCGGGCCTTCACCATGGAGTCCATCAGGGCTATGCGCCTCAAGGAGAAGGGGTTCGGGATCGAGACCGAGATGACCGTTGAGGCGGTGAGAAACGGCCAGCGGATCATGGTCGTGCCTGTCCATTACCGGAAGCGGATCGGGACCCGGACCAAGCTCGACCCGGTCTACGACGGGGTCAAGATCATCACCACCATCTACCGGCTCGCGAAGGTGAACAACCCCATCTTCTACTTCGGCCTCGTCGGGATACTCCTCTCCCTGGGAGGGATGGGGATAGGGGTGTATGTGGTCATGGAATGGTTCAAGGGGATCAACCATGTCCCGATGACGATCCTCACCGTGCTCCTCATTATGGTCGGCTTCGAGATCTTCATGTTCGGGGTGATCAGCGATATCCTCCTCTCGTTCCACCGCGAGATCCTCCACGAGATCCAGCTCCTCCAGCAGCCCCGGAAGGAGCGGTAGGGGCAGAGGATCCCTTCTCTATTATTTGCCGGATTGCCCGGTCAGCGTACCCGAAAGGTAGAGAATCCTGCAAGCGTGCTCCGCAGCGCTCGTGACGAGGTATGCCTCCTCCAGGTCCTTTCCGGCGGCGAAGGTCCCATGCCCCCGGGCGATGACGATCTTCCGGTTCCTCAGGGCTTCTGCCAGCCGGTCGCCGAGCTCCTGGGACCCGGGAGCACCTGCCACGACGGGTATCACGGGGCAGAGGAGCATCCCCTCTGAGTCGACGGGGACGATCTTCTCCCGGGAGAGGGAGAGGGCAACTGCGTGGGGCGGGTGGGCATGGAGGATGGCGTTGTGCGGGGTCTCCTGGTAGATGGCCCGGTGGACGAGGGCCTCCCGGGAAGCCCCGAACGGGATCTCCCCTTCCAGGGGGACGAAGACGAGGGGGCCCGGGTCATCGAGGTACGCCCCGCTCCGCATCACGAGGAAGACATCGCCGGCCCGGAGGCTCGCGTTCCCGAAGTTTGCGGAGACGAGCCTCTCGGTGAGAACCCGTTTCCCGATCCTCGCGAGCTCTTCGCTAGCTGAACCGGATCCCGACATCCCGCATCTTCTGGTACTTGGCGATGTTCAGGAGGAGGGGGGTGATGGCCTCCACCATGGGGGAGACGGCGAGGGGCCCTGCATCGAAGCCGGCCAGGCGGGGGATGCTGTTCACGAGCCCCATCACGACCCCCTTTGCGCCCGGGTCATCCCCGCAGACCGCAACGGAATAGGCGAGGGGGGTGTCGAGGGCCTTCCAGGACCCGGCCGCGATGTTGTTGAACGCCGTGCAGACCTTTGCCTTTGCAGGGAGGAGCCGCTGGACGAGCTGGGCGGCGGAGCCCTCGGGGGGAGGCGCGAAGAAGAAGTGCTCCTTCCTCCCGATGGGGTTCACAGGGGAGACCACGACCTTTCCCTCGAAGCCCGTGAGGGACGAGAGGGTCCCCGCGAGGTGCTGGAAGGGGATGGCCAGGATTACCACCTCGGCCCTGTCGACCGCGTCCTGGTTCGAGACCCCCGAGCAGGTGCAGGAGATCCCCTTCTCCTCAAGGACCTTCAGGCAGGCGTCGCTCGCAGCGCATGCCCGCTCCACCTCCCGGGAGCCGAGGATCACCTCGTGGACCTGGGAGATCCGGAGCGCCATGCCCTCCCCGATATCCCCCGTCCCGCCGACGATTCCGACCTTCACGCTAATCCACCAGCGGTTTTATGATGGCTTCCAGGGACGCGACGTCCGTGAGCCCCTCGATCCTCCTGATCTCCTTCATATCCTTCTCGATGATAAGGGTCGGGACCACGTAGATCCTGTACTGGTTGGCCATCTCCATGTGGTCGTCCACGTTGATCTTCTTCACCTCGACCAGGTCGCCCATCCTCCGGGCAAGCTCCTCAACGATGGGGCTCTGGACCCGGCACGGCCCGCACCAGTCGGCATAAAAATCGATTAAAACAGGCTTTCCCATTCAGTCACCGGAATGAAGCTGAGGCCGGGAGGGGACATAAAGATTCGTATACGGGGTTGGCTCCGGTTGCACGGCTGGCGAGACCTGCCGGGTGAATGCCGGGATCTTCTATGCGGAATGGCTTATCGGGATGGCCCTCATTGCCTACGGGCCCTATCAGGAAAAGCGCCCCGGAAAAAGTAAGTGCACATCGCAAGCTCCCTCGTCCCTGCTGCGGGTCGGTCCTCACATCGCCCCGGGAGGATTCTGAGGTGGGAATGTCAATATTGGCCATGCGATAATCCGGTTGAAAATAGGAATGGAGGATTCATTTTCAGTGACCCTGAACATAGAGTTGATAACCTTTTATCCGAGGGATGGGGTTAAGGGAAATAAATTCCGTAAGCCTTTTTCATTGCATGACTAAGAATCTGTTATGCAGTCGATAGATGGTTATATCGATTATAAGCGTCGGGAATATTGTAATGATGTTAAATGTCCGATGCAATTGCTTTTGAATAAAGAAGTGGAAAAATCTCCTAAATATGAAGAAATCCGGGCGATCTGTGCATCCAA
>CAZKEV010000064.1:0-8810 GCA_964551875.1 uncultured Methanomicrobiales archaeon | reverse complement strand
AGAGCGAAACGATTTGATCATTCCGGTGACATCCCGGCACTTCTGGGTCATCTTGACCTCTATCGGCGGCGAAGCCTGGATGCCGTTCCATGAGTCCGGTGAGAAGGGGACGTCTCGAGTGATGTCATGGTGGAAATAGGAATCCCAGCAATGAACGGAAGGGTTCTCGGGATCTGAAGCCGCAGCATCATCGAGAAGATCCCGCGAACGAAGATCGAACTCCGCATTATGCCTGGCTGGACTCTCCTCACGTAAATTCAAAAGGGTAAAATTCGTGAAGTCTCCCAATTGATTTGAAAAGGAACTGTGAGGGAAATTTTTCCCTTTGCTGCCTTTTATTTTACCTGACCCTCTGCGATATCACCGACGATTGGGAGTTTGAACTTCTCTCCTGAGTAGGCCTTGTACATCAGGACAAGCCAGAGGATCAGCATGACAATCTCAATTAAAGTGATAATGAGACCCCATACTCCCCACATCCCGAGGGATATCATACTGAAGAAGATTGCATTAAGAATCCAGATCAGAATGGTAAACGGGAGGAACGTAAGGATCGACTGCATCGCATGGAACTTCACTGTCTTGTTCTCCTTCTCCATGACATAGAAGATGATCCCCGTTACCCATCCAAGAACATAACAGGCGGCTGACGCCACATTCTCCTCAAGACCAAAGGTTGCTTTTCCCATCTCACACCTCGGATTACGATATAAACTCCCATGTATTCTCGCATTATTTAAATAATTGCATTTTATTCTGCAATAGGGAATTTTCTGTCGTTTTGCATCCCGATCAGCCCCTTACGGTGAGCAGGGATGGGCCCGAAGAGTCTGGTGATGGTACAGCATCCTTCAATGCCTGAAATACCGGGTTCCGGTGAAGATCATCGCCATGTCCAGCCGGTTTGCCGCCTCGATGACCTCGCGGTCCCTGATGGAGCCTCCAGGCTGGACGAGGGCGGTCGCCCCGGATCTCGCCCCCTCCTCCAGGGTGTCAGGGAAGGGGAGGAAGGCATCCGATGCAACGGAAGATCCCTTCAGCGGGAACCTGGCCTTCATGATGGCTATCCGTGCAGCATCCACCCGGCTCGTCTGGCCTGCCCCGATCCCGAGAGTCCGGGTCGCGTCAGCGAAGACGATAGCATTGGACCTGGCATGCTTGCAGACCCTCCAGGCGAGCCTGAGCGCCTGGAGCTCGGTAGCGGTGGGGTCCCGCTCGGTCACCACCTTCCAGTGCTCGGTGAAGGGCGGGGTCTTCTGAACGAGGAGGCCGCCATCGATGGACCGGAAGGAGACCCCGCCAGCCGGCTCAGGAAGGGAGAGGACCCGCATCTTCTCCTTTTCCCTGAACACTCCGAGGGCATCGCCCGTGAAGGAGGGGGCGATGACCACTTCGATGAAGGTACTGCAGATCTCCCTGGCCACTCCTGCATTCACCGTCCGGTTCAGGGCAACAATCCCCCCGTAGGACGAGTCCGGGTCAACTTCACGGGCAGCGATGTAGGTCTCCCTCAGGTCATCCCCCGTTGCGACACCGCACGGGTTGTTATGCTTGACGCAGACGCAGCAGGTCTCGTCGAACTCATGGAGGAGGGCCACCGCAGCGTCCATATCGAGGTAGTTGTTAAAGGACATCTCCTTCCCCTGGAGGGGCTTCTCTCCGGCGATTCCCGCCTCACCGTACACGGCCCCGACCTGGTGGGGGTTCTCGCCGTAGCGGAGGATCCTGCCGTTTCTCGCCTGGACCGTGAAGACCCGGGGGAGGGGCTCACCCAGCGAATGGAGATGGTTGCTGATGGCGGCATCGTACGCGGCGGTACGAGCAAAGGCCTTCCTTGCCAGGATGAATCGCTCGTCATCGGTGAAACCGCCTCTCTCCAGGCCGGTGCTGACGAGGGGATACTCAGCCGGGTCAACCACCACGGCAACATGCCGGTAGTTCTTGGCTGCCGCCCGGATCATCGCCGGCCCCCCCACATCGATGAACTCCATGAGATCGTCCAGGGGGAGACCCTGGGAGGCCATCCTCTCGAAGGGATAGAAGTTGGTAACCAGGAGGTCGATGGGATGGATCCCGTGGGACTCCATCACCCCGTCATCCACCCCCCTCCGCCCGAGGAGGCCGGCATGGATCTTCGGGTGGAGGGTCTTTACCCTCCCGTCCATCATCTCCGGGGAGCCGGTGTACTCTGAGATCTCGAGGAAATCGATCCCATCCTCCTTCAGGGCCTTCCCTGTCCCGCCCGATGCGAGGATCTCAACCCCGTGCCCTCTGAGATCCCTGGCAAGCCCGACCAGGCCGGTCTTGTCCCACACCGAGAGGAGTGCCCATTTCATACGCCAGACTTCTCCTTCCCGATACATAATAGGTGGCGGTTCACTCATGTGGGCTGGAGGGGGGCAAGGGGTGACCTGGACCCGGTTCACCTGCGATCGGGAGAAGAGAGACGCCTATTGTGCGGGTATCGGCTCTCCGGATCCCCGGATTCGGTTCCCTCACGCTCCAGAAGGAAAATACATACTCTTATCCATTCCCTCGCTCCTTGATCCAAACGGTGAACTGAATGGGTAAGAAATTCCCCACCTTTGCGTTCCTTGTCCTTGTGCTGGGCCTCCTGTGGCTTGCTGTCGAGATGCACTGGATCACGATCCCGATCCCGTGGCTCCCCCTGATCGTGGTCGTGGTGGCCGCCGGCTGGATAGTGAACCATTACACGAGAGGATAACAGGTCACCGGTACGAAGGTCATTACGCCGTGAGGGCCAGCCAGAGGGATTGGATCTTCGGATTTCAGCATGCAGGACCGAAGGGGCAGGGTCGTTCAAATCATCCGGGAATGGAGCAGGGAATAATATATCAGGGTATTTGATAGAAGATTCACTATAATATTCATTCCCCGCGCGAACGGGATGGGCGGGGACCGAAGGGGGATCCCCACGTGTTGTATCCTCCCAGGCAGGAGCTGGACTGACCGGGGTTGGGGGTTGCAGGGCTTGGCTGAGACCTACTACGAGATCCTCGGGGTTTCAAGGGATGCCTCGGACCGGGAGATCAAACACGCCTACCGGATCCTCGCGAGGCAGCTGCACCCGGACATCTGCAGGGAACCCGGGGCCGAGGACCGGTTCAAGAGGATCAACGAGGCATACCGGGTGCTGTCGAATCACGAGGAACGAGGCCGCTATGATGCGATGGGGCACGACCGGTACCGGAGATCCCTGGCGGGATCCCGGGACTTCCCCGGTCCGCATGGCCCTCCGGAGTTCCGGGGATTCAGCGATATCTTCGATCTCTTCTTCTCAGAAAGGGCCTGGGGGTCCGGGAGGGACTTCCGGCCCAGGTCGGTATCCGACATCCTTGTCCGGATCCAGATCACCCTTGAGGAAGCGATCCTTGGCAGCGAGAAGGTTATCGAGGTCCCCTATGCATCACGATGCGATTCATGCGGCGGTACAGGCAGCACGACAGGGAAGGTCCACCCCTGTCCCCGCTGCGGGGGCAGCGGAAGGGACAGCAGGGGGGCTTCAGGGGACTTCATATACCCGGGGTCATCCCCGTGCGAAGAATGCGGCGGGAAGGGGCGGGTTCCTGAGGTCCCATGCACCCCGTGCGGGGGGTGGGGGGCTACCCAGGTCCTGAGAAGGGTGGCGGTCCATGTTCCCCCCGGCATCGACAGCGGTATGCGCATCCGGAAGGAAGGACTCGGGGAATCCGTGGATCACGAGATCCCGAGTGGTGATCTCTATGTGGAGGTGACGATCCTTCCCCACCAACGGTTCACGAGGCAGGGTGATGATCTCGAGATCGCGATCCACATCTCGCCTGCCCGGGCAGCCCTTGGATCGATATCCGATGTAGAGACAATCGATGGAAGGGTGATCAGGGTTGAGATACCTCCCGGGATACAGCATGATGCGGCTGTCAGGGTCGGGGGTAAAGGGGTGAAGATGCGTGACCGGTCCGGAGATCTGGTCGTCAGGGTGAAGATCGATATCCCGGGAAAGACCACGGCAGAGGAACGCGATCTGTACCAAAGGCTCCTGCGGATTGAGGAAGGGAGGGAGGAGATGAGGAAGAAGGGCCTTATATCGAGGTATTTTGCCAGGATGAGGGAGGCCGGAAGGTAAATCTCCCACGTCCCGTATTCACCCCCATAAATAAAATGATACCACCCCCCGAATCTTAGAATGACACCCCCGGGATGCCGGCGGTGGTTACAGGGAGGTCATATCCTGCAGGCCTGCATCGGGAATCCCGATTTTACAGAAGCCAACAAATTCAAGACAAATGGGCTCTGATCCTATTCTGTTAGGTGGTTTCCATAGGCTCCCTGAGAACCTGGCTCTTCTTCTGGCTCATCAGCCTTGTCGGACTTTTATGGGCGACCTTCCTCCTGGCCCAGGGGATCTGGTTCTGGGTGAGCGTCTGGCTCGTCCTTGCCATCGTGGGATCCAATATCCTCGTCATGCTCATGAGATTCAGTTAGGGGATATACCGAGGTTTTTTACCCAAATCTCTTCTGAATGAGCCCGGTTATTTTCAGAGAGGAGATCTATTTGAGGATATCGGTTCAGAGAATCCTGATTTTCTTCATCCAGGTCCTGATTCTCAAGGATTATAATATAAATATAGATTAAATAGTCCTCTTATCTATTTTAATACCTTTATGGTGTTTTTTTATGATTATAACACCTAATTACATATTAAAGATATATTTAACAAATCGAGGTATGATTGATGTATAGTAAATTATAAATACTATTGCGATAATCTATTTTTATGCAGCGCTGCAAACCATGCATACCCACAGATGATCCCTATGAAGCAGCAGAACCTCCAGCCTTGGGTTAACGCAACCGATGTCATGAATGCGGTGAATGAGATAGCCGCGGTCATGGAAGAGAACCGGGGGATCCCGAAGGCACGCCTTGAGTACTACGGGATACTCGCCGTGATATCAGACCTCGAGTTCAAGCATCTCTTCCTGAAGATGATTGAGGAGCGGTGCCCAGGGGCTCACCCGCAGTTTGTCCGGTATCTTCACAAGCTCGCGGAGAACGGAAGGAAGTACTCACGGGAGTACCGTTCCGATATGCACCATATGACGAACCACCTCGGCCGCCTCTACGGTATCTATGGCGATGAGATCTTCACCAGGATGAAGAGGGGCCGAAGGAGCGCCTCTCAGCCGGCAGCCGACGATGCGGTGATGAACTGCGCCTGACCCTGCCCTGTCCACCCAATTTTCGCGGATTAAAAAGAGAACGGGTTGGCCTGAGCACCGGATGAGGGGCCCTACGTATACATCCGGTTGTCCATGGCCGGCGGTTCGCTCCTCACCTTTTTTACAGCAGCAAGGAGATCGGACTGCTCCACCTCGTCTGCCCCCCTTCTGACCGCATTCATCCCCGCCTCGCGGCCGATGGCCTGGAGATCGGCGCCCGTGGTCTGTTCGGTGAGCCTGACAATCTCGTCAAGGTCGATCTTCCCGAGATGCATCGGTGCCGTGTGGATCTTCAGGATCTCTCTCCTTGCCCCTGCATCGGGCAGCGGTATCTCCACGAGCCGGTCGAAACGGCCCGGCCGGAGGATCGCCAGGTCGAGCATATCCACGCGGTTCGTTGCCGCCATGATCCGCACATCCCCGCGGTTATCGAACCCGTCCATCTCGGCCAGGAGCTGCATCAGGGTCCGCTGGACCTCCGCACTCCCGCTCGTTCCGTCGACGGTCCGGTGGCTGGCGATGGAGTCGATCTCGTCGATGAAGATGATGGACGGGGCGCGCTCCCGTGCAAGGGTGAAGAGCTCCCGCACGAGCTGCGCCCCCTCGCCGATGAACTTGTGGACGAGCTCGCTCCCGGACATGCGGATGAAGGTAGCATGTGCCTGGTGGGCCACCGCCTTTGCAATCAGGGTCTTTCCTGTCCCCGGGGGGCCATGGAGGAGTATCCCCTTCGGCGGCTCGACGCCGAGCCTCCGGAAGACCTCGGGCTTCGTGAGCGGGTACTCCACGGCCTCCCGTACCTCCTCGATCTCCTTCTTGAGGCCCCCGATCTTCTCGAAGGTCACGTCCGGTGACTCGTCGAGCTCCATGATCCTGACCCGCGCATCATAGATGTTCCCGATGATCTTCACGATGGACAGGGCATTATTGACCGCGACCTTGGTCCCCGGTTTCAGGGTCTTGTGGAACTCCTCGTTCACCTGGGTGATGTACTCCTGGTTGTTGCCCTGCTGCCGCAGGTAGATCTCCCCGTTCTCCATCACCTCGACAACCGCAGCGACAAAGAGCGGCATCCTCTTCAGCTGGGCATTCTCCCTCCGCATCTGGGCGAGCTCCTTCTGGAGACTCTCGTTCTTCATCCTGAGGTCCAGGCCCTGGGCCTGGAGCTCCTGCACCTCGAGCTTCAGCTGGAGGAGGTCACCCTCGCTGACTGGGTTGTTGGAGATGGTGTCGTCCATGCTTACTATATAGTACGCATTTGAGAGATTTATTGGTATGGCGGTGATCGTTCACGGGAGGGCCCTCTCCAGGGGGACAGGGTGGGGGCCGATCCTCGTCTCACCGGAACCCATCTCATTCCTGGGAGGGGTCGATCCGGAGACCGGGGAGATCACCGAGAAGAGCCACCCCCTCTTTGGGAAGCGGGTAACCGGGAAGATCCTCGTATTTCCCCATGGCAAGGGCTCCACGGTCGGCTCCTATGTCCTCTATGCCCTCGCGCGGAACGGGAAGGCGCCGGCCGGGATGGTGAACGCCGAGGCAGAACCCATCATCGTCACCGGTGCCATCATCGGGGGGATCCCCCTCATCGACCACCCCGGTGTGGCTATCGCGCGCCTTCGGGACGGGGTGATGGCAAGGGTTGACGGGGATACCGGGGAGCTCGAGTATGAGGGTGAACTGGAGGCTCATTAACGCCGCCAGGAACTCCTTTGCCACCCTCTTTGCGGCCTGCTCCCTCTACGGCTTCACCCTCCGTCCCGTGAAGGCTCCCTTCGCAGACATCACCTGCTACTCCCTGAACTCCCTGAACGAGCCTTCCTACCGCGATGAGATACGGGAGGCTTCCTGTACCACCATCGTCGGCGGCCCCCATGCAACCGCCTGCCCCCACGAGGTCGCCCGGTACGCCGACTATGTGGTGGCCGGGGAAGGCGAGTTCACCCTGCCCCGGCTCCTCGCGAACCTGGAGGAGGGGAAGGAGGGGCCCGTCCCGGGTGTGGTCACGAAGACCAGTTCCCTTCCGTCGGATCACGCGGTGCGTCTGGATGCATTCCCCCCCTTCTCGGTGATGAAGGGCTACATCGAGATCTCGCGGGGGTGCCCCTTCGGGTGCGCCTTCTGCCAGACGCCCCGGATCTTCGGGTCCGTGATGAGGCACCGTTCCATCGCCGCCATCGCGACCTTCGCACGTCGCTACCGCGATGTCAGGCTCGTCTCCCCCAACGCTCTTGCCTATGGATCGGACGGGAGACGGCCAAGGCTGGAGAAAGTGGAGATGCTCCTTGCGAGCCTTGAGGGGAACGTCTACTTCGGCACCTTCCCGAACGAGGTCCGTCCCGAGTTCGTGACGGGCGATGCCCTCGAGCTCATCGGCCGCTCCTGCGCGAATTCGCGGATCGCCTTCGGCATCCAGTCAGGGAGCGACCGGGTCCTTGAGAGGATCGGGCGGGGGCATACCGTCGCAGACGGGATACAGGCGGTGGAGCTCTGCAGGGATGGTGGTTTTACACCGGTCGTGGACCTCATCATGGGGTTCCCGTTTGAGACCGAAGAGGACGAGGCTGCTACCCTGGAGCTCATACGGTGGGTGGTCCGGTCCGGCCGGGTCCGGCTCCATGCTTTCATTCCCCTCCCGGGAACCCCCCTCGCAGGTACCTCCCCGCGCCCTGTCAGCCCACGCGCCGAACAACTCCTCGGGAAGCTCGCCCTCGAAGGAAAACTCACCGGTTCCTGGAAGGACCCGGCCATAAGGTTTTCTAGGCCCCGGGCCGATACTCCTCTATGACCAGGGTCCTCCTCATTGCGGATCTCCATGGCCGGTATGGCAAGATGGATTCGCTCCTCTCGCTGGACCCTGACCTGGTCATCATCGCGGGCGATATCACCCAGTTCGGGCCCTGCGAGGATGCCCTGGATCTCCTCGCACGGATCGACGTCCCCTGCTTCGCCATCCCGGGAAACTGCGATCCCCGGGAGATCCTCAAGTCCCTGGAGGAGTCGGACGCGGTCTCCCTCCATGGCTCCACGATGACCCTGGGGAAGATGACCCTCACGGGGATAGGCGGATCGAACAAGACCCCCTTCGGCACCCCGTACGAGCTCTCCGAGGAGGAGATCGAAGCCCTCCTGTCAGAGGCGACAGGAAAGATGGAGAAGAATGTCCACAACATCCTGGTCTGCCATGCACCGCCCCATGGAACCCTGGACCGGATCGGGGAGGCGCGGGTCGGGAGCACGGCCCTCCGGAAACACCTCAAACGGTTCGACCTGGTATGCTGCGCCCATATCCATGAAGCGAAGGGGATCATGGAGGAGGACGGGGCGATCGTGGTGAACCCAGGCCCGGCTGCGGAAGGGAACTGCGCCCTTATCACCCTGGGTGAGGAATCCGGGGATATAAAGGTCGAGCTCCTTACCGTGTAGCGAGGATCATCTCCAGGTACGAGAGGGGGGTCTCATCTCCTGTCACTCCCAGCATCCCCCTGACCCGGTTGATGAGTGCGATCGCCTCGTCCTCCCCCAGCCCTGAGGGGGCCTCTATCTCCACAAAGGATCCGAGCCCTTTCACCTCGTCGAGGGCAACG
>CAZKEV010000063.1:0-8832 GCA_964551875.1 uncultured Methanomicrobiales archaeon | reverse complement strand
ATCACCGTGAAGCGCAAGGTAGGTATCTGACCGATGACCGCCATCGAGCTGATCAGGATGCGGACCATCCTGGACTCACGGGGGAACCCCACGGTGGAGGCCGAGGTCTGGACAGAGAACGGCTTCGGGAGGGCGGCGGCGCCGAGCGGCGCGTCGACGGGCGCCTACGAGGCAAAGACCAGGCCGGCCAGGGAGGCGGTGGAGGATGCCGTAACAAGGCTCGTCCCCACCCTCATCGGGGAGGACGCGGCCGACCAGATAGGCTTCGACGAGCTGCTGCGGGAGGTTGACGGGACGCCGGACTTCTCCTCCATCGGGGCCAATGTCGCGGTCGCCCTCTCCCTCGCAAACGCGAAGGCGGCGGCCTCGGCACAGGGCCTCGAGCTCTTCAGGTACCTTGGCGGGATCTTCGTAACCGGCACCCCCCACCCCCTGGGGAATGTCATCGGGGGCGGGGCACATGCGCCGGGCGCGACCGAGATCCAGGAGTTCCTCGTGGTGCCGACCGGCGCTGCCGATGCGGGAGAAGCGGTCTTCGCGAACGCGGCCGTCCACCGGAAGGTGAAAGAGAACCTGACCGCGAGGGGCGTAACCTGCGGGAAGGGCGACGAGGGTGCCTGGGCTCCCCAGATCGATGACCGGACCGCGTTCGACGTGGTCCGCCAGGCGGTGGACGCGGTCTCCGACGAGATGAAGATCTCCATCAACATGGGGATCGATGTCGCGGCGAGCCAGCTCTACAGCGACGGCCGGTACAGGTACCGCGAGGCCGAGAGAACCACCGAGGAGCAGATCGCCTACATGGCCGAGCTCATCGACGCCTACGGCCTGGTCTATGTCGAGGACCCGCTCCATGAGGACGACTTCGCGGGCTTTGCCAACCTGACGCGGCAGGTGAACGACCGCTGCCTCATCTGCGGCGACGACCTCTTTGTCACCTCCACGGAGCGGATCATGACCGGGATCGAGGCGGGCTCAGCGGACTGCGTCCTGATCAAGCCCGACCAGGTCGGGACGCTCACCGAGACCTTCGAGGCCGTGAAGCTCGCACACCGCCACGGGATGGAGACGGTGATGAGCCACCGGAGCGGGGAGACCACGGACGATACCATCGCCCACCTCGCCACCGCGTTCGGGTGCATCTTCCTGAAGTGCGGCGTGGTCGGGGGCGAGCGGACCGCGAAGCTGAACGAACTGATACGAATCGAGGAGATACTATGACTGCAGCGAACGAGATGGAGATAGAATTAAAGGAGCCCCTGGCACCCGTCGAGGAGTACCTTGCCGCGGGTGTCCACATCGGGACCCAGCAGAAGTCCAAGGACATGAAGCGGTACATCTACCGCGTCCGGGGGGACGGGCTCTATATCCTGGACATCCGGGCGACCGACGAGAGGATCAAGACCGCGGCCAAGTTCCTTGCCCAGTTCGACCCGCCGAATGTGCTCGTCGTCACCTCCCGGCAGTACGGCCAGTACCCGGCGAAGCGCTTCGCCGAGGCCATCGGGGCGATGTCGGTGACCGGGCGGTTCATCCCGGGCATGCTCACGAACCAGGTCATCCCGGGGTACCTGGAGCCTGACGTGGTGATGGTGACCGACCCCATCGGCGACGCCCAGGTGGTGACCGAGGCGGTCCAGTCCGGTATCCCCGTGGTCGCCCTCTGCGACACGAACAACATGACGGGGTACATCGACCTGGTCATCCCGACAAACAACAAGGGGAGGAAGGCCCTCTCCCTGATCTACTACCTCCTGATGAAGGAGATGCTCCGCCTCCGGGGAGTGGTAACGAACCTCACCCTCGAGGACTTTGAGACAGAGATCTAACCCTCCTTCGGGAAGGTGAAGGGGATGAAGGTCCGCACCTGCAGTGTCGCAGGCATGTTCTACCCACGGGACCCGCACCACCTGGAGCAGCTCGTCGCGAGCTACCTGAAGGTCCGCCAGCCAGTCGAAGGGATCAGGGGGATCGTCTCGCCCCATGCAGGGTACCCCTACTCGGGAGCGGTCGCCGGGGAGGCATTCTCTGCCCTGGACCCGGACTTCTCCGGGACCTTCGTCGTCATCGGGCCCAGCCACCGGGGATACCTCACCTGTGCCTCGGCGATCCCCTGGGAGACCCCGGTGGGTATCGTGGACGTGGACACCGGGTTCGTGGAGGAGCTCGAGATCGAGGTGGACGAGTTCTCGCACCAAGGTGAGCACTCTCTTGAGGTCCAGATGCCCTTCATCAAGTTCCGGTTCCCCCGGGCCCGGGTGGCGCCGGTCATGATGGGGGACCAGAGCCTCCGGTCCGCTGCCGAACTCGCAGGCAAGATTGGGAAGGCCCGGAAGAGGACCGGGCGCGAGATCCGGATCGTGGCCTCGAGCGACTTCTCCCACTACGTCCCCGAGGAGGTTGCCCGGAGGGACGACCTCTATGCCATCAAAGCCCTGGAGAACCTGGATACCGACGAGTTCTACCGGCGGGTCGAGGAGCGCGGTGTCTCTGCCTGCGGCTACGGCCCCATCGCAACCCTCTGCCTCGCGGGAAAGGAGATGGGAGCCTCGCACGGAGAGCTTCTCACCTACCGGACGAGCGGCGATGTTACGGGCGACCTCGAGCAGGTGGTGGGCTACGCTGCCATCGCGGTGATGTAGGGTGGCGACCTGGTCCGCGCCCGGCAAGGTCTTCCTCTTCGGGGAGCACGCGGTGGTCTACGGGAGGCCGGGCCTTGCCATGGCCATCCAGCACCGTGTCTCTGTTACGGTGAGGAAGACGCGCCGGCCGGGCCAGGTGAAGTCCCCCTACATCAACGAATGCCTGGGGGCGATGGGTGTCCGGGCCACGGTCTATGTCCGGTCCCAGCTCCCCTCCTCGAGCGGCCTCGGGTCCTCGGCGGCGGTGACCGTGGCAACCCTCGCGGCGATCAACGACGAGTTCGGGAAGGGTCTTACGAGGGAGGAGATCGCCCAGAGGGCGTACGAGATCGAGAGGAAGGTCCAGAAGGGTCGGGCGAGTGCAACAGACACCTACGTATCCTCGTTCGGCGGGGTCGTTCTCATCCATGGGACCGAGAAGAGGAGGCTCCCGCCCATGAACCTCCCCCTCGTGGTGGGGAACAGCAGGGTCTCCCACAACACCTCCCTGATGGTGGAGAAGGTGGGCCGGGAGCGGGAACGCCACCCGGGCATCGTAAACCCTATCCTGGATGCCATCGGGGCCGTCACCCAGGAGGCCCTCCTCCAGCTCCATGACCCGAGGGTCCTCGGGACGCTCATGAACACGAACCACGCCCTCCTCGATGCCCTCGGGGTAGGCCACCCCGCGCTCACCAGGCTTGTCCTTGCCGCAAGGGCTGCCGGGGCGTTCGGGGCGAAGATCACAGGTGCCGGCGGGGGCGGGTGCATGATCGCCCTTGCACCGTCGCGGGCAAAGGGGAGCGTGGCAGGGGCCATCAGGTCGTGCGATGCCCAGGCCATCATGACCACCCTTGACACGGAAGGGGCGAGAAAGGAGAAGAATGGCTAGAATCGTGCTCAAGCTGGGAGGGAGTGTCGTCACCGACAAGGCCGGCGACTGCGCCATCCGGAACGACAGGATCGAGACGTGCGTGAGGGAGATCGCCCGCCGCCCGGGGAACCAGGTCGTCCTCGTCCACGGGGCGGGATCGTGCGGACACCCCCAGGCGCACCGCCACCGTCTGGACCAGGGGGTTCCGCCCGGAGATGTCGCTGGCATCTCAGAGACACACCGGGCGGTCGCGGACCTGAACATGGCCGTGGTGGATGCCCTCAGGCGGGCCGGCAGAGAGGCCGTGGGGATTCACCCCCTCGGCCACTGCGTGGCCATAGCCGGCAGGCTCCAGGACCCGGACTGGCGGCCGGTCGGCCTCATGCTCTCCCTGGGCGTGATCCCCGTTCTCCACGGCGACGTCGTGATGGACACCGCCCGGGGCGCCTCCATCGTGTCGGGCGACCAGCTCGTGGCAAGCCTGGCAAGAGCCCTCTCACCCGACCGTGTGGGGCTCGCCACCGATGTCCAGGGGGTGCTCGGCAGGGATGGCTCCGTCGTGGACCGGATCCACCGCGGCCAGGCCCGGGGCATCGCGGGGGGTTCCCGAAGCACCGACGTAACCGGTGGGATGGAGGGGAAGCTCGCGGAGCTGCTGGCCCTCGCGGATGCGGGGATCGGCTCCTCCATCTTCCATGCCACGCGGATCGGGGACTTCCTGGACGGCCGCCCCCACGGGGGGACCACGGTGGAAGGAGGCGGGTAAGGTGCCAAGAGAGATTATCACATCGTCAAGGAAGCAGGACCACCTGAGGATCTGCGCAGAGGAGCAGGTGGAGGCGGGCTTCTCGGGGTTCTCCGATGTCAGGCTCGTCCATGCTGCGCTCCCCGAGTGCTCCCTCGGGGAGATTGACACGAGTGTCAGGTTCCTCGACCACCGCTTTGCCTCGCCCCTCTTCATCGCAGCCATGACCGGGGGCCACCGCGATGCCCTTCCCATCAACCGGAACCTGGCCGCCGCCGCCGAGAAGCACGGGATCGGGATGGGGGTCGGCTCCCAGCGGGCCGCCCTCGAGGACCCGGACCTCGAGGACTCCTTCACCGTTGTACGGGAGGCGGCGCCCCGTGCCTTCATCTGCGCGAACCTCGGGGTGGTCCAGCTCAGGGACCATGGGATCGAGTGGGCCGAGAGGGCGGTGGAGATGATCGATGCCCAGGCGATCTGCATCCACGCAAACTTCCTCCAGGAGGCGATCATGCCCGAAGGGGACCACGATGCCCGCGGGTGCCTGGATGCCCTCCGCACCCTCTGCAGGGAGTTCGCGCTTCCGGTCATCGTGAAGGAGACGGGCGCCGGGATATCCCGTGAGACGGCGGGGCTCCTCTGGGCCGCGGGCGTATCGGCCATCGATATCGGGGGCCTCGGCGGGACCTCCTGGGCGAAGGTGGAGTGCATCCGCTCGCCGGAGAGCCCGCAGTCACGGATGGGGGGAAGGTTCATGGACTGGGGCATCCCCACCGTGGTGAGCCTCATGGAGGTCGCGGGGTCAGGCCCGGTCATCGCCACGGGCGGCGTCCGGAGCGGCCTCGACATGGCGAAGGGCCTTGCGCTGGGCGCGGACCTCTGCGGCATGGCGCTCCCGCTCCTTGCGCCCGCCATGGAGTCTGAAGAGGCAGTATCAAGGGCGATAGACAGGTTCACGAAGGAACTTGCCGTTGCGATGTTCCTCTCGGGTGCCAGGACCGTGAAGACAATGAAGAATGTTCGTGTATGGATCACCGGGACGACCCGGCAGATGATCGAGAAGATACAGGAGATACCGTATGGAAGTTGAAGTAATAGCGGTGGGCGGCTACGACGAGGTCGGCCGGAACATGACCGCCGTCCGCTGCGGAAAGGAGATCGTGGTATTCGACATGGGGCTTCGCCTCGACCAGGTGATGATCCACGAGGATGCCGAGATCGAGAACATGCATTCCCTGGATCTCATCCAGATGAAGGCTATCCCGGACGATACGATGATGAATACCGTGGAGGGGACGGTGAAAGCCATCGTCTTCAGCCACGGCCACCTGGACCATATCGGTGCGGTGACCAAGCTCGCCCACCGGTACAATGCGCCTATCGTGGGCACGTCCTACACCATCGAGCTGATCCGGCAGCAGATCGCCGGTGAACAGAAGTTCGGGGTGAACAACAAGCTCTTCGTGCTCCGGGCCGGGCAGAAGTACACCATATCGCCCACGCTGACCCTGGAGTTCGTGCGGATGCAGCACTCCATCATCGAGACGGTGATGCCCGTGCTCCACACCCCCCAGGGGGCGATCGTGTACTCGAACGACTACAAGCTGGACCGGACACCTGTCATTGGCGAGCCCCCGGACTTCGGCCGCCTCAGGCAGATCGGGAAGGAGGGGGTCCTCGCCCTGTTCGCCGAGTCCACGAACGTTCACATAAAAGGCCGGACGCCGAGCGAGCGGATCGCCCGGGACATCGTGCGGGACACCATGACGAGCTACGAGGATGACAAGAACGCCATCATCGTCTCCACCTTCTCCTCCCACATCGCGAGGGTGAAGACCATCGCCGAGTGCGCCCACGAGATCGGCAGGAAACCCGTCCTCCTCGGCAGGTCCATGGAGCGGTACAGCTCCACGGCGGAGCAGATGAAGCTCGTCGCGTTCCCCCAGACGCTCTCCATGTTCGGGAACCGGCGCACCGTTGAGCGGACGATGCGCCGGATGATGAAGATGGGCAAGGAGAAGTTCGTGCCCATCGTCACCGGCCACCAGGGTGAGCCGGGCTCCATCCTCACCCGGATCGCGCTCGACGACACCCCCTACAAGATCGAGAAGGGCGACAAGATCCTCTTCTCGGCGAAGGTCATCCCGAACCCCATGAACTACGGCCAGCGCTACATGGTCGAGACCCGGCTGAAGATGCGTGGCGCACGGATCTTCGACGATCTCCATGTCTCGGGCCATGCCTACCGGGAGGACCACTACGAGCTCGTCCACCTCCTGGACCCCCAGCACATCATCCCGTCCCACGGCGGGATCGAGCAGACCGGCGCCTACGCCGAGTTTGCAGAGGAGTGCGGCTACACCTTCCAGAAGGACCTCCACATCCTCCGGAACGGCCAGAAGATGCTCCTCGCAAAGTGAGCGTGACCCGATGGAACTATCCGATTACCTGGCAGACGTGGCAGGGGACGTGGACCTCGCCATCCACCGCTACTTCGGGAACCCCTACGGCGAGCTCGCGAAGGCCTCCGCCCACCTCCTCACCGCGGGGGGAAAGAGGCTCCGGCCCGCCATGCTCTTCCTCGCCGCGGAATCCGTGAAGAAGGGGTCTGCCTTCGAGCTCATGCCCGCTGCCCTCGCCGTCGAGCTCATCCACTCCTTCACCCTCATCCACGATGATATCATGGACCAGGACGAGGAGAGGAGGGGTGTCCCCACGGTCCACACCCTCTGGGACGAGCCGACGGCCATCCTCGCGGGGGACGTCCTCTATGCCCGGGCCTTCGAGTTCCTCTGCCGGGCACCGGCCACCGACAATGCCCGGGTGCGGGCGGTCTCCCTCCTCGCCCGCACCTGCGCCGAAATCTGCGACGGCCAGCACCGGGACATGGCCTTCGAGGACCAGGTGGAGGTCTCTGAGGTGGAGTACCTCGAGATGGTAAGGAAGAAGACGGGATCCCTGTACGCGGCCTCCGCATCCATCGGCGCCATCCTTGCAGGGGCGAAGCCGGTCCAGGCCGATGCCCTGTACCAGTTCGGCCTCACCACGGGGATCGCCTTCCAGATCCAGGACGACCTGATCGACCTCACCGTCGCCTCGTCCGTGAGCGGCAAGGACCGGGGCTCGGACCTCCGGGAGGGAAAAAAGACCCTCATCGCAATCAAGGCGATGGAGAGGGGGATTCCGCTCCCCAAGGGCCCCCTCTCCGACGATGAAGTGGATAAGCTGGTAAAGAACCTGGAGGAGGCCGGGGTCATTGCCGACGTGAAGGAGACGGCAGAACGGATCCTCGGCACAGGGAAGGCATGCCTCGGGGTCATTCCCGAGAGCGAGGAGAAGCGCCTCCTGATCTCCCTCGGCGATCACTTCCTTTCACGGGGTTCCTAGATGCCAGAAGACCTCGACCTCCTGCTCCGGAAGTACGTGCTCCAGAACGCCGTGAAGTACGGGGGAAAGCCGCAGGCAGGGACGGTCATCTCCCGGGTCATGGGCGAGTACCCTGAGTTCCGGTCAGAAGGACGAAAGATCTCCGTGCTCACGAGTGCCATCGTGAAGGAGGTCTCCAGGCTCTCTCCCGAGAAGCAGCGGGAGGAGCTGGCGCAGATTGCACCCCGGCTCCTTGAGGAGCTCTCGGAGACCCACGAGCACGTGAAGGCCGGCCTCCCGGCCCTCGAAGGCGCCGAGAACGGCGTGGTGATGCGGTTTGCCCCCAACCCGAGCGGCCCGCTCCACCTCGGCCATGCCCGTGCGGCGCTCCTGAACGACGCATACGTGCGCCGGTACGGCGGGAAGTACATCCTCCGGATCGAGGACACCGACCCCAGGCGGGTGGACCCCGATGCATACACCACCGTCAGGGAGGATTGTGCCTGGCTGGACCTCGTCATCGACGAGATCGTTTTCCAGAGCGACAGGCTCGAGACTTACTACGAATATGCCCGCAAGCTCATCCAGATCGGCGGGGCCTATGTCTGCACCTGCGAGGCCGACCAGTTCCGGGAACTGAAACTCTCCAGGCGGGCCTGCCCCTGTCGTGATCCCTCCCCCGAGAAGAACCTGGAACTCTTTGAGGGGATGCTCGACGGAGAGTATGCCGAGGGTGAGGTCACCGTGAGGGTGAAGACCGATATCGAGCACCCTGACCCGGCCGTCAGGGACTTCTCGGCGCTGCGGATCGTCTCCTCTCCGCCGCACCCGAGGGTGGATGCGACGGTCTTCCCGCTCATGAACTTCTCGGTCGCCATCGACGACCACCTCCTCGGGATCACCCACGTCATCCGGGGCAAGGACCACATCGCGAACACCGCACGGCAGCGATACATCTTCGACTACTTCGGCTGGAAACAACCCGTTTATCGCCACTATGGGCGGATGGGCATCGAGGGCGTTGTCCTCTCTACCTCGCAGATGAAGGCCGGAATCGCAGACGGGATGTACACCGGGTGGAACGACATCCGGCTCGGGACCCTCCGGGCCATCGCCCGCCGGGGGATCACCCCCGAGGCGGTGAGGAACGCGGTCCTCGAGATCGGCATCGGCGAGACGGACATCTCCTTCTCCTGGGAGAACCTCTATGCCAAGAACCGCGACAT
>CAZKEV010000062.1:0-9293 GCA_964551875.1 uncultured Methanomicrobiales archaeon | reverse complement strand
CCCTACGTATGCGATAAAGGAAATTCTTAAATACGATAGCAGAGACTGTAGTGCGGTATTCAGCAGGAACCACGCATGGATGAAGACAAACGCAAGAAGCATCTCCTCGAACTTTTTGCAGCCATCACCAGCAAGACGAAGATCGTGGAGCCGATGAAGAAGATCCATGGATCTCTCCGGGACCGTGATGCAATAGAACGGGAGATCGCCCTTATCATGCGGGAGATCCTCGACAGGGGCTACTTCAAGACCAAGCTCACCCCGAGGCAGCTCGCGCGGCTCGTCATGGCCTTCTCCGATGGCAAGAACGATACCGAGATCGCAAGGTCTCTGGGGGACGAGAAGCTCTCGAAGACCGTGGCCCGGGCCCGGGTCAGGATGAAGCTCTTCCGGGACCTCGACTTCAAGATGCCTTTTGACCGCGAGAGGCTGGAGGAGCTTATCGAGTCCGGGAAGACCATGAAGGACGTGAGCGAGGAGCTCGGCATCTCCCCGTCTACCCTCCGGGAGTACCGCCACGTCCTCGAAGAGGTGGACGACCCCACCCTGGACCCCTACCTCCAGCGCATCCGTGACGTGATAGAGGACCGTGACCTCTCCGAGCAGATGACGAAGGGGCTTGCCCAGGACGGGCTCTCCGAGGCCATCGATATCACCGAGGCCGAGCTCATCGACGTCACCTGATCCCTTTCGCCCTCCCACACCTTTTTATCCATCGCCCCGATTCTCTAGTATGCGACTCACCTGGCTCGGCCATGCCTGCTTCCTCCTGGAAGGGAAGAGATCGGTGATCATCGATCCCTACGTCCCCGAAGGTCCCATCACCCGTGAACCGGATCTTGTCGCGGTCACCCATGGTCATGATGACCACATCGGGGAGGCGGTCCGGCTCGCGAAGAAGACCATCGCCATCACCGAGATAGGGAAGTACCTCCGCGGGAAGGGCCTTACCGTGGAGACGATGAACATCGGCGGGACCATCGAGGTGGACGGGGTGGAGTTCACCATGACACCGGCGGTCCATTCCTCTGGGCTCGGATCAGAAGGCCCGGGGTTCTATGGCGGATGTGCCTGCGGGTTTGTCGTCGGCATGGATGGGGTGCGCGTCTACCATGCCGGCGATACCGCGCTCTTCTCGGATATGAAACTCATCGGGGAGCTCTACCAGCCGGATGTTGCACTCCTCCCCATGGGCGGCCGGTTCACGATGGGGCCCCGGGAGGCGATGATGGCGGCAAACTTCATCGGGGCAAAGACGGTCGTCCCGATGCACTACAGCACCTGGCCCGCCATCCTCCAGGACCCGCTCGCCTTCAAACATGCAATCGAGCGGACCACAGACCTCAAGGTTGTCATTCTCTCCCCCGGAGAGGCGTACGAGGTTCCAAAGGGCTGATTGAAGCTGCTGTAACCCGGAGTGCGCCCTAAAAGCAGGTGCGGAGCCCGGGCTTCACCCGAACCAGTTCTTCTCCACGGGTGGGGGCCCCCTGGGAATGACCCAGCGCATCCCGCCGTGGTGGCCCCTGGCATCGCCCCTGTACCGGGGGATGATATGGAAGTGCAGGTGCATGACTGCCTGTCCCGCGTACCTCCCCACGTTCACCCCGATGTTGTACCCGTCGGGATGGTGGCGTTCATCGATCTGGCCCCTCATCTCCAGGATCAGGTCGAGGAGTGCTGAACGCTCTTCCTTCGTTGAATCAAAGAAGGACTGGTAGTGACGGAAGGGGATGACGAGCACGTGCCCTTTGCTCACCGGGAACCGGTCAGTCCTTGCATAGGCCAGGTCATTCCTGAGCAGGATATCCTTGAGAGCGGGGTTGCAGAAGGGGCAGCCCGGCTCGGTCTCGGGTATTGGGATCACCCCTGGTATCCACTATCAGGGCATCATCCCAGAAAAAGGTTGAGATCAGGGAGCGGGATGGTACCCGGCTATAGAGGATGCCTCACAGGATAGCCTGAAGATCCACCCGGGCCGATCCCGCCCGCGCTCCCCCGCTTCAGAGCTGCTTGCCTTTGTTTGCCCTGCGGCTGCAGATATGGGAGTTGTAGCGGACCTTCGGGTTGAAGGTGTCGAACTCGACCTTGCAGACCGGGCAGGTCTTATGGTAAATCCTGTGATAGGACTGCTTTTGCCGTTCAGAGAGCATAGTATCGCCTTTACCTCTTCCGCAAATATAGCGTCTGAAAGATGATGAAGGTGTGGGTCTCCGTAACAGAGGGTTCACCAACCCCTGGAGCCCTCCCGTTTTTATAGAAGATCGATGGAAGATACTATCGGTGTAACCATGGCAGGCCTCACGCAGTACAGCGCGGTGAACCTCATTGAGAAGGCAGGGGTGGATGCAGCGCAGGAGAACCGCATCCCTTCAGTTGAAGGGGGCGAGTATCAAGGAGGATCCTGATGCTAGAGAATCCACTTGAGCACCTGAAAGCCCTGATCGAGCGGTACACCGTTATCTCCATCGTCCCTGACATCGAGCGCTACCGGAGGATCTCCCCTCCGAAGGCAGGCCGGTGCATATTCCGCGGCTGCCCGGAACCCATTGCATGGGAGGATGCACGGGGCGAGAACTTCCTCTGCGAAGGTCATTACAGGACGATGAGAACCTGGATCGAGGAGGCAAGGAAGGGCTTGCTTCCCGGGGGACACCTGAGCCCCCTGCTTACCCAGGGAGGGAACGATGCCACCCGTTTATGACCTGATCATCATCGGAACCGGGGCCGCCGGAACATCCGCCGCGACCCGGGCTCACCGCCTTGGCGCAGAGCACGTCGCAATGGTGGAGCGGGGCCCTCTCTGGGGCACCTGCGTGAACACCGGCTGTATCCCGAGCAAGTTCCTCCTCGCGGTCGGGGATCTCACCTATTACCGGAACTTCGGGCACCGGGGGCTTGAGGTGGGGACGAGGCTCAACCCGAAGGAGTTGATCCAGGAGAAGCGGGACCTGGTACTGCGCCTTCGGGAGAAGAAGGCGCGCCGCATCTTCGGGGAGTTCGGGGTGGAACTCATTGAGGGTGTCGCCAGGTTTGTCTCACCCCGGGAGATTGACGTCGAGGGCCGGATCATGGAGGCCCGGCGGTTCATCATCGCCACAGGCTCCTCCCCGTCCGTGCCGCCCGTGGAGGGGCTCTCGTCTGTCCCCTACCTGACAAATATCGAGGCCCTGGAGCTTGAGGAGGTCCCCGAATCCATCATCATCGTCGGAGGAAGGGCACTGGGCCTTGAGTTCGCTCAGATCTTCGCCCATTTCGGGTCGAAGGTCACCCTTCTCCAGCGGAGCCCGCGGATCATCCCCGATGAGGAACCGGAGATATCGGTGGCCATGGAGGATGCCCTGAAGGGAGAGGGTATTGACATACGGACCGGTGCAGAGCTTGTGAGGGTCAGGATGGAAGGAAAGGAGATCGGGGTCTCCGCCCGGGTGAAGGGGGTAGGAGAGAAGTTCACCGGCGCCCGGATCCTCTTTGCCACCGGCCGCACCCCCAACACCCATGAACTGAACCTCCCTGCCTGCGGGGTAAACGTCGATGGGAAAGGAGCCATCATCGTCGATGAGACCATGCAGACCTCCATCCCCCATATCTGGGCAGCGGGCGACGTGACCGGTGAACCGATGCTCGAACCATGGGCCGGCGTCGGAGGCTCTGTTGCTGCCGAGAACGCCATGACCGGTAAAGGGAGGAAGATCGACCGCTTGTCCCTCCCCCACGCGATCTTTACCACGCCGCAGGTCGCAAGCGTCGGGCTGACCGAGGCACAGGCCCGGGCGAAGGGGGTCGCCGTGAAATGCAGGTCAGTCTCTCTGGAGGGGGTCTCCCGGGCCATGATGGCCGGGGATACCAGAGGCCTCGTCAAGATCGTCGCCGATGAAGGAAGCGGGAAGGTGCTTGGGGTACATATCTGCGCCCCCATCGCCTCCGAGATGATAGAGGAAGGGGTTCTTGCCGTGAAGTTCGGCCTCACCGTCCAGGACCTCGTCGACACCTTCCATGTCTTCCCGACCATGGCCGGAGCGATCCAGGACTGTGCGAGGATGTTCCGGAAGGAGTGAACACCGGATAGAATTGGACGGGCGAGGAGCCGGAGTTCTCCTCGATAATCCCGGCGGGGTGTTCGTGCCTCCCCGGCCCGGTCTTCCCGGGAATCAGCCCTCCTTGTCACCGAGAAAAGGCGGACATCCCCGGTGCCGGCCTTGATAATCGTGAGCAGCCTGAATAGGCGTACGGCCCACGACGTGAACGAATCGCCAGCATCAAATATCAGCCGCTTCATACGGTAAAAAACAGGTGTCAGGACATGGTTGCAGGCCAGCTTGTGGTGTTCGGTATCGCAGTGTTGATGATCATCCTCGGGGCCATCCTCTGCCTCTACAGCATCTATGACAGGAGGAAGACCGCGGAGGAGCAGGCAAAGAAGATCGCCGAAGAGGTCGTGAAGAGCATGTCAAGGAAGGAGGGGATCACCACCTCCCCGATACCCCTCGCCGATCTGAACAATATCATCGAGGCCATCATAAAGATCGAGAACCCGTTCATGCAGGTCGGGGTCTTCCTCACGGTGTTCGGGATTATCGTGATGATTATATCGATATTCATACCGATCTGAATTTTTTTTATTTCGTCCGTACCATCAAGAACGCAAGGCATGTTTGGAATTGGAGAAAAGGCTGAAATTATACTCAAAAAATCAAAATCAAATGATTTAAATAGAATATGGGAAGTAGTTCTCCGATCTCAAATGAGAATCGACGATGTAAAAGCAACGATTCTCAGCGGGTTGACCTTATCACTCTTTATTATGAGCTTTCTGGTCATTGCTGGCTGTACAGCTCCCCAACAAGAAACAGGTGCCCCTACTATCGCCCAGCCCGTCCCTGCCGCCGTTATAACGACGATCCCTTCCACAATTATCAGTACAACAATGCCACCTCCAGTATCATCCTTCCCTCCCGACATCAGACCTGTTCGCCAGGCTTACCAATTCAAAGACAACTACGGGAAACAGATAGTCGCTATAAACGTGAAAAATTATGCTGTGCAGAGCCAGTATACCTATTTTTACGACGATGCCTATACCCCCGATGAGATTGTTGCTATCGCCAGACAGGGGTATAAGTTCCTCATTGTCGGAGTAACCTGGGATCTTGTCGGGATCGTCGGGCCAGGTTCAAGAACGAGTTTTGTTACCCCAAATACCACCTCCTATACGTTAATGAACCAAGGAAATGCGTATGAACCTTTATATCCTTTTATTCTCGCCAATCCCATGCACTATTACATTAAAAACCAGGGAACCCTCGTGATGAGTGAATCGATCGATAAAGATAACCCGGGATCCGGCGTTCTTGTCTTTGAGGTCCCCAGTGACGCGGCCGCTAAAGATTCATACATCGAATTCTGCCCCCAAAATGAACCATACTTTGTTTATGGACCACATACTCCCGATAACTGGGATTGCACCTCGAACACGATCCGCTGGCGGCTGTTATAAGGGAAAAATCCTTTTTATCATCCGGGAAACCTGAGGTGGCATCCCGTCATACAGATCAAGAACCCGCCGGTGCAGGTCGGGGTGTTCCTCACGGTCTTCGGGATCCTCGTGATGGTTATATCGATATTTATACCGTTTTAAAATTTATTTCTCGGAAAAAAATCAAATAGTTGGATGCCGCGCCCAGTCCAGGACATCCACGAGGATTCCCAGGATTAAACCTCCCCCGGCCCCGGCAAGGATCCCGGTCAGCGCCCTTATGGCCGGGAGGCTCTCCCAGAATCCCAAGAGCTGACCGCCGCCGTCCATGACGATGGGAAGGCTGCCGATGAGAAGCACGATGATAACCTTTCTATGCAGGGCCGGGGTGATGGGCACGGCCCACAGGAGTGAGGCAACCCAGGGGAATCCCGAGAAATATCCCGAAGCATCGGATGCAGAGCGGCAGCTGGTTGCCGTTCAGGGACAGGGAACGGTCGGAACGCTGGTGGCACCAGATATCGCCGAAATAATACACCAGGTTCCAGGGTGCATCCAGGGTAACAAGGATCTCGGGGTGGTCCGCGATGCCCGGAGTCCCGTCGAGGCGGGGAATTGATCCCACAGGTACTGCCAGAGGAGCTGCTATAATCAGAGCCGTAACGGCGGAAAAGAAGAAAAATATGAGTATCTTCGCCTCGGTTCCCGCTCTGACCGCCATATCACTGGGGCGGCGGGGATGCCGGTGTCTGACCCTCTTCAGGTTTCCCCGTGATTCCTATGATTCCCCCGATCAACCCGATTACTGCCCCGATGAAGGAAAGAGGATTCAGCCCCGCAAGTCCCAGGAGAGAGAAGATTATCACGAGCATGCTTCCCGACTTGACTGAGCCGATGTCCCCACGGTGGATGAGCATCGCGCCCACAAGGACGAGAATTCCCGAGATTACACCGAGGGACATGAGGAGGATGACCAACAGGCCTGCTCCGAGGCCGGCACCTGCTTTTCCCTGAGCAGACGCGATCCCTGCGATGCAGACCCCACAAAGAGCCCCGAGGAGTGACATCAATATGCCCCCGACGGTGATTAGGATGCCGGCTACGAGAGAGAGGACAAAGGCGTTGTTCTGGTAATTCTCCACCATATCAGATCATAATATCCATAAAAATGGTGTGACATCAAAGTTCCGATTTCATTGTTTCCAAGGGTCTCATCGACAGGGTTAAATCCCTTGAAGGATGGAGTGATGCCTCATGGTATCGTACGTAGCTACCCTTGTGACCTTCCTCGTCGCGCTGATCATCTCGGCGGTCATCATCTTCGTGATCACCAAACTGTTCGGCGAAACGGAGGGTCTCGGCACGGCACTCCTCGCCGCCTTCGTGGGCACGGTCATTTACACGATTGTGTACTATTTCCTGGGCCAGGGACTCATCGCCGCAATCATCGGCGGTATCTTCTGGCTGATCGCTCTGCAGCACCTGTACAAGATCGGCTGGATCAAGTCCCTGGCTATCGCCGTGGTCATCTGGATCGTGACAAGCATCGTCGGGTGGTTCCTGCCGACGGTGATTGGGCCGGTGTGAAGGGAGAACACCGGGAAGCGGATGGGAAAGCCTCAGAATTCTATTTTTACCGGCCGGGCATGGATGGTCTAAATATTGGGTATTCCCTCGGTTTGCTTTGGTATGACAGGAGGTGAAGCGATACACGGATTATGATATGCCTTTAGCTATCGAGATATTCGATAAAATCCTTGAAAGTGGCTGGCTTTATTGGAGTAAAAGGCATTTAAGAGAATTTCTGGAATCAGGCGATTTTGCACGGCAGGATAGTCTGATGGATAACAATAGAGTTCAAGAATCTAGTTGGTAGAAATATATCATATTCTTATCATGAAAATTAAAGCTAAAATATTTCTATTCAAACTCTTCTACAATTTATTCAATGGATGAATGGATAGCATTCTTAAATGGAATTGAAACTACACTTGAGCAATTCGATATTAAGGGGTGTGATATTCCATTTTTCCGGGGTCATAATGATAGTACGTGGAAATTAATTCCGAGTTTGTTTCGAGTAAAATCAGATTATGGTAGTAAATATTCCCTTGAAAGAGCTTTACGTATTGAATTCAGTTCGAATTGCGGTCCTCTATACGATATGAAGCTTGAATCGTGGAATCTTCTGTTTGAAATGCGACATGCAGGTTTACCTACGAGATTATTGGATTGGACCGAAAATTTCTCATCTTCTTTGTTTTTTGCTTTAAGGGGGGTCAATTGGGCGGATTATGATAAACAAGAAAAAAAACTACATCCTTGTATTTGGATTTTGGATCCATACATGCTAAATGAAGAATTTTGGGCTGGAGGTATTGGTTTAACTGATGATTTGGAATTTTCTTATAAAGAATTCTTAGAATTCAAACCAGCCGAAATAAAAAAGAAATTTGGTATCACTGGTCCTATTGCAATTTATGCACCTAGAGCACTACGAAGAATCTTTGCACAAAAAAGTGTATATACTCTTCATATTGTTAATGATCGCCCTATAGATGTTATTCTGAATAGGTGTGTAAAAAAATTCGAAATCCCGTTAAATTTAATCAAAAAAGCTGAGAGATTTTTGTATTTGTCTGGAAGTACCGAATATTCGATGTTTCCAGATGTTGATGGGCTAGGACGGTATCTAATTGATAGGGATCACATCAGAAGAAAATAGATGCAATGCTTTGAATTATTTTGATCAAATTTATCGTCTTAGATGAGGATTTTTAATCATGCCATCGTTTCTTGCCCGAGGGAAGAAAACAAAAACCAAGAGGCCCGTCAGTTTCACCACGAGAAATGGAGAGGAGGTCAGTTTCGGGGCACGAAGGAAGCCGAAACGAAGGCACCGGGTGGAATGGTAAAAGATGGCCGAGAAAAGGGACATCAAGCGGACTTTTTCAACAATTCAGAAAAACGCCATATGGGACCGACAGAACGGGAAATGCTGGTATTGCGGAAAACCATTACAGGCGACGATTGCTGAATTTCACCATCTCAAACCTCATTCACGCAAAGGGAAAACGGTATCCGGTAACGGAGTTGCCCTCCATCCTGATTGCCATAGAACAATTCACAAACAGGAGAGTTTAAAGAAGGCAGATACCAAGCGGCCCAAAACAACGACAAACGCAAAACCGAAGGCGAGGGAGAAGTCCACGAAGAAGAGATCGACACGGAGAAATAGTCCAGATCCTTTCGGTGTCGGAGAGATCAAGGTCCCACGTCTTCGCGTCCCTGGTATCAGGATTCCAAAATGGTGAGGTAAAGAGAAATCAAAATTTTTTATCTAATAATCGAACATCATCCCCCATTGAATTCCCGCCCTTTTAGCGCTTTTCACGGCGTTGGCATACTCCTTTTCCGAGATTCTCCGGAGAGCGCATATGACATTAAATGCAGGGTGGATTTTGACATGAAAAGTGGTACACCCCGGCCAGGACTTTTCCTATCATTTAAATTCAATTAAAAATATACATAATAATAAATTAAAAGTCCGTCATCACCCGGAACTGGTCGATCTCCTCCTTGGAGAGCTGGTCCAGGAACTCCTCGGCGGCGTGCTTGATGTCCCGCGATGCCGTGATCGCGCGACCCACGACGATGATATCGGCCCCGGCCTTCACCGCCGCCTTCACGACGGGGACGCGGATCCCGCCGGCGGTTGCGACGAGCATCCTGCCACCGCCGGCTTTCTTCAGCGCCGGGATATCTCCCCAGGCATGCTCCTCCCGCTCGGCATCGATGGCACGGTGGAGCTCCACGATGT
>CAZKEV010000061.1:6393-9737 GCA_964551875.1 uncultured Methanomicrobiales archaeon | reverse complement strand
GGGTTGCGGAGAACTCCGGAGTCACCATGGGGTAATAGGTCATATAGAGCACGAGGAGGCCGGTGAAGACGAAACCCAGCAGGATCCCGGTCGCGGAGAGGATGATGACCTGGAAGCCGTAGCTGTTCATGATGACCGTCTTATCCACGCCGATGGCCTTGAGGATCCCGATCTGCCGGCGGTTGCTGAGGGTCTTGATCATGATCACGATGAAGAGCACCACCACGGCGATCACGAGGCTCACGAGGAGCGAGATGAAGCCGATGATCGAGAAGCTCGCAAGGGCCCGTCCCAGGCCCTTGTCCAGCACATCGTGGGAGGTCTGGACCTTCTCCATCACCCCGTACTGGAGGAGCTGATTCTTGACCGCCTGGTCAGAGTAGCCGGGTTTTACCCTTACCGTGATATACGCGGCCTGGTCCAGGGTCTTTCCGGTCACCTCCTCCATGTCCTCCCATGTGGTGAAGACCCGGCTGTCGATATCGAACCTTCCGGTAGAGAAGATCCCCTTCACTCGGTATTCCTTGGTGAAATCGTTCACGTACTCGACCGTGATCGAGTCGCCGACCCGGACGCCCCCCAGCGAGGGGGTGTACTCGTCGGCCTCGAGGACATTGGGTGAACCGGCGACACTCGCCCCGATGATAACCTCGCCCCTGTCATTATCCCCGAGGTAACTCCCCGCGATCATGGTCGTGGAGAGGGGTGACACAGACTTCTCTTCCCGGGGTCGTATCGCGTACACCGTGGAACCGAGGATCCTTCCCCTGAACTTCAGGTTCGCCCCCATGGTGTACTGCGGGGTCGCCCGCTGCACCCCGGGCATCCCGTTGATCAGGTCCAGGGTGCTCCCGAGGTCGGTGATGTAACCGGTCCCCCTCTTCGGCTCGATCAGGATATTCGAGATCTGGTAGCTGATCACCTGTTTGGCGATATCCTGCCCGATCCCGTTCATCAGCGCGGGGAAGAAGATCATGTTGGTGAAGACCATGCTGATGATGAGCACGTTCAGGAATACGCTCGACCTGTTCCCCCTGACGAGCGATCGCCATGCAAGAAAAAAGGCGACTTTCAGTTCTTTTTTACCCATGGGAGGGCCCCGTCACCGTTCTTCTTCGGGAGGTACCAGAACCGGTAGGCGACGATTCCGATGCCGATGATGCCAAGCAGCATGACGATAAGTCCTCCTGACGAATCCCCGGGCACCACCCGGAGCGACATCTCACGGAACACGGTATGGGTCCCAAGGTCATCGACATAGGTGATGGTGGCATTGTAGGTGTAGCTCCCGCCCTTCCCCCCGTCCAGCATGAAGACGGCAGGTGCGTCATTGCCCGGCTTGATCTTGCCGATGAAAGACTGCTTCGTACCGGTCATGGGCAGGTCCACGGTGGCTGCCACCTGTTTTGCCTCACCTGTGCCCGTGTTCTCGATACGGATGGTGAGATCGAAGGGCTGGTTCTCGGATACCCTCCGCGGGCTGGTATCGACCGAGACGAACCCGAGCTCGCCCTTCCCCTTCATCATCACATTCATGGAGGTCGCCATGGTGTGGGCAGTGCCATCGATCCCCTTGTAGATCAAGGTTACCGGGACCTGGATCAGGCCGGGATCGGTATTCCTGTCAGAGAGGAGGAGGATGTCGACGCTCTTCTGGCTTCCGGCATCGATCCTCCCCAGGTGGTGGAGATCTGTGTTCTTTGGTGCGACCGAGGCGCTGACATTCCCGATCCTCATGGTAACGTCGTCAGCGAGGAGCTTTCCGTCGTTCCTGACGGTGAGGGTCACCGGGACCTCGTCTCCAGGGTCAACGGTATCCGGGAGCGAGCTCGAGAGGATCAGGATCTCCTGCTTCTGGATACCCACCGCCGAGTTGACATTCACGGGAATCGGGTACTGCACGCTCGTGCCCTCGGGAATCCGGATCCAGACCTCGGGGAAGTACATGCCCTCATGGGATGGCGCCCTGATGAGGAAGGTGAGCCTGAGGAACTGGCCGGGGCCGAGGGCACCCACCTGCTGGAAGTTCCCCTCCAGGACCTCCACCCCTTTCCCGTACAGGTAGACAGACTCGACGAGGACCGTGATATCCTTCGTTGTCGAGGTCGTCGTGGTCCCTGATACACCGGTCTGAACGGTCGATTCCGTCGCGCTTGCTTTCGCGGCGGTGTTTGCAATCGTGATCGTGATGGTCCCCTGGTCGCCGGGAAGGAGGATGGCAGGCGTGACCTGGTAATCGTTGATGGCGACTGTTGGATCGCCCTTGCCCGCATCCACGGCATGCGGGAGTGCCGAGAGGACGAGAACGAGGCCCACCCATATCAGTACCCTTGCCAGCCTGCCATAGTCCTTCACCCGAGGGGTACCACGATGCCCCGCTGCCTGAATCACTTCCTGAGTCATGAACTTTCTTCCTCGGAACAGAGGGATACGATCCCCTGGAAACTCTTTATAATTTTTTCCGGCGGAGTATGTATAGTTACCTCACCGGCCCTTCAAATTTGCCTGAACCCGGGGATCGCGATTTCCCCCACGCCTTCCAGCCGGGGGAATACCCTTATACGCTTCCGCACTTTCTTTACTTGTTATGCCAGAAGAAATGAACCAGCCAGCACCGAAGAGCCCTCTTCAGCCGAGGGAGCTCTTCGTATTCGAACAACCCGCAAGGCGGCTTGAACTGCTCGTCCGCATCCTCTACTGGATCCTTATCGGAATCGTGAACTGGATCTATGGCCTCCTCGCCGGCATCTGCATGATTATCCAGTGGCTCGTCATCCTGATCCTCGGGCACCGGAACAGGGACCTGTCCGATTTCATCCGGGGCTACCTTGAGTACCATATCCATGTGCTGAGTTACATCACTGTCATGACCGACCGGCGGCCGGACGTCATGCCGGTGAAGGTGCGGATCTACGAGGAGTTCCCGGTGGGGGAGAAGACATAGTCCGGAATAATGCTATCTCAAGAACATCTTCTTTTCATCTGATAACCCGTGAAACCCGGAATGATGAAAAAACCTTACAATTCAGAGGCCGGGGCCGAGATTCGAACCCGGGTCGGGGGATCCACAGTCCCCTAGGATAACCAGCTACCCCACCCCGGCAAGGATATACATCGAAGATCTCTTCGAGAGATCTTCTTGAACAGCGTTCACGCGGCACGAGGCGGCGTTGAACGCGTCCATCGAAGACTTATGTCCTGCGGACAAAGTCTTCTCCCATAGTGTTCACGCAGCCAATTCATGATCCGACCAATCCCCGTCTCTTTTGAGACCGTGATTGGAAAGGATTGTTGCGTTCAACACTATTCCTTCTCATTGGCCGGTGAATCTGATAAAAATATCC
>CAZKEV010000061.1:0-6293 GCA_964551875.1 uncultured Methanomicrobiales archaeon | reverse complement strand
TGTTGCGTTCAACACTATTCCTTCTCATTGGCCGGTGAATCTGATAAAAATATCCTTCACCCGTGCCCCAGGGGAGATGCCGTCTTCCAGCAGGGGAATGAGCAGGTTTATGATGATGTGGATAAAAGTATTCTCACCTTTCTCACCGAGGACATACGATGGAGGTCGGGACATGGCAACATCCACACCTGCTGGCATCAGGACGCCCATCGTCTGTGTCCTCGGCCACGTGGACCATGGCAAGACCTCCCTCCTCGATCGGATAAGGGGTTCCTCTGTCGTCGATTCCGAGGAGGGGGCCATCACCCAGCACATCGGGGCGACCCTCGTCCCCCTGGATGCCATCCGGACCATGAGCGGGAGCCTGGGGAGGCTCGATATCCAGGTCCCGGGCCTCCTCTTCATCGATACCCCCGGCCACCATGCCTTCACCACCCTCCGTGCCCGGGGCGGTGCCCTCGCAGAGATGGCGATCCTCGTGGTGGACGTGAACGAGGGGTTCCAGCCCCAGACATTGGAGGCCCTCGAGATCCTCAGGAACTGCAAGACCCCCTTTGTTGTCGCCGCGACGAAGATCGACCGTATCCACGGCTGGCGGGTGAACGAGGACGAGCCGTTCCAGAGCACCTTTGCGAAGCAGGGGGAGCGTTCCCGCTCGCTCCTGGAGAACAAGATCTACGAGATCGTGGGGAAGCTCTCTGAACTGGGATTCGCATCCGAGAGGTACGACCGGATCAGCGATTTCCAGCGGAACATTGCCATCGTCCCGGTCTCCTCCCACACCGGCGAGGGGGTCGCGGACCTCCTCATGGTCCTCATCGGCCTTGCACAGCGGTTCCTGAGAAAGGACCTCGTCTTCCAGGCGAACGGGCCGGCCCGGGGGACGGTCCTCGAGGTGAAGGAGGAGCGGGGCCTCGGGATGACCCTGGACGTGATCCTCTACGACGGGACCCTCGCCGTGGGGGACGAGATCATGCTCGCCACCCACGACGGAGTTGTCACCACAAAGGTGCGTTCCCTCCTCGCGCCGAGGCCGCTCCGGGAGATCCGGGTCGAGGACCGCTTCGACCGGGTGAAATCGGTCGTCGCGGCAGCGGGGATCAAGGTGTCTGCCCCGAACCTGGAGGCCGTCGTCGCCGGTTCTCCCCTCTCGGCGGTGCGGTCGAACCGGGAGGAGGTGGAGTCCGTCATCCGGCACGAGATGGAGGACATCCGGGTGGTCCTCTCGGACAAGGGGATCACGATTAAGGCCGACACCATCGGGGCCCTCGAGGCACTCTCCCAGGAGCTCGGGGGGAAGTCCATCGGGATCCTGAGGGCGGGAGTCGGGCCGGTCTCACGTCATGATCTCGTGGAGGTGCAGACCATCACCGATCCGCTGAGCTCGGTCCTCCTCTGCTTCAACACCCCGATCCTTCCCGATGCCCAGGAGCTCCTCAAGGACCCGTCCTTCTCCCATGTCCGGGTCTTTGAGGCGAAGGTCATCTACCAGCTCATCGACGAGTACCTCGAGTGGCGGGAAGCCGAGATCAGGAAGAAGGAGGCCCAGCGGTTCGAGCAGGTGGTGCTCCCCGCGAGGATCATGCTCCTCCCCAACTGCGTCTTCCGGCAGAGCAACCCCGCGGTTGTGGGGGTACGGGTCCTCCTGGGGAAGCTCAGGAGCGGCGTGGAGCTCGTCGACCGGAGCGGGCGCCGTATCGGCCACGTGAAGACGATGCAGAGCCGGCAGGAGACCATCCGCGAGGCCGACGCCGGGATGGAGGTGGCCATCTCCATCGAGGGGGCCACGGTGGGCCGGCAGGTCAACGTGAACGACGAGCTCCTCGTGGAGATCCCCGAGCGGCACGTGAAGATCCTGGAGCACGAGATGCTCCCCAACCTCACACCTTCCATGAAGGAGTGCCTCGAGGATTACACCACCCTGAAGCGGAAGGGCGACCCGTTCTGGGGAAAGTAACGCCCAAGATGGGTTTGTATGTTCCAACCCTGAATCCGGCCCATACAGATCCCATTTTCGGACCCGATTGGCCTGGAACGGTGCATTCAGCACTATGTTTATGAACCCTCCCGGCTAAGGATAAAGTCACTCCAGAGGGGCAAATCGAATGGTGGATTTCAAACTGGTTCTCTCGGATGCGAAGGACGGACGGGCCTACAACGTGAGCGTGAGCGGCGGGTCTGCATCAGCCTTCCTCGGGAAGCGGATCGGGGACGAGGTGGACGGGGGGCCGGTCGGCCTTGGCGGTTACCGGATGAAGATCACGGGCGGTTCGGACCGGAACGGCACCCCCATGCGGGGAGACCTCCCGGGCATGGCAAGGAAGCGGCTCCTCCTCTCGGGCGGGGTCGGCTTCCACCCCAGGCTCGAAGGTGAGCGGCGCCGGAAGATGACCCGGGGCAATGAGATCACCCCCGACTTCGTCCAGATCAACGCGTGCGTCACCACATACGGCGAGAAGGCCCTTGGCGACTACTTCAAGAAGGGCGAAGAGAAGGGCGGGGAAGAGAAGAGAGAGCGGCCCGCCAGGAAGAAGTAGATCCCCTCAGCTATCCTTTTTTCTCAGTACCTCGACGGTGAGGCTCTCCCTGAGATCGTCGAACCGGATGTTATTCCTCTTTGCCACAATCGCCGCGGCTGCCGGGAGGCGCAGGTTCCCGTCGAAACCTTCCCTGATGACCCGGTTCACCTCGGCAACCACCTCTGCGGGAGGGACCCCTCGTGCTGAAGCGATCCTCCCCATGAGGACCTGGGAGGCCTCGTCGCTCTCGAAGATCCGGGAGTCCGGTTTGAACCCCACGGGAACCGTGATGGAGGAGAGGTCGAGGAGAGGCCTCACCCACCCATCGGCGACCTCCACCATCCCCGCTGCCTTTGCCCTCTCGAGGAGCTGGTTTGCCTGGTCACGGCTCATCCACTTCCGGTCGATGGTGAGGTAGAAGATGAACTCCGACTTCTGGAGCTTCTCCTTCCTCGTGTGCTTGAAGGGGGCGGCGACGGTGACCGAAAGGCTCACGGGCAGGCACCCTTGATGAGGGTCTTGAACTCGGTCGCGTCCATGGTCCCCTGCTGCCCCTCCTTCACGACGGTGCACTCTGACTGGGCCCCCTTGTCCTGGACCCTCATGAGGAAGATGTTCTCCCCGAGCGGAACCCTCCCCTTTGCCGCGAGAAGGATGTCGTGGAAGATGAACCGGAAGTCGGCCATCTCGGTGACCGTCTCCTCGAAGGGGGGGAGGGAGTCCACCATCTCGAAGGACATCTTATTCGTGGCGAGCTGGACGAGGATCTGCCTTTTTACGAGGTCCGTTCCCCGCCGGTTCGTCTGGTGGGTGTCATGGAGCCTCCGGATGCAGCCGAGGACCTCGGGGAAGGGACGGTTCAGGTCGAAGTCAAGGTCGAAGGTCTTCGGGAACCGGTAATAGATTCTGCGCATCAAGTAGGTATGGGCACCGCGGAGGGTAAAAAAGGATGGGTCTCTCTCACTCGATGAGGATGGCGTGCGCCTTCGTTCGAGACGAAGGCGTCGCATCCTTATTCAATAAGGACAGCGTTCACGACGCCGTCCTGGGCCGGGCGGGAGACCACCCGGGCCTTGCCGAGCTCGGTCTTGATGATAGCCCCCCGGGTGAGGATGTTCCTCCTCATGTAGTTCGGGTCAGCCCGGTTCTCCACCACCGTCTCGATCTTCGCTCTCTTTGTCTCGCCGGTGGCGGGCATCGAGATATTCGCGTGCTGGGTCCTGAGGGCCCGGACCTTGAGGTTCCCTCCCCTCGTCCGGATGAGCCTGTTCCTGCTCTCCCCCAGGGTAGTATCCGCGGGAGCCCTCCCTATCTCAAACCGTTTCTTTCGCCGGGAGATGCGGTACCTCTTGCCGCTCTCCCTCCGTACCGATCTTCCTTGCCAGAGGATGAGAACCACCCCGGTGAATCCTTGGATTCTCCGCGAGGATTCATAAATATGGGGACTGAGATTATTAAATCCTTTGCTCTAGGCCAGGATGGCATCGAGGAGGGGCCCGACCCCCTCACCGGTCTTCAGGTTCGTCCGAAAGACCGGCATCCGGGGGTTGTACCGGTGCATGTCTGACTCCATCCTGTCCAGGTTCGCCCCCACGAGAGGAGCGAGGTCCACCTTGTTGATCACCCCGATGTGGCCGTCCCGGAAGATCATGGGGTGTTTGTTCACCACGTCGTCCCCTTCGGTAGAGGAGACGATCACGATCCGCTTCTCCGCCCCCAGCCGGAAGTCGGTCGGGCAGACCATGTTCCCCACGTTCTCGATGAAGAGGAGGTCGATATCGTCGAGGGGGAGATCCTCGATCGCGTGCTCAACCAGGTGGGCGTCCAGGTGGCACTCCTTCCCCGTGTTCGCGTTCACCGCAGGGATCCCGAGGGCAATGATCCTCCGGAAGTCGTCGTCGCCGAAGACATCGCCGGCGATGGCCCCCGCCTTGAGCCCCCGGGCTGATAGGAGGGGGACCATCCGCTCGATGAGCGCCGTCTTCCCCGATCCGATGGCACCCAGGAGATCAAAGGCCCGCACCCCGTGCTTCGCGAAGAGCGTCGCATTTGCGTCGGCGATGCGGTTATTTGCCCCGTAGATGTCCTTCTCGATCTGGAGATCGATATGGTGCATGGAGAAATATGGATCATGAACCTGTTTATAGGTTCACCGTCAATATCTTTGAGGATGAAGCTGAAGGGAGAGCGGATCCTGTACCCCTGCTACTTCGATGCCGCCCTGGAACGGAGTTCGGGGAGAAGGGTCCCCCGCACCCTGGCGGTGAAGGGGCCCACCCTCCAGGACCTGGAGCGGGCCCTGAAGAGAGCGCGCCTTTCCTTCCGGGCCGAGGAGAAGAACCATCCCGCCCATTGGCCCAAGCGGGAAGGGAGGCTGATCGTCGCCTGGGAGGGGTCCAAGGAGGCGCTCCTCAGGCGTGTTGCAAAGGGCCTCGATGCGAAGCGGTGACGTCCATGTACGACCTCCACACCCATTCCACCCTCTCGGATGGCGAAATGCTCCCTATCGAGCTCGTCCGGCGTGCAGCGGTCCTGGGGTACAGGACCCTCGCCATCACCGACCACGTGGACTCCGGTAACCTCTCCCTGGTCATTGCCGCCCAGATCCCCCTGAAGGACCTTGCAGCCGCCTTCGGCGTGACGCTCCTCACGGGCGTCGAGATCACCCATGTCCCCCCCTCCCATATCCCCCTCCTCGCGAAGAGGGCGAAGGACGAGGGGGCTGATATCGTTGTCGTCCATGGCGAGACCGTCGTAGAACCGGTCGCCCCCGGCACAAACCTGGCTGCCTGCACCTGCAACGAGGTGGACCTCCTCGCCCACCCAGGCCTCATCACCAAAGAGGTCGCAATGGAGGCGGCAACCAGGGGGATAGCGCTCGAGATCACCTCGAGAGCCGGCCATAACCGTACCAATGGTCACGTGGTCCTGGAGGCACGGTCAGCCAGATGCACCACCGTGATCAACTCGGATGCCCATGGACCCCATGACCTCTTGGATGAGGGCGCGCGAAACGCAGTAGCGCGCGGGGCCGGCCTTTCGGATACTGAAACCAGAGCTGCACTAGATTTAAATATCGAGAAATGGCTATTCCATCGGACAAGTATTTAATAATAGACGCAAACCCTATATACTAAAAAGTGACATATTTATAAGTAACCTAACACAGGTGAAAGATCGAGGTAGGTTTTGAGGAGTTTAGGCAGCGTTCTTCACCGTTCAGGGAAACGTCTGTTGTTCATCCAGTGTGACGCCTCAAAACTCCCGCGTTTGTACAGCGACGTAGTGGATAGGCGCCTCAGGGCGGTTGGTAAGGTCGTTGATATCTTTGGGAATATCCAGAAACCCTATGCTGCGGTGCTCTGCTATCGCGGATGCGGAATGGAAGTCGGAGAGAAAGTATTTGGGAAGTAGGTGAGGACCCATGCAGGAGACAGAGAAGGTTAAGATCCTCCAGACAGAGAGGGAGGCCTTAAAGAAGCGCTCGAAGGAGATCTCCAAGGAGCGCGAGCGGACCGGCCAGGACTATGCAGAGGTGGTCTGCCCGGAGTGCGGCGGGCGGCAGCTGGTCCATGACTACGAGCGGGCGGAGCTCGTCTGCCAGAACTGCGGCCTCGTCATCGACGAGGACTTCATTGACCGGGGTCCGGAGTGGCGTGCCTTTGACAATGACCAGCGGATCAAGCGGTCCCGGGTGGGGGCCCCCATGACCTTCACGATCCATGACAAGGGGCTCTCCACCATGATCGACTGGCGGAACCGGGACTCCTACGG
>CAZKEV010000060.1:0-10144 GCA_964551875.1 uncultured Methanomicrobiales archaeon | reverse complement strand
TGGCCTACACCCGGTCGATGTAGTCCGTGGGCCGGGGCATCTCGAGCTTGAGCCCCTTCCGCTTCCTTATGGCCATGACCACGTCCTTCAGGATGTTTGCGGGGACCACGTCGAAACCCGCGAACTCCGTGGACCACATGGCGCGCCCCTCGGTGGCAGACCGGAGGTCACCGGCAAAGCCGAAGAGCTCGGCGACCGGTGCCCTCCCGACCACCACGAACTGGTCACCCTCGTGCTGCATGTCAAAGACCTGTCCCCGCCTCCCCTGGATCTGGGAGGTCGCCGCCCCCATCTGCGCCTGGGGGACGTTGATCTGGATCTTCTGGTAGGGCTCCATGAGCATGTCGCCCGCTATGAGCATCCCTGCCTTCACAGCAGCCCGCACCGCCGGGATCACCTGCGCCGGGCCCCGGTGGATGGCATCCTCGTGGAGCTTCACGTCAACGAGCTTCACCTTGAGGTTCATGACCGGCTCGTCAGCGAGGGGCCCGCCTGCGACCGCCTCGTGGAAGGCCTCGAGGATCAGCTCCATGGTCTCGTTTAAGTACTGGACCCCCTTCGTCATGTCGATGAAGACGTTCGTGCCTTCGATGTCCTTGATCTTCTTGGCCTCGTCCTTCTCGAACCCTGCCTTCTGGAGGACGGCCCGCCGCTCCACCTCCATCATGTTCATGGAGACCTCGCCGTTCCGGATCGCGGCCACCACCGCTGGCTCGAGGGGTGAGAGGTCCAGGTAGAAGCGGTTGTGCCGGTTGGGGGACTTCCCTTCCACAGAGCTCACCGTTCCCGTCACGGTTTCCCGGTAGACCACGATAGGCTCGGAGGTGACAATCTCCACCCCCTTGTCCCGCTTGATCCGGTGGGTGATGATCTCCAGGTGGAGTTCCCCCATGCCGCTGATGAGGTGCTCCCCCGTCTCCTCGTTGATGGAGACCTTCACCGTCGGGTCCTCCTTGGCAACCTGCCGGAGCACATCCACGAGCTTGGGGAGGTCCTTCATGTTCTTGGCCTCCACCGCGACCGTCATGACGGGCTCGCTGTAGTGCTTGAGGGACTCAAACGGGGTCATATCCATCAGGTTTGTCACCGTGGAGCCCACCATGGCATCCCGGAGGCCGGTCACGGCAATGATGTTACCCGCCGGTATCCCCCCCTCCACCTCGTTCCGTTCGGGCCCCATGAAGATCCCCACTGACTGGAGCCGGTTGCCCTTCTTGGCCGTGCCCATGACAAAGAGCTCCATGCCCCGCTGAACCTTGCCGGAGAAGAGCCTCCCCGTCGCCACCTCGCCGGCGTGGGGGTCGAATGAGATGTCGGTCACCATGAGGCTGACCGGCCCGTTCGGGTCGCAGCCGAGCATGGCCTTCCCCTCGGTCGTTGTCTTGTCTCCGTGCCAGATAACGTTGATCCGCCGCTTCTGGGCGTCGAGGGGATTCGGGAGGTGGTGCACTACCATGTCGAGGATCACGGAGCAGAGGGGGCTCTGCTTGGCGAGCCACTTCTGGTCATTGTCCCGGCACTTGTTGTACACGTCCTTGAAGGAGACATTGGACTTCTTCATGAAGGGGACCGAGACCGCCCACTTGTAGAGGGCTGACCCGAAGGCCACGGAGCCGTTCGCTGCGTCGATCTTCCAGCCCTTCTGGTACAACTCCTCGTTCATGCCGCGGATGAGCTTGTTGATCTTGTCGATGACCTTCCCCAGGCGTATCTGCATCTCGGTCTCGTCCACCTTGAGCTCGTTCACGAGCCTGTCCACCTTGTTGATGAAGAGGATTGGGCGCACCTGCTCTTTCAACGCCTGACGGAGCACCGTCTCGGTCTGGGGCATGGGCCCCTCGACCGCGTCCACGAGGACGACGGCGCCGTCCACCGCCCTCATGGCCCGGGTCACGTCACCACCGAAGTCCACGTGGCCGGGGGTATCGATCATGTTGATCAGGTACTCCTGGCCTTCGAACTCGTGGACCATGGATACGTTGGAGGCATCGATGGTGATCCCCCGCGCCTGCTCCATCTCGTCCGAGTCCATGAAGAGCTGCTTTCCTGCAAGCTCCTCGCTGATCATCCCAGCACCCGCGAGAAGGCTGTCGGAGAGGGTGGTCTTCCCATGATCGATGTGGGCAACGATCCCGATGTTCCGGATGCGCTCGGGCTTGTCCATCAGGGTGGTAACCCGTTCCACAATCTTTGCTGCTCGAGTCATGATCTCACCTGAAAAAAAGATAGTTCCTTATCGGGAGGCCTTCGCGATCCGCTCGCGTTCCTCCCTCTTGGTCACGGAATAGCACTTCGAGTCGCCCCGGGCGGCCCCGATGAGCTCGTCGGCCAGGCAGTCGGAGACATCCTTCTTGTTCTTGTGGGAAGCCGCTAGGACCCCGCCGGAAATGAACATGAGGGCCGAGTTCACCCGCCGAAGGGGCGCGGTGTCCACGGACTTGGGGACATTGATCCCCCCGTACTTGAGCCGGACCGTCTCCTCGCGGGGGCCCGCCTGGGAGATGGCATCCACGAGGACCTGGACCGGGTTCTTCTTGGTCTTCTTGTGGATGATCTCAAAGGCATCCTTCGTGATCCGGATGGCACGGTGCTTCTGTCCCGTGTTCATCTCGGTCTGCATGAGCCGGTTGATGAGCCGTTCCACGATGAGCATCTCGCCCTTCGCGAACTGCTGCTTGGTGAACTTGCCGCTCGAGTGGGGGACGATCATGGAATGGAGGTTGATGTAGCGCTTGAGGCCCGGGTCGGTCACCTCCACCTCGTTCAGGTCCCAGCGGTTGAAGAGGAGCCGGGGCTCCTTCGCTTCCTTCTCCTTCTCCGGGGCCCCGGGCACCGCCTCGACACCGGGCTCCCTCTCTTTTGCCTTCTGGAGGATGGCCCGCGCCGCGTCCTCCTTCTCCCTCTTCTGCTCCTTCGGCTCCTTCGCCGCGGGCTTTGCCCCCTCCTCCTTCTTGGGGGCCCTCTCCTTCTTCGGCGGCTTCGCAGCCTGCTCGCGCTTCGGCTCCTTCTCCTTCGGGGCCGCCTTTACCGCCTGCTCCACCGGGGCATCCTTCTCGTCTGCCATGGACCTCACCTGCGCGGCTTCTCCTTCCTGCCGATAACGAGCTCGCGGAGGGAGACGTTGTTCACCTTGGTCACCACATAGCGGACGCCCGGGATGTCCCCCATGGAACGCCCCAGCCTTCCGCCGATCCCCTCTATCTCCACCTCATCGTGCTCGTCGATGTAGTTGATGGCGCCGTCGCCCGTGCAAAAGGCGGTGACCTGCCGCCCGTTCTTGATCAGCTGCACCCGCACCGCCTTCCGGATGGCGGAGTTGGGCTGCTTGGCCTCGATCCCGATCTTCTCGAGCACGATCCCCCGCGCCTGGGGAGACCCCTCCAGGGGATCGGCCTTCTCGTCGAGGTGGAGGAGCCGGCGCGCATAGCGCTTGTCGCTCCACCGGAACTTTCTCGAGTCACGCGCGAGTTTTCTTGCTGCGAATTTACCCAGTCCCATCAGATGTCCCCGTACATTCGTTTCTTCAGGATTCGGATCCTGATCAATTGAGGTCTAAATTTTTGCGCGGGGAGAATTTATATATTGTGGCAGGCCCGGGACGACGGGATGGCGGGCGGGGTGGAGGGGTCTTATATCTCCCGCCGGCCAATTACCTCCTGCATGGAGACCAGGATCTACAAGGAGGTCTGCTTCGATGCATCCCACCGGCTCCTCCACTACGAGGGGAAATGCAAAAACCTCCATGGCCACCGCTGGAAGGTGGAGGTCTGGCTCGCGGGGGAGATCGACGAACGGACCGGCATCCTGGTGGACTTCAACGCCATCAGGGAGGTCGTCGAGCGGTTCGATCACCAGGTGATCCTGAACCGCGAGGATCCCATGGTCGCCTGCCTGGAGAAGTTCCAGCCCGTCGTGACCACAGACGGGGATCCCTCGAGCGAGGTGCTGGCCGGGGAGATCCGGAGGCTCCTGGACAGGGAGTGCAAGCTCGGCGGCAGCGGGGCGCGGGTGGTGCGGATCCGGGTCTGGGAGTCCGATACATGCTGCGCAGAGCAGGTCTATGAGGATCAGTGAGATCTTCCGCTCCATCCAGGGCGAAGGGCGGAGCCAGGGGCTGATCACCACCTTCGTCCGGCTCTCGGGCTGCAACCTGAACTGCTCCTGGTGCGACACCCCCTACGCGCGTGAGGGCGGGAAGGAGGTGCCGGTCGGGGATGTCTTCCAGGCGGTGGAGTTCTCCTCATGCGCCAGGGTCTGCATCACCGGCGGTGAGCCCCTCATCCAGAAGGAGGAGCTGGGAGCGCTCGTGAAGCAGCTCGACGAGGCCGGTTACGAGGTGGAGATCGAGACGAACGGGACCATCGACTTCTCGCCCCTCCAGGCGCACGCCTCCATCTGCATGGACGTGAAGTGCCCCTCATCGGGTGAGGAGAGCGATCTCTCCCTCCTCTCACGGATCCGTTCGGGCGATGCGGTGAAGTTCGTGGTGAACGGGACAGAGGATCTCGGCTATGCCCGGGAGGTCATCGCATCCCACCCCATCGCGGGGGAGTACCTCATCTCACCGGTATACGGATCTGACTATGGTGCCCTGGCCCGGGAGGTCCTGGAGAGGAATCTGCCGGTGAGGTTCCAAGTCCAGCTCCACAGGATCCTCGGTGTGAGATGATGAGATGAGGAAGGTATTCTCCAGGTCAGGCGAGGCGTATCGATGACAGAGATTTATCGAGGGAAGAGGCTCCGGGTGGTAAAGGAGCTCTACCGACTCCCCTCGGGGAGGGAGAAGGAGCGGGTCGTCATCCACCCGGGGGATGCGGCGGCGATGCTCCCTATAGAGGGAGATACCTGCATCCTCCTCCGCCAGTTCCGGTTCGCCATCGGGGAGTACCTCTGTGAGGCCCCGGCCGGGACCATGGACCCGGGCGAGACCCCTCTTGCAACGGCACTGAGGGAGCTCGTCGAGGAGACCGGCCTCTCGGGCGCACGCTTCATCCCCCGGGGTTTCATCTACACCACCCCGGGCTTCACCACCGAGAAGATCCATCTCTTCGAGGTCCGGGACCTCACCCCGTCCCATGAGTATACAAAAGATGAGGACGAGGAGATCGAGGTGGTCAGGGTCCCCTCTTCCGAGGTCCCTGCCATGGTTCGCGACGGCAGGATCTGCGATGCCAAGACCATCGCCCTTGTCTGCCGGTGCCTGAGGTGAGGGGATGCGGTACAGTTTTGTTATCCTCGCAGTCCTCCTGGGTGGACTGATCCTCGGGGCGGGCTGTGCCGGAACAGGGAACGGCAGCGGCCCATCCTGGTCGGTGTCGGGCGACGGTTACCTCTCCCTCACCTGCCCTGCACCCGCGTCCGTGAACGAGCATATTCTCGAGAAGAATGCCTCGCTCACCCTCTCGGAGGTGTCCTTCCAAGACATCGATGAAGAGGTGTACGGGCTTCTTGCAGCACCCGAGAACCCCCGCGGGGCTGTCATCCTCGCGCCGGGCGCCGGGGTGACGAAGGAGGCGGAGAGGGACCGGATCGAGGCCTATGCCCTGGCCGGGTGCGCCGCCCTCGTCCTCGACCTCCGGGGGAACGGGGGGGAGACCCGGGGGAGGCCCTTCGACCTGGAACTCGAGTTCATGGCCTTCGATATGGGCGCCTGGCCCGGGACCTACAAGACCGCCTGCGACCTCTCGGCTGCTCGGGGGATCATCGCCCGCTCGTGGAAGGTGCCGGTGTACTCCATGGGCGCGTCCAACGGGGGGCGCTCGGCCGCCATCGCGGCGGCAGCGGACCCGGGCTTCTCAGGGTATATCGGCGTATCGACGTCGGGCTTCGATCTCGCCGGGAACCAGTACACCGGGAACGCCTCCCGGTTCCTCCTCTCCATCGATCCGGACCATGCCATCGGGAAGATCGCGCCCAGGCACGTCTGGATCTTCCATTCGATGCGGGATCCCATCATCCCGTTCGCACAGGGCGAGGCCCTCTTCAGACATGCAGGGAGCCCGAAGGAGTTCATCGTCTTCAACGGGACCCATGGCGAGAACGAGGAGGTCGATGCGAAGGTGGTCGGGATCTGCACCTCCGTGTGATACCCGCCCGCCCTCCGGCCCCCGCTCGATGTTTATATAGCATCGGGGCTCATATTAGGGAAGAATCCGGGCATCCGGAGATGAGGCATCCTCCTGCCGAAGGAGGATGAACGGGAGCAGGAAACAGTGAACACCGAGAAGGCAGCCGAGGTCGAGCAGGAGAAGGACGAAGCCCGGCGGCGCTACGAGTTCAAGAAGACGCTCGAGAAGCTCGAGGCCAAGGAGGGGAGCGGCACCGAGCTCATCACCCTCTACATCCCGCCCGACAAGCAGATCCACGACGTTGTAGGCCAGCTGAGGGACGAGTACGGCCAGTGTGCCAACATCAAGTCCAAGCAGACCCGGACCAATGTCCAGTCCGCCATCTCCTCGATCCTCGCACGGCTCAAGTACTACAAGCGCCCGCCGCCGAACGGCATGGCCGTCTTCTGCGGGACGGTGCTCCTCGGGGGCGACCGCACGGACCTCGAGTGCACCATCATCGAACCACCCGAGCCCCTCAACCTCTACATGTATCGCTGCTCCTCGCAGTTCGAGCTCGAGCCCCTCATGGGCATGCTCGTGGAGAAGCAGGTCTACGGGCTCATCGTCATCGATCGCCGTGAGGCCTACTTCGGGTTCCTCCGGGGGGACCGGATCGAGCCGATCTCCGGCGTGACCTCCACGGTCCCCGGCAAGCAGCGGAAGGGCGGGCAGTCCTCGGTACGGTTCGCGCGCCTCCGGCTCATCGCCATCAACGAGTTCTTCAAGAAGGTGGGGGAGCGGGCGAGCGCGGCATTCATCGCCGAGAAAGACTTCTTCGAGCGGTTCAAGGGCGTCCTCATCGGCGGGCCGAGCCCCACGAAGGAGGAGTTCGGGAACGGCGGGTTCCTCCACCACGAGATCCAGAAGAGGGTCATCGGCCTCTTCGACGTCTCCTACACGAACGAGAGCGGCCTTACCGAGCTCGTGGACGCGGCCCAGGATGCCCTCAAGGGGATGGATATCGTCCGTGAGAAGACCGTCATGACCCGCTTCCTCCAGGAGCTCGTGAAAGAGAACGGCAACGCGGCCTACGGTGAGGAGTCGGTCAGGAAGAACCTTGAGGCGGGCTCTGTGGCCACCCTCCTCCTCTCGTCCCGGCTGCGCAAGGTGCGAGTGAGGATCCGGTGCCCGAACTGCACCCACCGCCATGAGACCACGGTGCAGACCGAGGCGGGGGTGAAGCTCCAGGAGATCGAGCTCGGGGGCTGCCCGTCCTGCTCGACCCCCCTCGTCATCGAGGATGAGGTGGACATCGTCGAGGCGCTCACCCAGCTCGCAGACAGGGGCGGGGCCAAGGTTGAGATCATCTCGGACGAGTTCGAGGAAGGGTCCGTACTCTTCAACGCATTCGGGGGCATCGCCGCCATCCTCCGGTACCGGACGGGATTCTAGGATGTTCCTCGAGTACTCAGCCCGGGTCGGACGGGCCATCCAGGAGAGGACAGGCGAGAGCGACCCGTGCATCGTCGATGGCGGGGAGCACGGGGACCTCGCCTCCACCATCGCCTTTGCGCTCGCGAAACGGGAGCGCACCTCTCCGGTAAAAATCGCTCTCGATCTCGCGAAGGACCTCGGCGCGAGGCCCGACCTTGCGGGTATAAAGGTCCATGCCACGGGACCGTACATCAACTTCGTCTTCGGCGAGGACTATCTCCGCGACTCGATCCTCGCGGCAGTGAGACCCGGATACGGGACCCTCCCCGCGAAGGATGGCCGGGTTATCATCGAGCATACCTCCGCGAACCCGAACGGCCCCCTTCACGTCGGCCATATCAGGAACACCATCATCGGGGACTGCCTCACCCGCGCCTTCCGGAAGGCGGGGTACCGGGTCGAGACCCATTATTATGTGAACGATATGGGGAGGCAGATCGCAATTGTCGTCTGGGCAGTCGATCGCTACGGAGAGGGGGATCCCGGGGAGAAGGGGGACGACAGGATCGCGAGGTCATACATCGCGGCCAACCGCGAGCTTGAGGGGACCCCGGATGCCGTATCTGAGATAGACCGGCTCATGCAGAAGGTCGAGGCAGGGGACCCAGAGGTCACGAAGAAGTTCCGGACCGCGGTCACGATCTGCCTCGACGGGATCAAAAAGACCCTCTCAGACCTCGGGGTCTCCCATGACCGGTTCATCTGGGAGAGCGACTTCGTACGGAACGGGGACGTCGGGAGGGTGCTCTCCCGGATCCGGAGGCTCGAGGAGTATCGCGAGGATGAGACGATATGGCTCGACCTCTCTGCCCATGGGTTCGGGAAGCCCTACATCCTCAGGAGGAGCGACGGGACCACGGTCTATGCGGCCCGGGACATCGCCTACCATATCTGGAAGGGCCGCAATTTCAGCCGGATCATCGATGTCCTCGGGGCGGACCACAAGCTCATCGGGGCCCAGCTCGCTGCAACCCTCAGGATCCTGGGCGAGACCATCCCCACCATCGTCCACTTCGAGTTCGTATCCCTCCCCGAGGGTTCCATGTCAACCCGGCAGGGGAAGTTCGTCTCGGCGGATGCCCTCATGGCCGAGATTGCCGCCCGGGCCTTCGACGAGGTGACGAACCGGCGCACCGAGCTCGACGAAGAGACCAGGAGAGCGATTGCCCGGGCCGTCTCCCTTGCGGCAATCCGGTACGACATGGTGAAGATCTCACCGGAGAAGGCCATGGTCTTCGACTGGAAGGAGGCCCTGGACTTCGAGCGGCAGAGCGGCCCTTACATCCAGTACGCCCATGCACGGGCGTGCTCCATCATGGAGAAGGCAGGCCCCTTCACCCAGGCTTATGAGTTCCAGGATCCGCAGGAGATCGCCCTTGCAAAGGCCATCGCCCGGTTCCCCGCCGTGGTCGAGCGGGTGACTGTGGAACTCCGCCCCCACCTGCTCGCGGCATATGCCCACGAGCTCGCGAACCTCTTCAACACCCTCTACCAGCACCTCCCGGTCCTGAAGAGCGAGGGGAGGACCCGGGACAGCCGCCTCACCCTGGTCTCTGCCACCGAGAACACCCTGAAAGAAGCCCTCCTCACCCTGGGGATCGATGCCCTCAGCACCATGTGAGCAGCTGCGCAGGCAGGGCTACCAGTTCGTCTCCCCGGGCTCCTCTGCGGCGGTGAAGCCCTGCCTCTGGTGCAAGAGGGCCCTCTGCGGCGGCGGGATGTGCTACAAGCACCAGTTCTACGGGATCGAGAGCCACCGCTGCATCCAGATGACCCCCACCCTCCGGTGCACTCAGCGGTGCCTTTTCTGCTGGCGATCCTTCGAGCATGAACCGGCCACTGACGCCGACTGCCCGCCCGGGCTCATCGTGGATCGCCTCCCTGATCTCCAGAAGCGCGGCCTCTCGGGGTACAAGGTCTCCCCCCGGGTTACCCCTGAACGGTTCCGGGACGCCCTCCTTCCCAGGCATGTGGCCATCTCCCTCGCAGGAGAACCGACCTGCTACCCGCACCTCGCGGAGCTCGTCGATCTCCTTCATGGCCGCGGCTATACCACCTTCCTCGTCTCGAACGGAACACGCCCGTGGGTCCTTGAACAGGTACACCCCTTCCAGACGTATGTCTCGCTCTCTGCACCGGATCGGGAGACCTACCAGAAGCTCTGCCGCCCCGTCGCCGATAGCTGGGAGAGGGTCGTGGAGAGCCTCGGTATCCTGGGACAGAGGAGGTCGGCCATCCGGATCACCCTCGTGCGGGGAGAGAATGACATCCGGCCGGACCTCTACGGGAGGCTGATCCAGGAATCCGGTGCACGGTTCGTGGAAGTGAAGGGTTATATGTTTCTGGGATACAGTAGAAAACGATTGAAGAAGGAGAACATGCCCGAGCACGGGGAGATCCAGGCCTTTGCCGAGTCCCTCTCGGGCAGCTCCGATTACGAGATACGGGACGAGAGCCCGGCGAGCCGGGTGGTGCTCCTGGAGCGGATGGGATGAAGTTCGACGCAGGGAAGTTCAGGGAACGGGCAAAGGATGACTTCGAGAGAGCCTGGCACGAGGGGCCGGAGGTGCTCACCCCTCCCGCCGACTCCATGAAATACC
>CAZKEV010000059.1:0-10767 GCA_964551875.1 uncultured Methanomicrobiales archaeon | reverse complement strand
CGATACACGAAAAGGGAACTATGTTTTATCCTCATTGAGGAATTCTACATGGCCGTTCGTGTACCCTCAATAAGAATAGATCCGAATTCGACTAGATCCCACTTTTCTGGCAAAATATCATTAGTACTCATCATCTTCGTCTGACTCTTGATTTGCCGAAAGTGCCAGAGCCCCTATCCCTAATAATAAAAGGGCCCCCAGTAGTTGGTTCTGATTTTTCGTCTGAACATTATTTACAATGAAAGTATGGAGACGGCCAATCTCCAGCAATCTTTTCTGTTCGTCTGAAAGATCCAGATATCGAACATTAGCAAGCATTCCAGTGGGTTTCGTTCCATCCAGCAATAGCGGGATGATGATTTTATTATGAGATCGAGCAGCACCGATCTCCTGCTGGACATATGAAGACTGGACTGATGACTTACTGTAAAAAGCAAGGAAAATATCAGCTGCTCTGATATTCTGAATAATCCGGTCACTGATAATGTCGCCCGGTTGAAGATCCGCATCGGCGAAAAATATTTTCACCCCTTGGATTTGGGAGAGATAGTTCAGAATGGGCTTGATTTTTTCGATATCTTTCGTGCTATAACTTGCGAAGATGATAAAATTTTGACTCTGTATCATCTGCCTTTTTTTAGAATTATTGAGGAAATCAAGTACATTGCCACCCATGATTCACTCCTTTCATCCATACCCGATTAATTTTAAATTTTCTTCGATATCCTTTTCCAACCGTGCCGACTCCACCATCTGCTCCTGCAGCGTCGCCAGCCGCCCCATCTTCTCCTCGAACGGCTCGCCATCATCCACGACATCCTCGGCGCCCACGTACCGCCCGGGCGTCAGGAGATGGTTCTCGGGAAATGCAGGACACGATACCGCAAACCGGGTTCGCCACCCGGCAGCGCCCAAATTGTCCCACAGGTTGTGGGATACGTTCACTGGGTTGAAGACCATTACCGCTCCTTCCCCTCCTTCGCAAGCTCCGCTTCCAGTTCTTCCACAGTCGGAAGACTCCCTTGGAGATGTTTCGGGAGTGATTCAATCAGTTTCGTTCGCCATTCAGCAACCCCGATAGGCTTTTTCATGTCCCGCAGGGCGTACTCCACAGTCAGGTGTTTCTTATCCTTGCACAGGAGAAGCCCGATTGTCGGCTTATCATCGGGACTCATGAGGAGGTCATCAACTGCAGAAAGATAGAAATTCATCTTACCGGCATGTTCCGGGGCAAATTCTCCCATCTTAAGATCGATGACAACGTAGCATCGCAATTTCAGGTGGTAGAACAGCAAATCGAGAAAATATTCCTTATCCTCGATTTCAAGCGGATATTGTCGGCCGACAAAGGAAAAACCAACACCCAGTTCGAGAAGGAACTTCTGGATATGATCGACAAGTCCCTGTTCCAGATCCCGCTCGCGTGCTGCGGCATCTAGTGTCAGGAATTTGAATACATACGGATCCTTAAGAGCCTGCTGGGCAGCATCAGATCCGGGGGCGGGGAGTGTTCTGGAAAAATTCGTGACAGCTTTTCCCTGCCTCTGGTACAGGTTATTTTCAATCTGAACCGCAAGAATCGTGCGGGACCACCCGTTCTCAATCGTCTGTTGAGCGTACCATACCCGCTGAAGGGGATCTTTGACTCTTTCGATAAGAATTACATTATGGCCCCAGGGGATACTCGGCACCGGTGCGGGAATAACGGATTCAGATTGTCCCACAGGCTGTGGGACAATTTGGGTAACCTCAGAATATGCCTGATAAAATGCACGCATCCGGTAGATATTCGTTCGGGAAAAGCCCTCCATTTCAGGAAATTCATGGTGAAGGTCTGAGGCAAGACGGTCAACAATCTTTGATCCCCAGCCTTCGTTTTTCTGTTTAATGAAAACATCGCGCCCAATACTCCAGTAGAGCTGAATGAGTTCCCGGTTCGCGGAGAGAACCGCTTTAACCTGTGCTCCCCGAATCCGGATTTTGAGTTCTTCGAGAAACAAAGGATAATCTGATGGAATAGTTGTCTCATTCTTTTTAGCTTTCATCATGGATACGGTGGCTTCCTTTTCCGTAATTTTTTTCATAACCGGTACCCAAGCATCGAGAGATTCTTTCTTATCTCTGATTCAAGTGTCTGAGAGTCTCCGAATTGTTCCTCCAGCGTCCGCATCAGCCTCTGCATCTTCTCCTCGAACGGCTCGCCATCATCCACGACATCCTCGGCGCCCACATACCGCCCGGGCGTCAGCACAAAGCCGTTCTTCCGGATCTCATCGATGGTTGCACTGTAGCAGAACCCTGGTACATCCGCGTAGGTGCCGGCCTTTGGATCGCCCCGCCAGGCATGGTACGTCCCGGCGATTTTTGCGACATCATCATCGGTAAGATCCCGGTGCACCCGGTCGATGAGCTGCCCCATCTTCCGGGCGTCGATGAAGAGGGTCTGCCCGCTCCGGTCCCGGAACCTCCCGTTCTTCTTGTTCCGGGCAACAAACCAGAGGCAGGCCGGGATCTGGGTGGAGTAGAAGAGCTGCCCGGGGAGGGCGACCATGCAGTCCACAAGATCGGCCTCGATGATCCGCCGCCGGATCTCCCCTTCGCCGGATTGGTTCGACGACATGGACCCGTTGGCTAGCACGAAACCGGTGATTCCTGTGGGGGCGAGGTGGTGGATGAAGTGCTGGACCCAGGCGAAGTTCGCGTTCCCGGCGGGAGGCGCCCCGAACCTCCACCGCACGTCATCACGGAGCTGCTCCCCGCCCCATTCTTTCATGTTGAACGGGGGATTCGCCAGGATGAAGTCGGCTTTCAGGTCCGGGTGGAGGTCGCGGCGGAAGCTGTCGGCATGCTCCGGCCCCAGGTTTCCCTCAATGCCCCGAATGGCGAGGTTCATCTTCGCAAGCCGCCAGGTGGTGGGGTTCGACTCCTGCCCGTAGACGCTGATATCCCCGATCTTCCCACCGTGGGCTTCCACAAACTTCTCACTCTGGACAAACATTCCCCCCGAGCCACAGCAGGGGTCAAAGACCCGGCCATGGTAGGGTGCGAGCATCTCGACGAGGATCCGGACCACGCACCGGGGCGTGTAGAACTGGCCGCCCTTCTTCCCCTCGGCGCTCGCGAACTGGGAGAGGAAGTACTCGTACACCCGGCCGAGGATGTCCTTCGACCGGTTCTCCTTGTCTCCGAGCCCAATGGTGCCGATGAGGTCGATGAGCTCACCAAGCCGTTCCTTGTCAAGCGCCGGGCGGGCGTAGTCCTTCGGGAGGACGCCCCGGAGGATGGGGTTGTCCTGCTCGATGGCAACCATTGCTTCGTCCAGGATCTTCCCAATGGTTGGCTGCTTGGCGCTGGCCTGAAGATAGACCCAGCGGGCGACCTTCGGGACCCAGAAGACGTTCTCCATCCGATACTCGTCGGGATCTTCGAGGGCCTTGGCTCTCATCCCGGGATCCTTGATGTACCACTCGCCCTTAGGATCACCGTACTGGGCTTCGAGTGCAACGCGACGTTCCCCAAACGCATCGGAGATGTACTTGAGGAAGATGAGGCCGAGCACCACGTGCTTGTACTCGGCGGCATCCATGTTGTTCCGGAGCTTGTCGGCCGCTTGCCAGAGGGTGGCCTCGAACCCGAGGTTGGCCCCGTTTGAGGATTTACCCGATGTACGATTCTTCGATCCCCTTCCGCGCGGCATAATGTGTATTCAATTCATTCTGTGTATTCGGAGAGGATAAACCCAATGATAGGGAGTGGGATCGCCTCAAAGATACCTGCAAATGGAGAATGAAATGAGATTCTTATAATTCTGATTTTTCAGAAAAGGTTAAATCATCTGAAAATAGAGATCCCGATCAGATTCTCATGGCAAAGAAGAAGAACGACGGGACGATGTGCATCCCCTGTGCGTCGCCGTCGGGTTGCAGGGTCGAGGCCATCCTCGGGGTGGACGAGAGGGGGCAGATGGTGCTCCCGAAGGACGTGAGGGAGAGGGCGGGGATCCAGACCGGGGAGAAGCTCGCCCTGATCAGCTGCGAGAAGGACGGCAGAGTCTGCTGCCTTGCCCTGATGAAGGCCGGGGACCTGAGCGGGATGGTCAGGGGGATCCTCGGGCCGCTCCTCGGTGAGCAGGACTGAGGAGGGCTGCAACCCATGGAAGGCCCGAAGCAAGCAGCGTCGCCGTGCACGTGCTGCGGCGGAGATAAACAGGCCGGGCAGGCCCCCTGTTGCGAACCGACGGGTGAGGCGCTACAGGCTCCCATCCGCACGACCACGAGCGACATTACCCTCTCACACCGAATAGACCATTTCCTCGCCCGCTGGGGGGTGAACCGGATGGGGCACACCGTCGAGCCGGGGCTGTACCGTCTTGGCTGCCCGACGCCTGATTCCGATGTCTTCGTCTCTGCGAATTACACCCTGAGCTTCGATGCACTCAGATCGGCTCTCGCCGGCAGGGATGCGTATATCCTCGTGCTCGACACAAAGGGGATCAATGTCTGGTGCGCCGCCGGAAAAGGCACCTTCGGTTCCGACGAACTCGTCCGGCGGATCGATTCGACAGGCCTTGCCGGTATCGTCCGCCACCACAAGCTCATCCTCCCCCAACTTTCGGCACCGGGTGTCTCGTGGCCCGACGTGGTACGCCGGTCGGGGTTCCTGGTCGAGTACGGGCCGGTTCGGGCCCGGGACCTGCCCGAATATCTTGCGGCCCACAAGGCGACTCCGGCGATGAGGGGGGTGGAGTTCCCCCTCCGGGACCGGATCGTGCTCATCCCGGTGGAGCTGGTGATGGCCCTCAAGTTCCTGCTCATCCCGGTCATTGCCCTGGGGTTCCTGGCGAGCTGGCTCATCGCAGCAGAGCTCCTCCTCGCGGTTCTCGCAGGGACAGTTCTCTTCCCAATCCTTCTCCCCATACTGCCGACGAAGGATTTCAGCACGAAGGGGCTCATCCTGGGGCTCCTGGTGATGATCCCCCCTGCGATCCAAGGAGCAGGTGCTTTTTCACCCCTCCAGCTGGCCGCGGCAGCAGCTGCACTCCTCATCTTCCCGCCCATCACCGCCTACCTTGCCCTGAACTTCACAGGTTCGACGCCCTTCACCTCCCGGACCGGGGTGAAGAAGGAGATCTTCCAGTACATTCCGGTTATGGCCGCGATGCTCTGTTCCGGGGCAATCCTCGCGATCCTCGCCGGGGCCCTCCATCTCCTCGGGGTGATCTGATGTTCGATTCCTACCGGGAGAATACGCTCAAATATTACCCCGAGCGGTGTATCAACTGCAAACGCTGCACCCAGGTCTGCCCCCACTCGGTCTTTGCAGAAGGGGAAGCCTGTGTTGAGCTTGCACGGCCATCATCCTGCATGGAATGCGGGGCATGTGCGCTCAACTGTCCGACACAGGCAATCGAGGTGCAGAGCGGGGTTGGCTGCGCTTGGGCGATGATCGGGGCTGCCATCAGGGGCAGGGACATGGACAGCTGCTCCTGTGGCGGGAGCGAGGGATCGTGTTGCGGAGGCGACGGGGAGAAGGAGACAGCACCATGCTGCGAGGGGAGATGAGTGGACCCGTTTAAAAAGAGGGTGACCGCGCTCCCGCACGGCGCAGCACCTTGATCCTTTTGAAAAAGATCTCGCTCTCGAAGGTGAAGAAAATCCATGACATCCGCATCCAGTAACTCTGAAGAAGTTTCCCGTGGGCTCTTCGAAAAGTATCTGACTTTATGGATTGCCATCTGCATCGTCATCGTCAATTCTAAGATATCTTCGTTTTTTCCCTCGGGTTCACGAGGAGCAGTCATTCCCCTCCTTGAGCCTGCGTCCGACCAGAAGGTTGGCGGGAGGAGCATTTTCCTGTAGGTGCCTCACTTCTCTGGCGACAATATCAACGTCACTGTCATCAACATCGAAATCGTGGGTCTTTTTTATTCCTAGTTGCGTGACGATGGCGTACCGGTCTATGGGGATCAGGTTCGAGTCCATGATTCGCCGGGCACACCCGGTTGGACAGCCATCGATTACGGTCCGCTCTTCTGCATCCTTTGCAGCAAGGATCATCTGTGGAATATCCCCGCCGATCCCGGCGATGCAGGAGAAATTCCCAAATCCTTCATGCGCGAGCCGTATTGCTGCTAGATATGAGAGGACACCAACATTCGATGCGCCTGAACAACAGAAGATCAGGCGCTTGGGTTGTTCCTTGATGCTTTTCGTAGTCCGATGCTTCTTTGTCATTCTGCCCACACTACTTCAAATTTTATTGAATTTCTCTACCGAGTAAATATTTATACTTAAGTATTTCATATTTGCTTGAAATAGATGGTACACGGAAAGACGGCAAAAAGATCTCCCACTCGGCTGGCAAAAGAGATATTGACACGGACGGAGATTCCCGTATCGATCCAGTGCAGTCTCGATACGATCGGAGGTATTTCGGGATTGTGCTCATGTATGCCTGATGATGCAGTCATCCGGCACATCTGTGGGATTCACCACGCCCTCTCTGATCCTGTGCGCTTACGTATCCTCCACCTCGTAGGCGTCCAGCCGCTCTGCGTCTGCGTCATCAAAGCGTGCATCGGAATTGCCGATTCAAAGCTCTCCTACCACCTGACTGTTCTGAAAAAGGCAGGGTTCATCGAAGGGCATCAGGATGGGAACTGGATCATTTATTCGATCACTGATACGGGCAGAGGGCATCTCCGGCAAATTCCCTAGCACATTTTTTTAGAACGCTTTTTTATGGAGCGAATATTAGAATCCATTTAAAGATTCTTCTGCGCCGTTTGTTTTTCGTAGAGTCGCTCAATCTCCTCCGTAAACGCTCTTAACGGTTCAGGGATGAATTGGGAAGAGGGATATGCTGCATGGATCAGTTCCCTGATATGGAGCAGTCCGGATATCTCCTTATCGCATGTATGACCGAACCGTGGTGCCATGCAGAAGTGGCAGATCCGCAGCCCGAAGTGCTCCAGCGTTGCTTTGGAGAGAGGTTGCCCGGTGATATCAGCCGCAGCCCCGCGTGTCGATCCGCAGGGGGATTCGCGGTGAAGTGTAATCCGGGTGATAGAATCGTTATCTATCTGGATATCCATCCGGGGTCTACCGAAGGCCCGGGCATATTCATCGATCTCGCGGATCCCCGTTGTATCGTCGAGTGAGCACATCGTCAAGGGTGCGATTACCCGTTCGTTGATTGCCCGCGCCTGTCGCAGAAAACCCGGACCGAAACTGATCCCGAGGATGACCGGTCTCATCTTCTCAATGAGCGCGAGCGCGACATCGGGATGCCGTGCGTAGGATATGTAAAGATCGCACAGAGGGACGGTCAGGTCAATGTCATCGACTACGGGAGATGCAGGAAACGGGACAACGATCCATTCGACCTGAAACTTCTTTCCGATCTGTTCGTATGCCCGCTGTCCATATTTTCCGTCACTCACAATGCCGATCCTCATAATGATCCTTTACAGCATACCGGATTTTCGCGCTTCTTCATGAACTCCGAATTTCTGAGTTTGGTCCAGGTTCCGACACCACCAAAGAATATTTTTGTAGGTTCATCCTGCCATCATTTCAAAAAAATGTGAAATCATAACCTATTTATAGATGGCGATGCATTGTTTCAATAAAATTTTAAATGCGCGTAGACTTGGTTATCTGATTGATAAATCGTCGAACTTGGTGATGATGTATGCCAGAAGAAAAGAAGAAAAAAGGATTCTTATCGATTATCAAGGAATCGATGACAAAGAGCGGTGGTTGCTGCGGTTCAGGTGAGACATGTAATACCTGTTCACCTCCAGAGCCGCAAGATAAGAAAGCTGCGCAGAAAGAGCGCGAAAAGACCACCTCGAAGAAATAGGATCGTGCGGGAGCAGGGGATGAGACCGCATCCTGTATTCATTCCCATCCGCCAAACTATTTCGCCCTTCTATCAGAGGTGCCCTCATGGTGGATGATACCAAGCAGGAAATTCCCGAATACCATGAAATTCTCGTACTGGCCCTTGTTCCGCTCATTGTCGGCATCCTGATAGTTTGCAGCTGGGCTCTTGCGTTTCTGGAGATTGGACCGTCCTACCTGAACGGTGGCCTCGCCCTTATCGCTACCCTTTTTGGTGGTTATCCGCGATTTATTTCAGGATTCCGTGATATCTACAACAGGAAAATCACGGTGAACGTGTTCGTCACCGTCGCCCTCATTGCCACGATGGCCATCGGCCAATTTCTATCAGCTGCTGTCATTGTCTTTATCATGGCCGTTGTCGGTGCCTTCGAGTCTTATACTCTCGACAAGACCCGCAGGAATATCCGGAACCTCCTGAATTTTGCTCCCAAGATGGCGAATGTGCGTCGCGGTACCGAAGAAGTTACCATACCGGTCGAAGAAGTCAAGACCGGGGATACGGTCATCATCAGACCGGGAGAAAGGATTCCGGTCGACGGTATCGTTGTCGCAGGTTCGAGCAGCGTAAACCAGGCCCCCATCACCGGGGAATCTATCCCCATCGAGAAATCCGCTGGCAATGAAGTATTCAGCGCGACAATGAACGAGACCGGTCACCTTGAGGTCCGCGCGACCCGGGTCGGAGAAGATACGACCCTTGCCCGGATCGTTCACCTTGTCGAAGAGGCACAGGCGACAAAGGCCCCGATCCAGGGAATCGCCGACCGGTTCACCGTCTGGTTCCTCCCCGTGGTCCTCATCCTTGGAGTGATCGGGTACTTCCTCTCCGGGAAGATCCTCGTATTTGTCTCCATCCTGCTGGTTGCCTGCCCGTGTGCGTTTGCCATCGCCACACCGACCGCGGTTACCGCCGGGATCTCCAACATGGCCCGGCGGGGCATCCTTATCAAGGGCGGTATTTTTCTGGAGTTGACCGGAAAGCTCGATACGCTCCTCGTGGACAAGACCGGGACGTTTACTCTCGGAAGGCCGAAGGTCATGGAAGTCATTCCCCGAGAGGGGTATGGGGAAGATGATGTGGTCCGCCTTGCCGCTATCGGGGAGAAGTTCTCGGAACACTCCCTTGCAAGGGCGATCCTCGCAGAGGCAGCGGCCCGGAAACTGACAGTCCCCGACCCTGATGACTTCAGGATCGAGATCGGTATGGGCATCACCGCGCGATCAGGAGAGAAGAGCCTGTTCATCGGCAAAAGGGAGTTTCTGGATGCCAAAGGGATCATCCTTGATGAAAACATCAAACGCACCATTGCAGAACAAACTGAAAAGGGGAGAACCGTCATCCTGGTAACCGCGGATACCACGGTCGCAGGTTTCATCACGGTTGCCGATGAGGTCCGTCCCGGGACTGCGCAGGCCATCACGGCTCTGAAGGAGATGGGGATGAAGAACATCACCATGCTCACCGGGGACAATGCGACGGTCGCGAAGGCCGTGAGTGCCGCGATCGGCATCGATGGGTTCCAGGCCAACCTCCTGCCTGAACAGAAACTCGATGTTGTGAAGCATCTGCAGGAGCAGGGGCAGCTGGTGGGGATGATCGGCGATGGCATCAACGATGCCCCGGCTCTCGCGAAAGCAGATGTCGGGGTTGCTATGGGTGCGGCGGGGACAGACGTGGCCATCGAGACCGCGAATATCACCCTTATGCGGGATGATCTCTGGCAGTTCGTAGACTTCATCTGGATGTCCCAGAAAGTCTTCAGGCGAATCAAGATTAATATCGGACTTTCCATCGTCTATAATGCCATCGGCCTTGCCCTCGGTGTCCAGGCCCTGCTCACGCCGATTACTGCGGTCATCTATCAGGAAGCAGGGTGCATATCGGTCGTGCTCAGTTCGATGCTCCTGCTTTGGGCCCGCCCTGGATATGACCGTCCTGGTGGTGAAGCCAATACATGACATCTGCATCCGGTACCTCTGAAGAAGTGTCCCTTGGACTCTTTGAAAAGTATCTTACTTTATGGATTGCCATCTGCATCGTCATCGGCCTGCTTCTGGGCAGATTCCTGCCCCAGTTTGGCCAGTACATGGACTCTCTGAAGTTCGGCCAGTTATCGATCCCCATCGGCATCCTCCTCTTCCTCATGATGTACCCAACGGTGATCGGTATCAGCTTCAACGACGTCAAGAAAGCAACCAAATTCCCGAAGCCGATGCTTATCACCATCATCGCCAACTGGGTCATAGCACCGCCGCTGATGGTGTTGTTTGCAAACCTCTTCCTTAAGGGCAATCCCCAGTTCATCGCTGGAGCCATCCTGCTCGGTATCTCACCATGCACCGCCATGGTTATGTGGTGGATAAAGCTTGCCAAGGGAGACCTCGGCCAAGGCCTTGTCAACACAGCTTTTAACGCCCTCCTCATGGTTGCGCTCTACGGTGCGGAGGCTGCGTTCTACCTTGGCATCAGCAGCATTCCTGTCCCTTGGGATCTGATCCTGTTGAGCGTCATCCTATTCATAGCGGTTCCTGTCTCGCTCGCAGCTATCTCGCGAAGGCTGCTTCTCCGACGCATGGGTGAAGTCTGGTTCACTTGCAGGTTTTGCACTGCCCTTGGCAAGATCTCGATTGTTGCTCTCCTTACCACCCTCATAGTCATGTTCTCGCTGGAGGGGGAACTGATTCTTACCCAGCCCCTCATCGTAGCGCTCATTGCAGTTCCTCTCTTGCTCCACTATGTCTCGATGATTGCGATTACATTCAGTGCCTCATGGTTCGCTAACCTTGATTACAGGTCTGCAGCGCCTTCTGTCCTCATCGGTTCCAGCAGCCACTTCGAGGTAGCCATCGCCGTCGCTAC
>CAZKEV010000058.1:0-10927 GCA_964551875.1 uncultured Methanomicrobiales archaeon | reverse complement strand
GGTATGACCTGCGGATCAAGGGTGTCCTCGATGACGGGATCCGCACGAGGAACATCCTCGTCCAGAAGGAGATTGTGGAGGCACTCTCGGGGATGAAGCTCGATGAGGCGGTCGCCCTTGCGGAGTCGAGCCCCCTGGGGATGGACGAGGTCTTCTACCGGATCCGGGACACGGTTCTCGGGCGGTACTACCAGGTGAGGGGGAGCGAGATCGACGGAAGGATCCTTGTGAAAGAGTGCCAGAAGATCGCCTTCGACCCCGGCGACCTTGCTGCGCTCCTGAACCGGGCCGGAGGTGAGGCCCAGTGATGAACGGACGAAAGGCTGCGGGACCCCGCCCGGGCCAGACCTTCGACCGGGAGCCTGCCCGCCGGGTCTTTGCAGGGGAGCTCAGGGAGGTGAAGCTCCAGTTCAGGGAAGGCGAAGACGAGAAGAGCCCGAGTTTCGTCCTGCTCCCCACCGGTTCCCGGTGCAACCGGATCTTTCTCGTCGGCACCCTCACCGAGAAGGAACGGCGCGGGGACCAGAACGTCTTCTACCATGCCCGGATAGCGGACCCGACCGGAACCTTCTTCCTCATGGCAGGGAGCTACCAGCCGGAGGCGATGCAGCAGATCGCCCGGATCGAGCCCCCCGCCTTTGTTGCGGTCATCGGGAAGCCGAACCTCTTCGAGTCCCAGACGGGATCCATGCTCGTCTCGGTGAGGGCAGAATCGGTCACAACGGTCGACCGGGAGACCCGGGACCTCTGGGTGCTTGATACGGCCCGTGCCACCCTCCAGCGACTCGAGGAGCTCGGGAAGACCGACGACTCGAAGAAGGCAGAGGAGCATTACCATGCCGATCCTGCGGTCTACCGAAGGATGGTCTACGATGCCCTCGCCCAGCTGAAGATCTGATCCTCATCTTTTTTCATCCAAATGGTTATCTGGGTGAAGCTCCATCAGTGCCAGCTATGAAGAATCTCCGACTGTTTACCGAGATACTGGAGGGAAGCGCCCGGGCCGCCCGGCACCTCACCCTCATCCTCCTCTTTATCTCCTCCGGATGTCTCATTCCCGGAGGGAGGGGAGCAGCCCCTGTCCTCGATGTCTCGTCCGATGCCTTCGCAAGGGACGGGCAGATCCCCGTTTTGCACACCTGCGATGGAACGGATATCTCACCCCCCCTGTCATGGGGTCCTGTCCCGCAGGGGACCGCAAGCATTGCCATACTGGTCACCGACCCAGATGCCCCCGGCGGGACCTTCATCCACTGGGTGGCGTACAATATTCAGCCCGGGACCGGGGCGATTCCCACCGGCGCTCCCGGAAAGAATGTCCTGCCCACCGGTTCTGTCCAGGGGATGAATGACATGGGCCGTACGGGATACGGGGGGCCATGTCCGCCGAAGGGGAAGCCACACCACTACCATTTCACGGTCTATGCCCTCGATTCGACCATCAACCTTTCTGGGAAACGGGACGGAAGGATGCTCGCAGAGGCCCTCGCCGGACATATCCTTGCGCAGGGTGAGATCGTGGGGATCTACGGAAGGGCGTAGAGGGGGCCTCACCCTGCTCTGTTCCTAAAAAAGGCAGGATCTCGGGGGGCAATTCCCCCGTCTCTCAGTATCTCCGTATCTTTCCCCTGAGCTGGAGAGGAGCAGCGAAGGCAGCCGAAAGGACTGCCAGCCATGTTCCGGTGGGTATGGGCGTGGGGGGTGGCTGCGGGGTCCCCGCCATGGATGTGGTTACGGGAGGCGTCGAGGTGGGTGTGGAGGGGGTCGTTGTGACAATGGGTGAGGTTGCCGGCGTTGTCCCGGGGACCGGAGGGGTGGTAGTCTGGGTAGTCATCCCGGCAGTCGTAGTCGGCGGGCTGGTAGTGGTTGTGGAGACGGTAGTTCCGCCGATGGTGAAGCTGTAAATATTGGAGTCCGGTGCCTGCTCGTCGAAAGAGACGGGGTCCTTCCACTTCGCCTGGACGGTGTAGGTCCCGGCCTCGAGGTTCTCGAAGGTGATTGCCCCAGGCCTTCCCGGATCATCGGAGTAAAAGACCTGCGCGCTCACGTTCATTCTCGAGAAGTCATTCCCCTGGATTGAGGTGAGCTGGGCCCCGCCGGGGGTCGTGAGAACGATATCGATGGTTGCGGGGTAGAGGGCGCCTGCATGATAGGAAGAGCCCACTTCCACGGATATAACCTTGAAGGCAATCCGGGTCGAGGGCGAGACGGTGAGCCCCCGGATGGAATCTGAGTGGTTCGGGCTCGCGAGTACTGCGTCGATGGAGACCGAGGGCTCTGTGATCAGGACCGATCTCATAGCGCCGTCCGTCGGGTTGAATGCATAATAGATCCCGTACAGTCCCCCGAACGCCTCGGGGATGGAGCTGAAACTGGTGTCGTCCTGGACCGGGACCTCCCGGATGAGGGCCAGGGTAGGGTTATCATCTTTGTACTTCCGGAGAGCAGTGACAGGGTTCGCACCGGTCCAAAGGCCGGTGATATCGAGGTTCTGCTCGTACACAAAGATCGTATCCCCGACCCCGATGTGCCGGATATCCGTCCGGGCAGCAGAAGGGAATACCACGGGGGTGGAGAGGAGAATCAGGAGGATTCCCAAGCTCACCAGGGCACAGGAAATCCTTGGATGGGAGAGAGATCTGTCTGACATATGCACGACCTCAGTCCAAGGGAGAGTACCCGCAGGGATATAAGCCCTCCCCTGATTCTCATGGGATGAGGGGATCAAGCCTGAAGATGGGGGGGCCTGACGGGCGGCGGCGATCAGGGCTGCCTCCCACTTCCCGTTCCAGCCCTCTCATCCCCGTGATCCTTCTCCCCGTCTCTGAGGAGGCTCTTCCTGATCCGGTCGAGCTCCACGTCCCTCTCCCCGACCTTCTCCTGGAGGAGGCCCACGAGCCTCTCGAGCTCGGCGATCTTCCTCTCTACCCTCTCCTTCGTATGACTCCTGTGGAGCGTAACAGTCGGCTCACCCCTGAGGTAGGCCCCGGCCAGCTCTTCCTCGGTATACCTGCGGTACGACTCCGGGAGATGCCCTGCATGCCCCATCATCTCACTGACCACCGGTTCCGGGAGAGCTGTCTTCATCCGTCCGGCAAAGAACTGCCGGGTGGCACGGGGGGTGATGGTCCGCCTGTTCGTGACCCGGTCGAACCTCTCCAGCCTCGCCTTCGAGAGGGCCCGTGCCCAGATCTGCTCGTAGGCACGGGTCCCGAGGGGGAAGAGGAGGCCCGGTTCACCCGTCCCTCCCCTTGATCGGGCAGAGGCCACGAACCGGTCCCTCACGATGAGATACACCCGGATCGCCCCTACCGCTTCCCGGGAGATGAACGCCATCCGGGATACCCCGTCCCTCTCATTCCTGATCCGGAACCTGGCCGGCCGGGAATCGAGGTCCAGGTCCCCGAGATCGATGGAGAGGACCTCTCCGAGGCGCGCACCGCTGCTGATCAGGACATAGAGGATCGCCCGGCCCCGCGTATCGAGGTGCTCCATGGTCTTCAGGATCCTCCCGGGGGTGAGGGGCTCCTCCCGGGTCAGGGGGTAAGGTGACCTGGCGCGCTTTATGTGCCTCTGTTCCCCCGGGGAGAGGGAGAGATCTTCACCTGCAAGGAGGGTCCGGATCGCGCTCTGGTAGCCCAGGCAGGTCTTCGGGGTCCGGCAGTTCTCCCCCAGGGCCCGGAGGTCAGCGGCGAGGTCCCGCCTGCCGTTTCGCAGGTCATTCACGTACTTGGCGACCCAGGGATCAAGGATCTCCGGGGAGGCTCCCTTCAAGCGGGCACCGTAGAGAAGGGAAAGGAATTTTACCCATGCACTCAAATACATCGCACGGGTAGTTTTGGCCCGGTATTGGTTTAGAAAATTCACCAGCACTGGAGTTCACCGGGTAAAAATATGCCCTTGCATCATTTAATGATGTCGAAATACGAAGGTTGGCATGAACATAAATTGTACCAAACGAATGAGGAAGAGAAGCTCTCGCAGGGAGAGTGAATCCGGCTCTTTCGTGCCATAAAGAGACAGGAGAGGAGTTCGATGAAGTCCAGGAGAGAAAAGGAAGCTTCCAGAATGGGCGAGAAGGGTCCCCGGGCCCCGGCCGTTCCCCAGGCCGAGATGCGTGACCCAAAGGCGGTTGACCACCTGATCCGGGCCCTTAATGACAAGGACGAGATGGTGCGATCCCAGGCGGCCCGTGCCCTCGGGGAGATGCGTGACCCGAAGGCCGTTGACCACCTGATCCGGGCCCTCAAGGACAGGCACAAGCTCGTCCGGGCCGAGGCTGCCGAGGCCTTGGGGAGGATCGGGGATCCCCTCGCGGTTGATCACCTCGTCCGGGCCCTGAAGGATGAGAATGCGCGGGTCAGGGGTGCATCAGCCCGGGCGCTCGGCGAGATCGGGGATCTCCAGGCAGTGGCGCCCATCATCGGGGCGCTCAAGGACCGGGACGAGGACGTCCGGGGCGAGGCTGCCCGCGCCCTGGGAAAGATGGGGGATGAACGTGCCCTCTCGCCCCTCATCGATGCCCTCCGGGATATCGACACCTATGTCCGGTGCTATGCCACCATCGCCCTCGGGACCATCGGCACCCCCGCGCTCGACTCGCTCATCCAGGCCCTCAAGAGCGATTACGACGATGTCCGCGAGCGGGCGGCGAACACCCTTGCGGTGATGAAGGACCGGGCGGTCGAGGCCCTCATCCGGGCACTGAGGGACGAGGACTGGGCCATCAGGAAGGAGGCGCAGCGGATCCTGGTCACCATCAAGGCCCCTGCCGTCGAGCCCCTCATCCGGGCACTCCAGGAGGAGGACTGGGATGTGCAGCGGCAGGTGGCAAAGGTCCTCGAGGATATCGGAGACGAGCGGTCCGTGGATGCCCTGGTCGAGGTGCTGAAGAAGGCCCACTGGGCAGCCCAGAAGGAGATCATCAGGGTGCTCTCCACCTTCGGCTGGAGCCCCCTCTCGGACGAGGAGCGGGCATACTTCCTCATCTCGAAGGGGTCCTGGAACGAGCTGGAGAAGCTCGGCGAGGCCTCGGTCCCGGCCCTTTCCAACGCGCTCTCGGACGAGGACCGCTATGTGCGGAGGCAGGCCGCCTCGGTCCTCGGGAGGCTCGGGGACCCGGGCGCCGTCGAGGCCCTCATGGAGTCCCTTGACGGGGAGGATAGATTCCTCAGGTGCATGGCCGCGGAGTCCCTGGGGAAGATCGGCGACCGGGCTGCGGTCCCTGCGCTCCTGAAAGCCCTCGCTGCCGAAGATCCCTGGGTGAAGGGCTACGCGGTGGAGGCCCTCGGGAGGATAGGTGACGGCCGCGCGGTGGAACCCATCATCGAGACCATGAGGTCCGGTGGCAGCGGGATCCGGAGGGAAGGTGCCCGGGCCCTTGCGGGGATCGGGAAACCTGCCATCAAGCCCCTCATCCAGACCCTCTCGGAGGACGACGAGGAGATGAAGGCAAGCGCTGCCTGGGTCCTCGCCATGGCCGGGGAGCTCTCGGTCCCGACCCTCATCGATGCCCTCAGGCGGGAGGGCGAGATCTTCAGGACAGACGTCGAGGAGGTCCTCTTCGAGATCGGCGAGCCAGCGGTCGAGCCGCTCATCGCTGCCCTTGCCGACTCCCATGAGCCGGTCCGGCGGTCCGCGGCCCGGGTGCTCGGGAGGTTCGGGGACCGCCGTGCGGTGGAGCCCCTCATCAGGGCTCTCGGCGACAACTCAGCCGGCGTGCGGAAGGAGGCGACCATCGCCCTGGGGAGGATCGGGGAACCGTATGCGGTGAGCCCCCTCGTGGAGCTCCTCTCGGATGAAGACCTCGAGGTGCAGCGGGAGGCGGTGGTGGCCCTCGGGAAGATCCGGGACATACGGGCCCTCGCCCCCCTCATCGGGACCCTGAAGAACCCGGAGCTCCGGGAGAACGTGACCGGGGCCCTCTCGGCCATGAGCGACGAGCGGGCGATCGCCCCTCTCATCGACGTCCTGAAGGACGAGAGCGTCTTCGTCCGCATGGGCGCTGCGGACGTGCTCGTGCACATCGGCGAGCCCGCGGTCGAATCCCTCATCGAGGCTCTCTCGAGCGAAGATGCCGGGGTCCGGTATGTGGCAACCTGGACCCTGGGCAAGATCGGCGATCGCCGTGCGGTCGAGCCCCTGATCGCGGCAATGAAGGACCGGGACAAGGGCGTGAAGAAGGGCGCCGCCGTGGCCCTCGGGGATATCGGGGACGGCCGTGCCGTCGAGCCGCTCATCCAGGCCCTCAAGGACGAGGACGAGTCCATCCAGCGGGCGGTCCGCGAGTCCCTGGAACGGACCATCTCGAAGAAAGATTAAGGGGACCTCCCTCTCCTCTCCCTTGCTCTCGTCTCCTCACATTCCCGAGCACTCCCAGATAATGTCGAGTCTCGAAGAAGGATTAAAGGAACCCCTTCTCCTCCCCCGTTCCCTCTTTTCCTGCCCCTCCCGGGCACCTCCAAGATAATATGTCGAGTCTCGAAGAAGGATTAAAGGAACCCCTTCTCCTCCCCCGTTCCCTCTTTTCCTGCCCCTCCCGGGCACCTCCAAGATAATATGTCGAGTCTCGAAAAAGGATTAAAGGAACCCTCCCCTTCCTCTCCTCCCTCCTCTTTCTACACTCTCTTCAGCACTTCCCAGATACCGTCCCTCTCGACGAGGATCCAGTACTTCTTCAGCTCCTCTTCGGCATACCGGTACTCGGGGAAGAATGCACCGACCCTCTTCCAGTATCTCCGTGAATGGTTCGGTTCCAGGAGGTGGGAGAGTTCGTGGACCACCAGGTAGTCGCGGATATTCGGGGGGAGCGCCAGGACCCGGAGGTTCACACTGATCCTCCCCCCGGGGGAACAGCTCGCCCACCGGCTCCGCTGCTCTCGGACGGTCATCCCCGCTATCTGGACCTGCATCCGTCCCGCCTGCGCCTCCAGCCTGGGGAGGAGGTCGTCCCTGAGCCGATCCTTCAGGAAGAGCTTGAGGTCCCTCGGAGAGGTATAGCTGACCACCCCCTCCCCCTCCTCTATCCCGCATGAGGGGCCGGCTTCCAGGCGATAGAATCTCCCTTCGAGGAGTATCCTCCCCTCCTGTTCTGTCCTGTCCCGGGAGATCTCTTCTATCTCCCCTTTCTTCCTCTCGATCCAGGCAGAGTTCCTCTCGATGAGGGGATGGACAGGGGTTCCCGGCGGGACGGTGACCCTCACCTTTCCTGAGGGGAGCACCTGGATGGTCGGGTGGCGGACCTCCCTTTCCCTGACCTCCAGCCCGGCCGCGCCTTCGGGGGAGGCGGGATCACCGGGTGAGGGTGGCGATGATGGCATCCCGGTGGGGCGTGATCTTCGATGAGACGAGGGCAACGTACTTCCCCTGGAACCTGGCACCAGCCAGTTCGTTCTCGGTCGGCCACCGGTCTCCTCCCTGGCCCGCGATGGTGGACGCCCCGTAGGGGGAGCAGCCGGTGATCTCGTCCGTCCGGCTCTGGCCGGCGAAGAGGTAGGGGAGACCGAGGATGATCATCCCGTGGTGGAGGAGGGTCGTGTGAAAGGAGAGGATGGTGGACTCCTGCCCCCCGTGCTGGGTCGCCGATGAGGTAAAGACCGAGCCCACCTTCCCCGCGAGGGCCCCCTGGACCCAGAGGGATCCGGTGGCATCCAGGAACTGGCGCATCTGGCCGCACATGTTCCCGTAACGCGTCGGGGTCCCGAAGACGATGGCATCGTAGTTCCCCAGGTCATTTCTGGAGCAGATCGGGACATGGGAGAAGGCCCTCTGTGCCTTCAGTGCCCCTGTCTTCTCCAGGACCTCCTGGGGGAGGGTCTCGGGGACCCTCCGCAGGTCCACGGAGACGCCGTCGACCCCCGCGGCCCCTGCAGCCACCGCCTCCGCGAGCCGGTGGATATGGCCGAACATGGAGTAATAGACAACGAGAATTTTCATGACAACCACCCATGTAATGAGAGTTCTGGAAGTGTGTATCGTGCAGGGATGAAAAAAGGTTTCCCGCTCCCGCGGTACCCGGGATGCCGGTGTTCTCCCGTCACTCTGCCTGGCCTCCCGCGACAGGAAGGAATGCTCCCCTCCTCGCCCTCCCAATCCATTCCTTCAGCCCCTCGCTGTACCGTGCGGCGAAGGACCCGACGAGGGAGGTCGAGACCACGAGGATGGCAACTGTCGCGGAGATGGTTGCCGAGCCGAAGATGGCGGCAAGGGCGATGGAGAACTCCCCCCTGCCGAGGGTATTTGCGCCGATCTCGATACCGGAGAGGACCGAGCCATGGAGGCCCCACCCGACGAGGACTCCCGATAGCATCTTGGACCCGATAGCAAGGATGCAGAGGACCGATGCGACGACGGGGGAGAACCCTCCCGAGAAGTCGATGGTGATCCCGAAGAAGACGAAGAAGAGGACGAGGAAGACCTCCCGGAAGGGCTGGGAGAGCCTGTCGAGGGCGGCCCCGCTCGTCGCTGCGAGGGAGGAGCCGAGGATGATGGCCACGAGGGCATCGGGGATCTTCAGGAGCTTCGCGAGGTAGGTGGAGGAGATGACCGCGGTGAAGGTGAGGAGCGACGGGAGGTCATCGGTCCGCATGAGGACGGCCTTGATGGGGCGCTGGAGAACCCTGACGATCAGGATGGTGGCGGCAAGCACGGCGACGGTGAGGATGATAAAGGTGAGGGGTTTTTCCGCCTGGGCGGAGAAGAGGGAGATGAGGAGGATGAGGAGCACGTCCTCAAAGACCATCATCCAGACGATGGTCTCGGCCTCGGGGAGGATGAGCCTCCGGTTCTCGACGAGGGATGCGATGGCCATCGCAGAGCTGCTGATGTAGAAGGCAGATGCCAGGATAAAGGACTCGAGGGGCCGGAACCCCAGGAGGAGGGCAGCGGCAAAGCCGATGAGGAGGTTCACGTTCAGGTCGATGACGCCTGAGAGGAGGATGGTGCGCCCCCGTTCCCGGAGGGACTTCGGGCGCATCTCCAATCCGACGTAGAAGAGGAGGAAGATGAGGCCGAGGGAGGAGAGGTACTGGGAGTAGGTATCAGCAGGGACGATGGCAAGGCCGCTCTTCCCGATCGATATCCCGGCGATGATGTAGAATGGGATGGGCGGGAGGGAGTACCGCTTCGAGACAAGGGCGAGGATGAGGCAGATGAAGAGGGCGAGGGCGATCTCTTCCATCAGTTCCCCAGGATCTGGCGCTCGAACTCTTCCAGCTGGTCGGTGTCCCCGATGGCGACCACGATGTCCCCGTCCTCGAAGGTGAAGGAGGGCAGTGGGTTGATGATGTTCGTCCCCTTCCGGGAGACGGCGACGACCGTTGCACCGGTCTTCGTCCGCACCTGGAGCTCGGCTATGGATCTCCCTGCAAGGTGCTTCTTGATGACATAGGTGTGGACCCGGATCCGGAGGTCCGAGAGGGCGGAGAACGCGATCTCGACCGCCTCCTTCTCGGCCTCGATGATGGCCCCCGAGAGGAGGCTCCCCAGCCTCCTCGCCTCTGCGGCGGTGAGCTCGGCCGCGGAGGGGGAGCCCTTCCCCTTCTCAAGGATATAGAGCTGGAACTTGCGCGAACCCATGAAGATGATGGCGACCCTGTCCCCTTTCTCTGTCTCCAGTTCGTATTTTGTCCCGATCCCGGGGAGCTCGATGCATCTGACACCCATAGAGGAATATGGGGAAAAAAGAGATAAAATCCTTCTCTCTGGCAGGAAAAAACCGCACCCGCGCATCCCGGGTCCCAGGAAGCCTTCGGGAGGTCTCCGGATGGGGGAGGGGTGGAGGGGCCCTGAGGGAGAAGTATTATTGGGAACTTATAAAAAATGATAAATAAGTTAAAGCAGGCCCCTCCTCTCTCCAGGGCGTCAGGTACAGAAATGGATCTCCGCAGAAAACTCCTGATCATCGTCGGTGTCACCCTCACCTGTACCCTCATCGCCTTCTATGCCATCACCCACGGGATCGTGCTCGGGGCCTTCGTCTCGCTCGAAGAAAGGAATACCCAGCAGAACATGAACCGGTTCATGAACCTGCTTTCAGAGGATCTCACCTCCCTTGACACCGTGGTGAGGGCCTGGGCCCCGAGGGATGACACCTACACCTTCCTGAAGGACGGGAACCTCAAGTACATCGAGAAGAACTTCGGGCCCGAGACCTTCACGAGTGGCAGGCTCAACTTCATGGTCTTCCTGAACACCTCCGGGGGGATCTTCTACGCAAAGGCCTTCGACCTGGCCTCCAGCCAGGAGGAGCCCCTCCCCGGAAACATCGCGGGGATGGTGATGGGGAACCAGGTCCTCAGGTCCTTTTCCCGGACCAACAGCAGCCTGAGCGGGTTCCTGATGCTCTCCGAGGGGCCGGTGATGGTCGCCTCTGCTCCCATCACCACGAAGAACTACGACGGGGTGAGCCGTGGGACCCTCATCGTCGGGCGGTTCCTTGACGAGAACGAGATCCAGCGGATCGGGCAGCTCACGAACCAGCAGGTCGTGATGTACCGGAGGAGCGAGCCCGGGAGCCCGGCCGATGTCCGGGCGGCCCAGGTCGAGCTTGACGGGAACAGGTCCATCTTCATCCAGCCTGACAGCCCGACGACCATCGCCGGCTATGCCCAGATAACGGACCTCTACAGCACCCCCATCCTCATCATCAAGACCAAGCTCCCCAGGCAGATCTATGCCCAGGGCCAGGCGACCCTGGACTACTTCACCCTCTCGTACATCATCCTCGTCCTCATCTTTGCGATCGTCTTCCTCTACCTCCTCGACAGCTCCATCCTCTCCCCCATCTCCCGGCTCTCCACCGATGTGAAGAGGATCGGGATGACCCGGGACCTCTCTGCCCGCCTCAAGGTCGGGAAGGAGGAGAACGAGGTCTCCAACCTCCAGGAGAACATCAACAAGACCCTCGCCGCCCTGGAGAAGGCCCAGG
>CAZKEV010000057.1:10108-11341 GCA_964551875.1 uncultured Methanomicrobiales archaeon | reverse complement strand
TCCTCGAGTACGAGATGTCCATGTGGCTCTACGGGATCCTGGAGAAGCACTGGTCTAAGATCCAGCGCGGGTCCCAGGCAAAGGCATCGTCCATGGTGATTGCCATCGCCGAGCTCATCGCGGGCCTGGGCATCACCCTCGAGCAGGTGAAGGCGGTGGAGCTCGAGTCCGGGCTGGATCTTGTGAGGGCCCAGGAACCGGACCTTGTCCGGTTCTGCCGGAGGCTCCTCTCAATCGCAAAACCCATGATGCTCGTGGGGAACCGGGTGGACGAGGCCCCGGATGCCCTGGTCGAAGGACTGCGTCCCAGGGGGATCCATTTCGCCACGAGCGCAGGGGAGCTCGCCCTCCGGAACGCGGCCTCTGCCGGCATCGTGAAGTACCTCCCCGGCGATCCCTCCTTCTCCATCCTGAAACCTGGGATCCTCAACCCGGCCCAGAAGGCGGGTCTCGAGAGGATCGCAGGAGTCATGAAGAAATTCAATGGAACCGGGGTCCAGGAGGCCCTGAACTTCGCGATTTTCTCCCTGCTCGACCTCATGGTGGTCTACCCGGTGGAGGATGAGCACAAGTACTCCGACAGCCAGGGCCGGGTGCTCCCGGACGCCTTCCTCATGAAGAAGGGTTCCACCCCCCGCGACCTTGCCTTCCGGGTGCATACCGAGATCGGGGAGGGCTTCCTGTACGCGTTGGATGCCCGCACCAAGATGCGGGTGAAGGACACCCACCAGCTCAAGGACCGGGATGTCGTGAAGATAGTCTCCACCCGCAGGTGAGGCGAAAAACGCCGTAATACGCCCCGGGTACCAGCAACTATTTAAAGCGGACTCTCGAACCTCCGGTTACGTATGAGGGCAGAGATCTACCAGGCCCAGGTCATCCGGAACTTCTTTGACACGATCACCGGGCCTGACCGCAACCTGACCAGGATCTACATGTGCGTGATCAGCCTTGCGAAGCTCCGCATGGAGCCCCCCGAGAAGCTGAAGGACCTCATGGACCAGGTCCGCAAGTCCCGGGAGAAGAAGGAGCTCTCGGTGGATATCCTGGACTACGTCTGCAATGTCGCCATCGAGCTCGAGATCTCCACGGTCCAGACCGCTTTCGGGGTCACGGAGATCGCCCGGGCTGCCCAGGACTTCGAGAAGATCAGCCTCGACTCGCTCTGATCCCGCCCCGTTCTTTGATACGGAGATCCCTGTTCCGTGAGACGGGGGTGGGCCTCTCACTTTT
>CAZKEV010000057.1:0-10008 GCA_964551875.1 uncultured Methanomicrobiales archaeon | reverse complement strand
TCAGGGCCCTGCGGTACGTTGCAATGAACGAGAGAACAAGCAAGATCCCGATCCCTGTCCAGGGGAGGGACATGCCTTTTACTTTTTCAGGGCCCTGCGGTACGTTGCAATGAACGAGAGAACAAGCAAGATCCCGATCCCCGTCCAGGGGAGGGACATGCCTTTTACTTTTTCAGGGATTTGCGGTACGTGGCAATGAGCTGGAGAATGTACTTCTCCTGCTCTTCCAGGGCCTGCTCGTCATCGGGCGAAGCAGTAAGGGCTGCAGCATAGAGGAGGAGGAGGGCATCGGTCAGCTGGAAGAGATCGGCATCCGCAACCGGCTCTTTCGGATCGATGATCCCGAGGGGGAGATCCTCTTTTGAGAAGAGGAAGGGGAGCTTGGCGTCATACTGGGCCTGGGATAGGGCTGCTGCCCGTTCGCGGACGATCTTCAGGCCCCTCCCGAGGACTCCGGGGATCGGGCGCCCCTCAATGAGTTTCAGTGCCTGGTCGCACCTTGTCACTGCATCGTGGTAGATCCCCAACCTGTAGGAGAGGAATGCAAAGGCAACCTGGTGGGCCGCGTCTCTCGGGATGGCCGAAAACGCCGGCCTGACCCTGCCAATATACTCGGAAAGGAACCTGTCCATCACGAAACCCCACGGTCATCCATCATATCAGGAGAACCTCTTCTCGAGCCGGATTACGAGGGCAGTGAGGGTCACAGCATAGAGCATCTGGATCAGGAGCCCCGGGGGCGTCTCCAGGGGGGTGATGAAGATGATGACTGCAAAGATCGGTGTACAGAGGGAGACGATATCCTTCCTCTTCTTCCTGAATGCAAGCACCGCGATCGCGACGGAGCCAAGCACGCACCCGATGGCCCCGAAGGAGAGGTAGGGCGGTGAGAAGGGAAGAACCGCCCCAGCAAGGACCCCACCCCAGGAGAGGAGAGGTACCAGGATCCAGAAGTTCCGCCGGTCTATGAGAGAAGACCCTTCTGCCATCACCTAGCTTTTGCATGCTCCGATGAACAATATTGTGGTTCAGCCGTGGTGAACAAACCACCCGGGAGGGGATGCATTTACCACTTCGGCCCTGTTTTCGGCGTGCGGCAGCCTGATGAGGCAGGAGGATGAAGATCCTTCCATGAGCAGCGGTAGGATCTCCGACACCGTGACAGGGGCGGAGGACGGGGATATCATCGATGAGCTCTCGGCCTACCTTGACATCCTCTCGAGCAGCACCAGGCTCCGGATCCTCAAGCTCCTGGAGAAGAGGCCCATGGACGTCACCTCCATCTCACGGGAGACGGAGACGAGCTACGAGAATACCAAGAAGCACCTCGACAGGCTCCTCTCCATCGGGGTCATACGGAAGGAGGCAGGGATCGGCAGGGAGACCTCCAAGGGGGTGCATCCGGTCTGGGAGTACTCTCTCCTCCCCGGGAGCCTGGAGAGGATCGTCCGCACTCTCGGGATCTTCTCCAACCTCCGGATCACAGGGGTGGACCGGACCCTGGACGAGCGCCTCAACCGGGTGAAGGGTGGGGTGAGCGGGGCCCTCCTGGGCAGCTCCCCGATGGTCGTGGTGATGGGGGGGAAGGAAGATGGCAGGGCTTTCACCCTCGGGGCAGGGGAGACGAGGGTGGGGCGCCGGGACCCCGGCAAGCCAGGAGCAGCCGATCCGGATCGGAACATCGTCCTCGATGATTCCTACCAGGCGGTGACCCGCATCTCCCGCCCCCATGGAAAGATCGGGGTGGAGAAGGGTGTAACCTTCGAGGACAGCGGGAGCACGGGAGGTTCCTTCATCAACGGGAAGAAGGTTCCGCGGAACGAGGCGGTCGCCCTGAGGAATGGGGACCTCCTTGAGCTTGGGCAGGGGATGACAGGGGCAAGGCTCATCCTGGCCATCCCCCCGGCCCTGGACCCCTCCAGCACAGCCCAGGTCACGAAGGATGATGGGACAGAGAATGCCCGCAGGACCTGAGGCAGGGCTGGCGGTGCCCTTCATCCGTGGGAAGAGCACCCCCACAGGGACGGTTACGATGGGAGGCAGCTCCTGATGGCGACACCCACGCCCCAGCCCGTGATCGCGGCGATCCTGAAACTCCTCCCCCTCGTCGACCTCGCGATCCTCGGCCTCGGGGCTTTCGCCTTCTCCATCATCTACTGGGCCGATCGCGAGCGATCGCCCTCGTGCGCCTCCACCCTTTCCCCGAGGGAGGGGATCATCCTTGCGGCAGGGCAGGGTATTCTCGGCCTCATCACCCTTTCGTCATCGATCCTCCTCGCGAATGCCCTTGCCCTCCGCCTGGCCCCCCGGGGCGAGGGGGTGGCCCCCGTCTCCCTCTGCATCCTCCTCGCGTTCCTGGGCTTCTCGTCTTTCGGCCTGGCTCTTGCAGCATACCGTTCCCGCCCTGCGCCCGTGCTCTCCCGCTACCACCCGTTCCTCTCCGCGGCAGCAACAGCAGCCCTCCTCATCCTCATCCCCCTCTCACCGGTTCCGGTGAGGAGGATCCTCCTTGCCCTCGGAGGGGTGACTTTTACCTCGACGGTCCTCGCCTTCTGGCAGCATCGCAGGATGAGATCCCCGGCTGGGCAGCGGCGCGGGGAAGGGGACCCCGGGGGAGACCCCACCGGAATCACGATCGGGGAGAGGGCTCCCCGGGACCCTTATCTCCCGTCCAGCTTCCCGCGGGACCTCCTCAACCGGTTCTCGGAACCGGAGGTCATCGGGAGCGGGGGAGTCTCGCGTGTCTTCCGCGCCCGGAGAAAGGACAGCGGGAGGATCGTTGCCGTGAAGGTCCCCCTTACCATGGACGAGGTGACCGGGATGGCATTCCTCAAGGAGATGCGCACCTGGGAAGGACTGAAGCACGAGAATATAGCTCGGATCCTCGGCGCGAACATTCTCCCGGTCCCGTACGTAGAGATGGAGCTCTTCCCCAGGTCCCTCGAAGAGCTCGGGAAGCCCCTCGATATCAGGACAGCCGCCCGCATCGTTGCCGGCATCGCGCGGGGTCTCGCCTTTGCCCATGACCGGGGCATCATCCACCGGGATCTGAAGCCCGGGAACATCCTCCTCACCGATACCCTTGAGCCGAAGATCGGGGACTGGGGGCTCTCGAAGTTCCTCGGGGGAGCGACAGCAACCGATATCCATGGGTTCTCGCCCCGTTATGCGGCCCCGGAGCAGGTCGACCCGGGACGGTACGGCAGTGCAGACGTGCGTACAGACATCTGGGGTGCGGGGGGCATCTTCTTTGAGCTTGTCACCGGCCAGCCCCCGTTCACCGGTGAGGGCATTGCCGAGATCACGGGCAGGATCCTGAACTCGGCCCCTGTCCTCCCGTCATCCCTGAACCTGGCTGCCAGGCCCGTGGATGGGATCATCATGCGGTGCCTGGAGAAGGAACCGGGAAGACGTTACCAGCGGGCCGGGGACCTGGAGGAGAACCTCCTCGGGTTCATCGGCGAGGAGCGCCAGGGGTAATGGTACCATCCCGCTCCTACGGTTCCCTTTTCATATCTCACATCCCATCCGCTTTTCAGGAAATATCAGGATCCCTGACCTGGACGGGTTTCCCGGAGAGGCCCTCACCCCTCTGGCGGACATCATCAAGCAGGATCCTGATCTGATCCTCAAGTTCCGCAACCTCCTTCTTCGCCAGGTCCAGCCTCCCGTTTGCGAGGGTAATCCGCTTCTCCAGCTCCTCCCTTTCCCTCCTCAGGTCCCTGCTCTTTACGAAGGCAGGTCGCGAGAGGATGGCATCCTGTGCAGACGTGACCTCGCCCGAGATCCCGAGGAATCTCCTTGAGATCTCCGTGATTACCTGGACGAGGGGCCCTCGCGCCTGGAGAAGATCGATCTCCTCCTTATTCTTCAGGGTGAGATCTCCCGACGCAACCATGGCAGCTATTGCCGTCTGGCCCGGGGGAATGATCCCCGATGCCGCATCCTCCGCGAGAGGGGGATCCCGGTCCAGGAGCTCGATTCCCTCGTGGAGGACCCGTGCGGCCTCGCGATCCCTCTTCCGTAATGCAATCTTCTCCCCTTTCCTGAAGAGATGGGCGGCGGTGGCCGCGGCAGCCCGGTAGAGGCGTGCCGCCTCATCGCGGTCCCCTTCAAGGGTCCGGATCCTCGAGAGCTCCTTCTGGTAGAGAAGCCAATCCTCCCCCTTCTCGAGGTCCCCGATGGCACGGGTTACGCCTTCAAGGGACAGCCTGGATGCCCGTTCCTCCTCTTCGAGGGAATGGAGTTCCTCCCGCCCGACTGCTGCCCGTCTCTTCGCATCCCTGTACTGTGCAAGCGATTCCCTGAGATCTGCAAGCCCGTGGATGCGATCGCGGGCCCGCGAGATCAAGGGGGTCAGGGCATTCACCTCCCTCCCCATGGTATCCACCCCCTCCCTGAGCACCTTCATCTCCTCGGGGAATCGGGAGGCAAGGTACCGCCCCTGCCCGCGGAAGGCTGAGAGGCACCCTTTCAAGATCTCCCCGGCCCCAGGATAGAACCCCTCGGGGTCATCGGGCAGGTCGCGGGTGAGGCTTGTCCTCATGGCCTTCAGAAAAAGGGGCAGGGACCGCTCTGTCACCCCCGCGAGTTTCCGGTGGGTAACCTCATCCATGGAGGCAGTATCGAAGCCTGAGAGCACCTCTTCCATCTCCCTTCGTGCGTCCTGCACCACCGCCCGGGTTGCCACCACCCGCGCGGCAAGGTCCCGCCTCACCTTCTCCTCCTCCCCATCAATCCAGGCCGGGAGGTCCCCAATCCCGAAATCGGCAGGGGCCTCCTCACCCTTCATGAAGTCCTTCAGGAACCTGAACATGAGAATTGCACCGAAAGGATTGATCAGTCGCTCTGGGCAATCCGCCGCAGGCGCTCGACCCCGTCGATCTCGCGGATGACTTCGATGACGGCCCGGGGCACCAGGTGCTCCCAGGGCTCGTCCGAGAGCATCCGTCTCCGGATGGCTGTACCCGAATGGGTCTGCCGTTCGTACATGTCCGGCGACTGAACCGCGTGGCCGGATTCTGCAAAGAGGCGCATGACCAGGGGATTCGAAGAGAAGACACAGTCAAAGGGCGGGGTCATGGACTTCACGTGGGAGACCCAGAGGGCGTTCCTCTGGATATCCTCGATAGGGATGACGTAGATGGGCCGGTCGAGCGAGGCGAGGGAGCGGGTGATCATGAGGACCCTCTCCCCCGCGGTGAAGGGGTTATCGAGCTCATGGGAGAGCTGCGCACTCCCGACGCCGATGACGATCTCGTCCACCGACGCGGCCGCCCGCTCCAGCACCGCCTGGTGCCCGTTGTGGTAGGGCTGGAACCGTCCTATGTAGAACCCCCGGGTCATGGGCATGCCACCATGGTTGCGATCCGTGCCGCGAACGCCCCCGCGGTGAATCCCGCGTCGATATTCACGACAGCAAGGACCGAGCAGGACTGGAGCATGGAGGCGAGGGCCGCCCTCCCCTTCCCCATATAGCCATAGCCGGACGAGACAGGGAGGCCGATGACCGGCCGGTCCACGAGCCCGGCAACCACCGCGGGGAGGGTCCCCTCCCGCCCCGCTGCCACGATGAAGACGTGGGCATCAAGTACCGACTTTAGGGCAGGAAAGAGCCGGTGGATCCCCGCGGCCCCCACGTCGTACGCCGTCCGCACGGTGCATCCCATCTCCTCAGCAATCAGGCGTGCCTCCTCTGCGGCAGGGAGGTCGGCGGTCCCTGCGGTGAGGATGGCCACGATCCCCCCGGTCTTTTCGGTGAGCGGGATCCGGAAGGCGACGAGGGCCCGGGGGACCTCGCGGTATTCCACCTGGAACTCGTCGCCGCACCGTCTCCGGATCTCGTCTGCCTGATCGGGGGTCACCCGGGTGACGATGCATCGCCCCTGGGCCGCAACGGTCCGTGCCACGATCACGGCGAGCTGGCCGGGGGACTTCCCCTCGGCGAGGATCACCTCGGGGACCCCGCACCGGGCCGCCCTCCCGAGGTCCAGGCGGGCGAACTCCTCCAGTTGCTCGATCCGGAGCCCCTCGATCCGGGTGGCCGCTTCCTCCCGGGAGAGTTCCCCCCGGCGGAAGGCCTCCAGGAGGTCGTGGAGCGTTGCATGGGGCTGCATGGCCGACTGAATAGAGATATGGGCGTCCGTATCCTAATTAGTATTTGCCATGAGCTACCTCCTCTTTGTCGCCGGATTCGGTGTTGCGGTCACCTACCTCCTCTGGTTCAGGGACGCACGGATCTTCCTCCGGACGGCCCTCCCCGGCTACCGTGCCGCGGCATATCACGGGGTGGCGTATGCCACGCTCTCCCTGATAGCCATCAATGTTGCTCTCATCTGGGACGAGATCGTCGGGCTCGGCCTCATCCTCCTCGCCCTCTATCTCCAGGGGAGGGAGAAGAGGGAGAAGGTCTTCACGGATGAACCGGCTCTCAACCGGCTCCTGGGGAAGACGGGCCGGAGAAAAGATAAGGGAACAGGATAGAATTACCGGGTGAGACGGGATGCTCCAGAGACCAAAAGGGACACGGGATTTTTTACCGGATGAGATGGAAGAGCGGAGAACCATCGAGGAGAAGCTGCGCGATCGTGCATGCTCCTGGGGATACCGGGAGGTTTGTACCCCCGCATTTGAACACCTGGATCTTTTCACGATAAAGTCCGGGGAAGGGATCATCAACGAGGTGTATGCCTTTGAGGACAAGAAAGGGTTAAAGATGGCGCTCCGGCCGGAGATCACCGCACCGGTTCTCCGGATGTATGTGAATGAGGCACGGTTCCTCCCGAAACCTCTCAGATGGTTTTATTTTGCTGACTGCTTCAGGTATGAAGACCCCCAGAAGGGTCGGTACAGGCAGTTCTGGCAATTCGGTATCGAGTTGATCGGTGCAGATACCCCCGAGGCAGATGCTGAGGTAATCCTGCTTGCTGACGACCTACTCAAGGCAACAGGTATCGAATATAAGCTGCAAGTCGGACACCTCGCACCGATGAAGAAGATCCTCTCCGATCTTGATCCCTCCCTTCAGAATCACGTCATGAGATTTCTTGATAAGAGGGATTTCGAAGGTCTTGAAAATTATTTCAAACAGCAGGAAATGCATAATCAAAATAGAGAAAAAAATGATTCTACCAAACAAAATGTACATCTGCCATTAAGTTGGCAGAATCTTGTTCATAATCTAAAAAACCTGGCCAATGTGAAAAGTTTGAAAGATCTCTGGAATATAATTGAGTATGTCCCTGAAAAACCACGAATTGAAGCACTCAATGTGATATTACAGAAAGAGGACATTTCTTTCACCTGGAATTTTGCTATCGCCAGGGGGCTCGATTATTACACGGGCATAGTCTTCGAGGGATTCGCGGAGAACCTGGGGGCTGAAAACCAGATACTGGGAGGCGGCGAATATCGCCTTGCCAAGCTTTTCGGCGGTGACGACGTGGCCTCAACGGGTTTTGCTCTCGGTTTTGACAGGATAATAGTCTCTCTTAAGAGTGTGAAGAATATTTCCGTTGAAAAATGGCCGGTGGTCATGATTATCTCCAAAGGAAAGGGAAAAAAACAAGTATTTGCCATTGCGCGGGCTTTCAGGGAGGCATCCTTCAAAGAGACGCCCATCAATGAGTTACAGTACAAGAGGGCAAAGAAGATCATCGTCCTCCTAGACCTCACCGACCAAAACATCAATAAGAAAATGTCACATGCGGCGAAAGTTGCAGATTTCGCAGCTATTATTGGGGACAGGGAGGCGGATGCCGGCATGATAACTCTGAAAGACCTCCACACCGAGATCCAGCTCGAGATGAAACTTGAAGACGCTGTCACTGAGGTGATGAAGTCTGTCCCTCGCTGACGAGCTCGCCAGGAAGCAGCGGGCCATCAGCATCGCCGAGTTCTTCGAGAAGAACAAGCACCTGCTGGGCTTCGACTCCCCGACGAGGGGGATCATCACCACCGTGAAGGAGGCGGTGGACAACGCTCTCGACGCCTGTGAGGAGGCCGAGGTCCTCCCGGATATCCTCGTCCAGGTGAAGAAGATCTCCGACGAGGTCTTCCGGGTCACAGTCGAGGACAACGGTCCCGGGATCGTCCCGGCCCAGGTCCCCTTCGTCTTCGGCAAGCTTCTCTACGGCTCACGGTTCCACCAGATCAAGCAGAGCCGGGGGCAGCAGGGGATCGGGATCTCGGCAGCGGTCCTCTACGCCCAGCTCACGACAGGCGTTCCCTCGCTTGTCATCTCCCGAACCGATCCGAAGGGGCCTGCGCACCGATTCGAGCTCGCTATCAAGATCGAGGTAAACGAGCCCGAAGTGGTTTCCCAGAAGGAGGTGGAGTGGGACCGGACCCACGGGACCCGGGTGGAGATCGAGCTCCGGGCGACCCTCGCGGCAAAGAAGCGCCTTGTCGACTACCTGAAGTACACCTCGGTGGTGAACCCCCACGCACGGATCCGGGCTGAGATCGAGGGGGAGGTCTCCACCTTCGACCGGGTGAGCCATGACCCCATCCCGCTCCCCTGCCCCATCCAGCCCCACCCCCATGGGATCGAGATCGGGCTCCTCAAGCGGATGGTGATGGAGAGCCCCCTCACCCTGGAGGGGTTCCTCGTCGAGTCCTTCAGCAGGGTGGGGAAGAAGGCGGCCGACGAGATCGCGAAGAAAGCCGGTCTCTCAGGTTCAAAGAAGGCGAAGACCCTCTCGGCCGACGAGCAGAAGGCCCTCCTTGCCGCCATGCAGGCGGTCAATATCCCCGCGCCCCCGACCACCCAGTGCCTCTCGCCCATCGGCGAGGAGCTCATCAGGAAGAGCCTGGACAAGGAGTTCCAGCTGGACTTCGTCAAGGCAAGGACCCGTCCGCCGTCTGTGTACAGCGGCCACCCCTTCGTCGTGGAGACGGCCATCGGCTACGGGGGGAGGCTCCCCTCTGACGAGAAGGCGGTCATCCTCAGGTTCGCAAACCGGGTCCCCCTCATGTACCAGCAGGGGGCCTGTGCCATCACCCAGGCCATCGCCGGGGTGAACTGGAGGAACTACGGCCTCTCCCAGGACGGCCTCCCCGCCGGGCCCGCCCTCATCCTGGTCCACGTCGCCTCGACGAACGTCCCCTTCACGAGCGAGTCCAAGGACGCCATCGCGGCCATCCCCGAGATCGAGAAGGAGATCGATCTTGCCTTAAAGGATCTCGGGCGGGAGCTGAAGACCTTCCTCTCGAGGAGGGACCGGCAGCGGGTCCAGGAAGACCGCGCACGGGCGCTCTGTGCCATCATCCCCGAGATCGCGGCAAAGGTCGCCGAGGTGACAGGGAGGCCGGTCCCAGACACCACCCCCATCGAGGGGAGGATCATGCACCGGCTGGTGGCAAAGAAGTGGACCTCTGACGGGACCGTCAGGATTGCCGTGCGCAACTACACCGACAAGGAGGTCTCCCCCACAATCTACGACACCTCCCGTGACCCCGCACCCGACGCCTCGCCGAAACCCGAGTACGCTCACACTGCCGAGGGGGACTACACCCGGGTCTGGAAGTGCACTCTCGCGCCCGGCGAGGGGTGGGAGGCGAAGTACGCGGGGGCCGGCGGGGGAACCCTCGATATCCAGGGGGTTGACGAGGCCGTGAAGCTGGTGGTGGATCTCGATGTCTAAGCAGGAGTTCGATGCCCTGGCGAGGACGCGTCTCCTTGCAATCGCCCTTGAATGGTACAACGAGATGCAGGGAGGGGAGATCCCGTACATCAGGCTCCCCACGAGGACGAAGGCGAATATCGAGTACGATACAGAGAGCGAGGTCTGGAAGTACGGTGACCGCGAGAGCCTCCGCGCCGCGACCTCGGAGAAGGGGGCGCTCCACCTCCTCAAGATGGCCTATGTCATCGGGTTCATCAAGCAGCAGCTCGCCGAGAACCGCTCCTCAACCCTGAGGGAGCTCTACTACATCTCCGAGGGGTGGAAGCGGGCCAAGTTCGGGGCCCAGGACGAGTCCAACCTCCTCATCGAGGACCTGGAGATC
>CAZKEV010000056.1:0-11392 GCA_964551875.1 uncultured Methanomicrobiales archaeon | reverse complement strand
TAGATCTTTCGGTCGACGGTAGGGTATCTTATTCCTGGATGGTTTCTACAGAGCCTACACGAACTGGCATTTATAAGCAAAAACAATTCCACGGAACTGGAGCAAAAATGATAAATATGGGTGAATTATTCGCTCACCCAAAATTACGATCTGTTCCGATGGAGAGAATACAATTAACCGATGGAGAAAAGAGCCGATTTGATATTAAGGCGGGAGATTTAATATTTGCCCGTAGATCGTTGGTGGCTGCTGGTGCAGGAAAATGTGCTATTGTTTGTGAAGTTCTTGAATCGACTACCTTTGAATCTTCAATCATTAGAGCTCGTCCGGATCCAGAAATTGCGGACAGTTATTTCCTTTTCTATTTATTCAATTCACCTCTGGGGAGACATTTGCTAGACACGATCTTAAGACAAGTAGCGGTTTCAGGAATTACTGGGTCAGATTTAGTTAAACTAAAGATTCCTCTTCCCCCACTCCCCACCCAGCACGCCATCGCCCGCATCCTAGGGACCCTCGACGACAAGATCGAGCTCAACCGCCGGATGAACGAGACACTGGAGGCGATGGCCCGGGCGATCTTTAAATCCTGGTTCGTGGACTTCGACCCGGTGCGGGCGAAGGCCGAGGGCAGGCAGCCCGCCGGGATGGACACCGAGACGGCGGCGCTTTTTCCATCCGAATTCGAGGAGGTGGATGGCCGGAAGGTGCCGAAGGGGTGGAGGGTCCGACCGATTGGTGATATTGTACAAATTGTTGGGGGCAGCACGCCAAGTACTAAGAATCCCGATTATTGGGAAGGAAACATCAACTTCGCAACGCCGAAAGATCTAGCCGGTTTGACTAGTCCGGTTCTTTTACGGACTGAGCGAACCATTACCGAAGAAGGCATGTCAACAATATCTTCGGGTCTTTTACCCAAAAAAACAGTGCTCTTGTCATCTCGGGCACCCATCGGTTATTTGGCCCTGACGATGATTCCCGTGGCCATTAACCAAGGATTTATCGCAATTCCACCATCAAACGGCTTAAATAGCCCATACTTGCTGAACTGGATAAATTTGAATATGGATGAAATCCTGTCCAGAGCCGGAGGAACAACGTTCCAAGAAATTAGTAAGACAAATTTTCGGTCTATAATGGTAATCACACCCACCCAGGATATCATGAATCAGTTTGAAGCTGTTTCGTGGTCGCTTTACGAGCGCATAATCGCAAATGAACGAGAATCTAGTATCCTCACCCAGATCCGTGACACTCTCCTGCCTAGATTGATATCGGGAGAGATAGAAATCAAGGTATAGATATGATTGAACCGAATTCCAAAATAAATTTGACCCGAAATCGGTGGAGTTTTATCAATTATGTCGTTGTTATTCTTGTAATTATTACATTTGTCATCTTTATATCGTTTTCAAATGATAATCCATGGATTAATTTGGGTTTTCGAATCATCTCCATCCTCATTCTTGGATTCTTACTAGGTTTTTGGTATTTCATCGGCGTATCAGGAACCCATAGTGTAAATTCGCTTAAAGACCAGCAATTCCCCCATAATCTTGATCCAAACCGAACTGAGCACGATGGATTCATTGTAATTCACTCAATGGGTCCAAATGCCGAAACCTACCCTGGCTTTAGCAATTTGATCCCTCACTATGTCAAAGAAAGATACCCGTTTAAAATTTACCACTGTTACAATCCAGATGATTTTAAAAATGCCCTGAAAAACAAAAATGCCAGATATATCTGGATTTTTGGGCATGGATGGCGTGGAGGAATCACATTTAAATGGACGCGAAGGATTACTCAACTTTTTAAGGCCAATAAGACCTCTTTTGCCTATAATCTAATTCGAGATGAGCGTGATCTTTTTCCAAAAAAGTTATTCATTGGACAATTTCATTGCAATAATCTGATAAAGGCGGATTCCAACCCGATTCCATTGCCTGAAATACTATTAGACCCTTCAATCGGATCCAGTTATTACGTTACTGATTGGAAAATGAATGATTGGTCTATCTGGTTTGCCACGAGACATCTGACTCACGGAGTAAAAAGGGATAGAATTCCTGAATCCGATTTGAAAAATGATACTGACGCCGATATAGGTTGCGGTTGTCAATGATTTAATCAGTGTTAGGACCATCTAAAATCGAGCCGGTAATTTTAATGTATCGAAAATCCATGGCATTCTTATAGGAGAATCTATGAGCAATGTCTGGGTTGTGCGAGCAGAATACGGAACCTTCACAAAACAATTCGTCGATGGGGGTTATGCGGCCATCAATTGGCTGAACGATCTGGATCTATCACAGATTAAAACCCGTGATGAACTCTACCAGTTATACAAACGGGCTTACCCTCAGGATACGAGTAATATCGTCATAGGCCAACAGGTAGGGCAGATTGCTCGGTTCCTGCTTGAAATTCAGCCTGGAGATTATGTAATCACGCCCGATGCAGACACTGAATGGCTGTATTATGGGATTGTTTTAGCGGACCCAACCTATATTCACGCCGCCGGGGATGATGGTTGCCCCTACCGCCAGCGGCGAAGAATCGAATGGGTAAAAGAGCGAATAAGGCGAAGTGTATTTTCTGTTCCTTTCCAGAACACCATCCGCTCATCGTTAACAGTTTTCGGAATTTCTCAGCGAGATGAATTTCTGACCGCAATCGGAAAACAGGTTTCTAAACCGGTCCATTACGATCCATATCACGCAGTTCTTGAACAGATACTTCAGTTGAACGATTCGGAGTTCGAAATTCTGGTTGGTCATCTGCTCACTGCTCTCGGATTCGAGGGGTCAGAAGTGACCGGGCGGACGGGGGATGGGGGTGTTGATGCCACTGGAGAATTAAACCTAGATAATCTTGCCAAAGTGAAAATCTTTGTTCAGGCAAAACGCTATAAAACTGAAGCGAAAATCAGCGCGAATACCGTTAAACAATTACGTGCATCCATTCCATCCCAGGGACAGGGTGCGTTTATTACCACGGCTGATTTCCAGACAGGGGCAGCCGATGTAGCGCTCGCTGTGGGATTCCCCCGAATCGGCCTCATCAACGGTAAGCAACTTGTTGATCTGTTGATCGAACATTGGAGCGATATCCCGAAGGATTTCCAGGACCGCCTCGGGCTTAAGCCCGGACTGGTACGGACATAAACTAAAAATTTTACATCAATTTACAGATACTTTTTTCATGTCTGCCATCTGATACTATCTGTAAATCTTATAAAAGTTTACAGATTCCTATAGGAGAAATACCATGAAGATACCGGAGAAGGCCCCGGACGAAAGAGAATTAACCGAAAAACATTTTCGGGCAATTGGAGACATGCTTCACATCTATCCAAAATCCGACGAGAAAGCCACTGAAATCAAGAGATTGGTTCGTAAATACAATGATTCCGAGTATATTCACTGGAACGATCTTCGCAGGAAGAAATTGCCGGTTGAACCGGGGGCATTCTGGCTCTTCCTGAAAATTCTCCGCCGCGGTTCCTATCGGTCGGTCCCGATAGACAAGGAGAATTTCCTGTTTATCATGCTGGGTAAATTCAACAGGGAGCTCCACCTCATCGATAAAGCATCCCCGGCTTCCTTCGACTGGCTGGTGGAGGACAATCTCAGCGAATCGGGTAAACAGCAGTACCTCATCAATTCGCTCATGGAAGAGGCCATCGCATCCAGCCAGCTGGAAGGGGCTGCCACCACGCGCCCGGTTGCAAAGAAAATGCTCCGGGAAGGGAAGAAACCCAGGAACCAGTCGGAACGGATGATCCTGAATAATTACCGCACCATCTGGAAGCTCCAGCAATGGAAAAATCTCCCCTTGAGCAAGGAACTGATCCTCGAAATCCACCAGGAAATAACAAGGGGAACACTCGAATCCGAGGCGGATGAGAAAAAATTCCGGTCGACCAATGATGTCGTTGTCCGGGACAAGGTGGACTACAAGATAGTGTACCATTACCCACCGGATTTCAACGAAATTTCACCGATGATCAAGGACCTGTGCACCTTTGCGAACAGCGATGAAGAGTTCATCCATCCCATCATCAAGGCAATCATCATCCATTTCCTCATTGGCTATATCCACCCCTTCAACGACGGAAACGGAAGGACGGCACGGGCCCTCTTTTATTGGTACGTCCTGAAAAACCAGTACGACCTCTTCGAGTACCTTCCAATATCAAAAATCGTCATCAGCGCCCCTGCGAAATACACGAGAGCCTACCTTGAAACCGAAACGGACATGAATGACATGACTTACTTCATCGATTTCAACATGGATCTCATCAACAGGGCATTGGAGGAGCTCAAGCGATACATCATAGAGAAACAGAAGGACGAGAAGGAAATGCTCCACCTCGTCGAGCGGATGCCCGATCTCTCCTTCCGGCAGGCAGAGATGCTCAAGGACTTTATCAAACACCCCACCCGCCCGTATACCGTCAGTGAGACGGCGGGAAAATACAAGATATCCATTCCGACCGCCCGGGTCGACCTTCTCTCCCTCGAAGGAAAGGGGCAGTTGAAGAAGTATTTGGATGGGAAACGCCAGGTCTTTATATACCGGGGGGACCATGGGCAATAAACCGCAGCCCGAACGCGGTGTTGAGGTGCCTGCATGACCGCTATCCTCACCGAGTCCATCGTTGAAGACCAGACCCTTGGCTGGCTGAAAGACCTCGGTTACCGGATCGTTCCCGGGCCGGATATCGCCCCGGGAGAAAAGCTGGCCGAGCGGGACACGTACGATGAGGTCGTGCTCCGGGGCCGGCTGCTCGCTGCCGGCTACCGGCTCAATCCGGGTATTCCGGAAGAGTCCGTCCGGGAAGCGGTTCGCCGGGTGCTTCACCCGGAATCGCCCACCCTCATAGGGAATAACCGCACCTTTCACAGGATGCTCATCGACGGGGTCGAAGTCGAGTATAAAAGAAAGGACGGGACCATCGCGGGTGACCGGGTCCGGCTCGTGGACTTTGACCGGCCGGAGATGAACGACTGGCTCGCGGTGAACCAGTTCACCGTAGTAGAGGGGCAGAACCAGCGCAGGCCGGATATCGTGATCTTCGTGAACGGCCTCCCCCTCGCCGTGATCGAGCTGAAGAATCCTGCGGACGAGAGGGCGACGGTCCGCACCGCGTTTTCCCAGATCCAGACCTACAAAGAGCAGATCCCATCCCTCTTCACCTGCAACGAGGCGGTGGTCATCTCGGACGGCCTCGAAGCACGGGTCGGGACGATCACCTCCCCGTGGGAGTGGTTCATGCCCTGGCGGACCATCGGAGGGGAGGGGCTCGCCCCCGAGTTGATGCCTCAGCTCGAAGTGCTGATCCGTGGGGTCTTTGAGAAGCGGCGGTTCCTTGACCTTGTCCGCCACTTCATCGTCTTCGAGGATGAGAGCCGGGGGACGGTGGCAAAGAAGATGGCCGGGTACCACCAGTTCCATGCAGTGGGGAGGGCGGTGGAGAAGACCGTGGAAGCGGCATCCCCGGAGGGCGACGGCCGGTGCGGGGTGGTGTGGCACACCCAGGGGTCAGGGAAGAGCCTGACCATGGTCTTCTTTACGGGCCGGATCGTCCTCCACCCGGCCCTGGAGAACCCGACCATCGTAGTCATGACGGACCGGAATGACCTCGACGACCAGCTCTTCGGCACCTTCTCGCGCTGCCATGAGGTCCTCCGGCAGAAGCCGGTACAGGCGGCGGACCGCGCCGGGCTCCAGCAGCTCCTCGCGGTCTCCTCCGGCGGGATCGTCTTCACCACCATCCAGAAGTTCTTTCCCGAGAAGAAGGGAGGCCGGTACCCCGTGCTCTCGGACCGGCACAACATCGTGGTAATCGCGGACGAGGCCCACCGGAGCCAGTACGACTTCATCGACGGCTTCGCGCGACACATCCGCGACGCCCTCCCGAATGCCTCCTTCATCGGGTTCACCGGGACGCCCATCGAGCTTGCGGATAAAAATACCCGGTCGGTCTTCGGGGACTACATCAGCATCTACGACATCCAGCGGGCAGTCGAGGACCGTGCCACGGTGCCCATCTACTACGAGAGCCGGCTCGCGAAGATCGCACTTGATGAAGCCGAGCGGCCCCACATCGATCCCGAGTTCGAGGAGGTGACCGAGGGTGAGGAGGTGGAGGGGAAGGAGCGGCTGAAGACCAAGTGGGCGGCCCTTGAGGCCGTGGTCGGGACCGAGAAGCGGATCGGTCTGATTGCACGGGACATCGTGGACCACTACGAGAAGCGCTTCGATGCGATGGAGGGGAAGGCCATGGTGGTCTGCATGAGCCGGCGGATCTGCGTGGATCTCCACGAGGCGATCCGGAGGCTTCGGCCGTCATGGTATGGGGGAGATGACGATGACGGCTTGATGAAGGTCGTAATGACCGGCTCGGCCTCCGATCCACTCGAATGGCAGCCCCACATCCGTAATAAAACGCGCCGTGAAGCCCTGGCGAACCGGTTCAGGGATGCCGGGGATCCCTTCAGGCTGGCCATCGTCCGGGACATGTGGCTCACCGGGTTCGATGTCCAGTCGCTCCACACCATGTACGTCGACAAGCCGATGCACGGGCACACCCTGATGCAGGCCATTGCCCGGGTGAACCGGGTATTCAAGGATAAGCCCGGGGGGCTTATCGTCGATTACATCGGCCTCGGGGAAGAGTTGAAGAAGGCCCTCGCCACCTACACCGAGAGCGGCGGGACCGGAAAGACCGCCATTGACCTGGAGGAGGCTGTGGCGGTCATGCTTGAGAAGTACGAGGTCTGCTGCGGCATCTTCCACGGTTTTGACTGGTCGAGCTGGGAGGACCCGGCCCAGCGCCTCTCCCTTCTTCGGCCTGCCCAGAACCATGTGCTGGACAAGCGCGATGGGAAGACCCGGTTCATCAAGGTGGTGACCGAGCTCTCCAAGGCCTTTGCCCTCTCTGTCCCACATCCTGACGCGATGGAGATCAGCGATGACGTTGCCTTCTTCCAGGCAGTGCGGGCTGCCCTGCTCAAATCCACCGATGAAGGAGATGTCTTTCAGAGGGCATGGGAGATGGATCATGCCATCAGGCAGATCGTATCAAAGGCAATCACATCCGATCAGGTCATCGACATCTTCTCTGCTGCAGGCCTGAAGAAGCCGGATATCTCGATTCTCTCGGAAGAGTTCCTCTCCGAGCTGAAGGGGCTTCCCCAGAAGAATCTTGCCGTCGAGGTACTCCGAAAATTATTGAATGATGAAATCAGGACACGTCAGAAGAAAAGGCTCGTTCAGTCCCGGTCCTTTGCAGGGATGCTCGACGAGACCATCCAGCGATACAAAAACCGTGCCATCACAACCGTCGAGGTGATCGAGGAGCTGGTAAAGCTCGCACGGGAGATGCGTGGTGCTGACCGCATGGGATTGGATCTCGGGTTGAGCGAGGCGGAGCTTGCCTTCTACGAAGCACTTGAGGTCAATGACAGCGCGGTCAAGGTTCTCGGGGATGAAGTTCTGCGAACAATTGCACGGGAACTCACGGAAAACATAAGGAAGAACATCACCATCGACTGGACCGTGAAGGAAAGCGTCAGGGCGAAGATGCGGGTGATGGTGAAGAGAATCCTTATGAAATACGACTACCCGCCCGACAAGCAGGCAAATGCCATTAAAACCGTTCTTGAGCAGGCCGAGATACTCTGCGGCGAGATTACATCTTAATCCCATGGATTATTGAAGAGATAATGAAAAAGGCGGGATAGAGAAATTGCGACTCGGCACCGCCCGCGTCGAAGAAAATGAAATATTTCAAGAACTTATCGATTATTTCTTCCCCTTCTCCGGTACCCCGTTCGTGTCGCAGGAGCCCCCGCACTCCGGGAGCTGCGCATCCATCACCCGGTATGCCTCGGCGAGGACCACGGAGTTCGCGAGCAGGCCGGCAATGAGAATAACCTCTAAAATCTCCTCCCGGGTCGCCCCCCTTTTGAGGGCTGACTGCATGTGGTACTCAACGCAGTGGCTGCACTGGAGGGCAGCCCCGACGGCCATGGAGATCAGTTCCACATTCTTGGGGTCGAGGGTCGAGGTCTCGGTGACCGCCCCCTTGTACAGGAGGTGGGAGATGAGGACCGCGGGGCGCTCGGCCATGCGCTGGAAGATGAAGGGGATCCGGCCGTTCTCGTCCTGGATCTGCGCGAGCCACTCCTTCGATATGGCGGGGGTCCCCCTCCTGACGATGGATGCGAGGATATCTTCGAAGGTCATGGGATCACTATGAAAAAAATGGTTGGATCCGGGAGAACCTAATACTTCCCCTTCCCGGGTCAGACCATGACCTTTGTCTCGGAGAAAGGCCGGACCCGCACCCAGATGTAGGTGCGCATCCGGGACGGAGAGACGTCGGCGATGTCCCCGAGCCGGACGCCCTGCTCGAGCTCGAGGTTCCTGAGGGTGTCGGCATAGCCGTCGTAGGGCAGCTTCACCCTGAGGCCGGCCATCTGGACGGTCACCGGGGTGGGGGATGTCACCTCGTGGATGGCCTCGACCTTCTCGATGATCAGGTCCATGAGCCGGGGCGGGGCCACGGAGAGGGGGTCCTTGTAGATCTCGGTCCTGCGGAGATCGAGCACCCTGCTCACCTCCCCGACCATCTCCTCCAGCTTCGCGATCTCCTCGGGGCGCTTCGCCCGGTGGGCGAGCCGGCCGAGGCCCCCGACATAGCCCTCGACAGGGGGGTCGATGCATTTCATGAGGGCCTCCTTGTCAGGCGCCCCGGTCGCGATGATGGGAATCGTGATCCCCCGGCTGATCTTTGGGTTCTTGTGCCGGATGCACTCCTCGAAGTTCCCGTAGAGGAGGACGGCGCAGTCGTGCTCGTTGATGACGTCCCGCTCCTCGACGTTCAGCTGCGCGATCCTCTTCCCGAAGCCCCGGGCGAGGCCGATGACGTTCGTCTTTGCCCCGAACTGCCTGAGGTACTCGGCCACATCGCAGGTGGCGTGGGGGAGGTGGTGGATCTCGAGGGACATGGAGACCACGGCGATCTCGGTCCCCACGAGGGGCGAGACCGTCACCTGGCCGTTGATGGGCTTTGCGATCGCCCGCACCAGGTCGAGATCCTCCTTGGGGACGAGGGCGAGGATGATAATATCGCCCGCGATCTGCTGGAGCTGGATGATGTAGCCCCCCAGGTCCTCGATGAGCTCCACCATCTCCTCGTGCCGGTAGAGGCCACCCTTGTAGGTAATGGGTTCCAGGATCACAGCTCCTCCCCGATGAGGGCGAACTTCTCCCTCACCTGCCGCTCCACCACGTCCTCGGGGAGGGTGTCCTCGCTCGCGATGAAATAGAACTTCCCGTCTTTGTAGGCCTCCTTCCTGACCTTGAACCCCTCGGGCTGGATGCAGATCATGGCGTACATGAGGTCCCGGAAGATGTCCTCCCGCGGGTCATAGACCGGGAGATCCTCGAACCCCTCCGCCCCCCCTTCGGGCACGGTGATGACCACGGTCCACCGGTCCGGCTGCTCCACATTAGCCTTCCCGTACCGGTCCCAGAGGAACTTGAGGAGCGGCGCAAGGTAGGTCTCATCCCCGATGGCGAGGGTGATCCGGTTCCCCTGGACCTGGACCGAGGCGAAGTCATGCACCCGCACGATCGCCGGGAGCTTCCTGATCACCCCCACGACGATGAAGAGGGGGACTGTAGGGTCCACCGAGACATGGAGCTTGGAGATGACCCGGAGGAGGTTCATATCCTGGAGGACGTCGGCCGCGATCCTCTCGTAGTAGTCCCCGCCGGTCTTCTCCGGGCAGTCCGAGGTGAAGGTCTCGATCCCGCTCATCTCTTCTCCCTGACAAAGCCCGAGGCGAGGAGCGCCGACCCGACGGCACCGATGTACTGGGAGTTGGGCGGGACGACGACCTTCGTCTGGAGGAGGAGGCCCATCGCATAGACGAGCCCCTCGATAAGGGAGGTGCCCCCGACCATGATGACCGGCTCCTTGATCTCCACCTCCTGGAGCTGCTGCTCGAAGACCTGCTCGGCCACCGAGTGGCAGGCAGCGGCCGCGACGTCCTGCGGCGCCGAGCCCTCGGAGAGGGCGTTCACCAGGGACTGGGTCCCGAAGACGATGCAGTAGGAGTTCATCGGCACGTTCTTTGCCATCCCCTTCATAGCAAGGGGCCCGAGCTCGGTAATATCGACCCCCAGCCGCTTCGCCGTCATCTCCAGGAACCGGCCGCTCGCCCCGGCGCAGATCCCGCCCATGGTGAAGGTCCCGGGGATGCCGTCGTGGACCGTGATGGCCTTGTTGTCCATGCCCCCGATATCGATCACCGTGCAGGGCCCCTTCTGGTGGTCGGCGAGGTAGACCGCCCCCTTGGAGTTCACGGTGAGTTCTTCCTGGATGAGGTCAGCCTTGATCCGGGAACCCACGAGGTGCCTCCCGTAGCCGGTCGCCCCCACGGCCTGGACCTCCCCCCTCTTCACGCCAGCCTCGGAGAGCGCGTTCCCGATGGCCTCCTCGGCGGACTTCGCGACCTCGATGGTGGGGACCCACCCCTTCCCGATGATCCGGTTGTCCCTCATCACCACCGCTTTTGTCGTGGAGGAACCGGAGTCAACCCCTAGGGTGAGCCCTTCCTGAACCTCCCGTGCAAGAAGAGCTCTCCTCCGGGCGATGGTGGTGAGGGCCTCCATGCGGGTGAGGAGGGTGCCGGCCGTGGTCCGCTCGGTGAAGGAGTAGGAAACGACGGGGAGGGTCGATTTCTCGACGATGTAGCGCCGCAGCTCGTTCCGGACGATGGCTCCCTCGGCGCACCGGAAGCAGGTGGCGATGAAGACCGCGTCGGCGTCGATCCTCCCCTCGACAAGGGCCTTGGCCCGGGCGATGGCGAGCTTCAGGTCAGGGCTTCGGATATCGAGGCCGAAGGCCGGGTAGTCCCGCTGCATCTCTTTCAGGGAGATCTCGGGGTAGAAGATCTCGGCCCCGACCGCGGCTGCTGCATCGTTGATCTCCTTCTGGACCCCACTGTACTCGGGGCCGCAGGCGAGCTCGGCGATGCGGACCGGCGCGGTCATGGGGCTCCGCCCCCAAGCTCCCTGAGGAACTTCCTGATGGCAGCGACAAAGGCGATCCCCTCTTCCTCGGTGGTGGGGTAGATGAGGTCGAGCACCGGCATCCCCTTCGTGCGGAGGAGGTAGATGATGAGCTCGTTCGTCCGGGCACATCCCATGCAGCCGAAGGCCAGGTCCGCATCGTTGATAATGATGGCGGCGTCGGCCGCGTCGATCTGGGGGCCGATGATGGCCATCCGCCCCCGGACCCCGCTCGGGACCTCGACAGCCGCCCAGTGCAGCCCCTTCTTCGGCTCTTCGGGGGTGATCTGGAGGGGAG
>CAZKEV010000055.1:0-11609 GCA_964551875.1 uncultured Methanomicrobiales archaeon | reverse complement strand
GGCCTATCATGTCGGCCTGTCACGCCGACGACTCGGATTCGAATTCCGACCTGGGCGTCCCCACCTCCTCTTCGTTACTTCTGCCAACTCAGCCTCATGCGAAGCATTTTGTACCGGAATGGCACTCCCTAGGGTGATGAAACCCAGGTACGTCCTCTTCCTCCTCTTCACGGTCTTCATTGCAGGATGCCTCGCACCCGGGGCCGGACCATCCCCTCATCCAAATGCCACCTATTCTCCGGCCCAGTTGAAGTACCTCCTTCTCGATCATTACGGTGAGGCCCAGTTGAAGTACCTCCTTCTCGATCATTACGGTGAGGCCCAGTTCTTCTATTGTGACCCCGACAACTACCCTGTCGGCCGCGGAGATGAGGCGGAGAGGGCTGTCACCCTCTTCCCCGGGATCCAGAATGAAACGGATGTTTTCCCGGCGATCATTGCGCAGAATGGATTGCAGCCACCCTATTCAAACGAGACGAAACTCGTCATCTATCGGGAGTACAAGAAATTACACGCCATTCCCCTGACTCCCGCGAAAGGCGATACCTATACTTTCAGCCTCCAGATCGGTACCCGCGGGGAAGGGAGCCGGGTATCCGGCATCATCCGCAATGACGGGGTTATCCTCGAAGAAAGGTCCGAGCAGGCGGTCCTCACCTGCCCCATCTGCCTCTCAGGGGATACCCGGATCGACACCCCCGCGGGTCTCGTCCCTGTGAAGGAGATACGCGCAGGGATGCTCGTATGGACCCCGGCATCTGATGGTACGCGGAGAGCAGGTCCTGTGCTCAAGGCCGTAAAAATGCTGGTCCCATCCCCGCATCAGATCGTTCACCTCCATCTCTCTGACGGGCGGGAGCTCTACGCCTCCGCCGGCCATCCCACGACGGCCGGCAGGCTCCTCGGTACGCTTGCCGTGGGTGACAGGTTAGACGGGGCCTGGGTTATGAGTGCTGATCTCGAGCCCACAAAGGAAGAATGTACCTATGATATCCTGCCCGCGGGGGAGACCGGAGGTTACTGGGCGAACGGTATCCCCCTCAGGAGCACCCTTTTTCAGAGTAAACGATAGTGAGAAAAGGGAGGGATCAAGGGGCATCAGATATCTCTTCTGATCCCCCTCTCTTCTGAATGACCCGGTACGGACCCTCCTCTCGTCGTCCCCATGGTGCGGCAATCGGGAATCCTGTTCGTCCATGACAAAAAAGGGTACACCTGAGTGCGAAAAAGAACGATTTATCGCCCAGAAAAGCCATGGGTATCTTATGAGGAGAAGCCGATTAAGCCGCATAAGTCGAATATGGTTTAACTTCTGGTACATGTTAATCGGGGTTATAATCGCCGGGTTTTTGATAGTTTTCGGTCTCATCTATTTTCGAATCGGTTCTCTCTTTTAATCCCAACCCGGCTCTTGTTTTCCCTTTACGCGGAGAGATGACTATAAGAACACTGCCATGGACAAAATTCGTGGAAAAATGGTAGAGAGTTAAGATTCCTGCTTTTTTCCCAGAATATGCCTCTTCTCAAGGATATAGCTGAGTAGGATCCCCATGGATACGATCAGGAGACTTACGATGAAACCTGCTTCGTCCAAGCACATATTCCCCCCGTTTCTTCATCGGAGTCTTCGGTAACCTCCGACGGTAATAGTCTGTTTATCCTTTTTATATATAAACTTCCCCCATTCCGACGGGGCATGGAAAAAAATGTCGTTAACATCTCGGGCGGTCATCCGGATCTGTTCACTGACTACCCATTACGCTACACCCTGTCATAGATCTCCGTCGGATACGACGAAGCGAAGCTGCGGCAGGTCGACAGGCCTGGAGCGATTCCCTCCGGTCTGCATTGAAGCGATCAGGAGAGTATCGCAAGCCGTATCGCACCATCTCGGCAGGTAAAAGAGAGGGGATGCCTTCATCCCCCGCTCTCTCCCGTTGCCGGGCCTCACCTCCGCTATGCGAGCATGGGAGATTTTATGAGCCCGGGGAACCTCATCCATCACCAGTGACGTCCCATGGACAGTACCCAAGAGTGGGTCATCGGCATCCTCGTTGCCCTCGTGATCATCCTGGTCGCAGTCGTCCTTTTCGTGCCAACGCTTGTCGGCGGCCCCATTGTGGTGGGGAGCGCGGCAGAGGCGGGTTGCCTCGCTTCCGGGGGGACGGTGGGGGAGTCTGTCTGCTGCGCATCGGTGGATGGTTTCCCAAGCACCTGCATCCCCGGGGCGTGCGCCTGCTCGGTTGAGTTCAGCCACGCGGTGAAGACCTGCACCTGCCCTGCCGGGATGTGCTTCAATGGCACCGCGTGCATGAAGGTGATTGGGAGGTTCGAGGAGTGCGTGGCAGCCGGTTACCCGGTGATGGAGAGCTATCCGCGGCAGTGCAGGGTCCCGGGCGGGCTGGCTTTCGTCGAAACGGTCCCTGCCGCGATAACCGCCGAGAGCTGCCAGCAGGCAAGGGGTCATTGGAATGAGTGCTCGAGCCGGTGCAGGCTCGACAGTGCGGGGAAACCCGATGTGGTCTGCCCTGCGCTCTGTGAAGCCCTCTGCGAATGCGGCGGGATCGCCGGGTTCGGGTGTCCGACCGGGTTCACCTGCGGGTTGCCATCGGGAATCGCGGACGCCCTCGGTTACTGCGTGGCCGGAGGGTGAGCTGCACCATTTTTAGAATCGGAAGGCAGTTCCTCTCTGGCCGGAGGTATCGTAGAGTGACGTGCTTCTCCGGTCTACGGGGATCTTGAGAGTGGTTCAGTAACACGAGAAAAGCGGCGTCCCACCTGAAGCCGCCTGCCTGAAAGGGAGGATCACGGATCTCTGATTTGATCCCCGTGGGTCTTCAGCAGCTGAAACATACTTCGGAGGGGCAAGAAACAAAAAAAGTCAGGATGAGGGGTGGACTTCAGGATTCCCTGTCATTCCCGTTGCCATGGCCATGATCATCGGGCGACCCTGTGTCGTCCCACGGGTTATCGTCATCCGATGACCCTTTCTCTTTTCCGGATCCCGTGCCATCGCAGGATCCCTTGTTATCGCACGATCCTTTATTGTCCCAGGATCCCTTGTTATCGCAGGATCCCTTGTTGTCGCACGATCCCTTATCATCCTTCGAGTCGCCGCCGCCGCATGACTCCGACCCCGTATCAAGGACGCGGAGGTAATCCGAACCCTGGATCTGCTTTCCGTCGAGGGCGGGATCCTTGCTCCGGAGGGTTCCTGTCACCATCACCTTGATACAGCCCTCGTTCTTCTTGATCCCGAGCTTCTTCACGACTTCCTGGGAATCGAACTTCAGGTTGAGATCCGGCTTCCTGTCCGGCCTCCCGGACTTGAAGCCGCAGGAGCAGGTCTTCGTGGATGCCGAGGCGACATCCTCGAGGGATGACCGTATCGGATTCACCCCGTTGGTGCTTCCGTCCCTCGTGAAGAGGATGCTCTTCGGGTCGATGGTGGATGCCTTCAGGTCCTTGTCGCCAAGGATGGCGACGGGCAATACTCCCTTCTCCTTGATGTTGAAGGAGTTCGGGCATGAGCCAGGTTTGATGTCGAGGGATACCTTGATCGGGGTCACTACCTGGTTGGCTTTCACATGTTCGGTCACGGCCACCGCGCCGAGCACCACGCCATCGCCGACCACGTCGATATAGAAGGTGTAGTCACCGTCAGCTGTTCCCGCGGGCGGGGTGATGGCCACGTTAAACGATTTGTTTGATGGCCATGGAACATCGCTGTAGGTGTCCGGAGCTGACACCCATCCGGCGTAGTTGGAATCCCGTACCTGGAGGCTGAGCACATTGATGTTCTGCTTCGCCATCTCCTGGATCTTGTAGGTAATTTTTGCAGCGATGTCAGAGGGGGCACCTTGGGGATTACTCACATTAAAAAGGCCACCGGTCATGTATGCCATGTACCTGAAGTTATTCTCGGCATCTACATGGTCTTTGTCGAGACGTCCACCATACGGGCAGTAAACGCCTACGATGGCGATGTACTTGCTTGCGACTTCGTTGACCACGGTTGCGTAGTCGAGGTCATCAGCGGTCATCATCACCTCATCCCTCCCCGGGTCACCGCCATAGGGGGCATCCTCACCATCCGGTGGTATACCTGTGAAGAGCTTCTCCGCGGGTGCCCAGGGTTTCACCAGGGTAGCCCCGCTCGGTGCCGCATGGGGGGGTGCATCGCCGAAGATGACATAGATGCTCTTCGCATCGGTTCGCCAGCTGTAGTTCAGGGACTCATTGATCACCCGCGTGTAGTCCTGCGGCCAGTCGCCTCCATTCCCATCGGGGATCTGGCTGATGGCGGCAGATACTGCATTGATATCAGCGGTGAGGTCCTGGTCCATCCGGAAGGCATAATCGCTCGGTATTCCATAGGTGCGCGTGTACCCGTAATAATCGGAATAAGCCTGGGGGTAGTCCATGAATGATGCCACCCCGAACTGCGTGTCCGGGATCGCCGTCCGGATACCGTTCATTACCTGGATGCCCTTGGACTGCATTGCATCAAGGACAAGGCTCATGCTCCCCGTGGTGTCAAAGGCAAAGACCACGTCTCCCCTGGGCACGCTCCCCGGGAGCGACACGTTAATCTGGACATTCTGCGCCTCGCCGGGCTTCAGTGTTCCTGTGATGGTGGCCGGTTCGACAGTAACCTCCCCGTCCGCGGCGGCCGGCACCGCGAAGCTGGAGAAGCAGATCAGGCACACGATGCATGCTGTCAATACTCTCTTCATACCTTTTCCTCTCCCCTTCCCTCCATTCCCCCGATGGGCACCAGACCCGCGCGGGATCAGCCCCTATTATTCTTGATCCTCTATCCCTGCAGGTGGATGCGGAACCCGGATATGTTCCGGGTGGATGGGAATTCCCGTTTGTGATCAAATCAACAATTTCTCTTTTTACTATATATATATTATTATTTCTTACTTTATGAATTTTTTGTCTTTATAGAAAAGAACTTTTAATTTTTATTTGGTACAATATCATCGTAAAAAAGAAGTTACATCAACTTAATTATATATTAACATTAAAATGGTTAAAATGTTCTTCATGCCAGGGGAGTTTCTGCAGGTTTCACACGTAACGGGAGGTGAGAGGCTGCCAGACAGGCAATTTCTCCTGATGCCCCGGTTTCAAACATCAAAGTCCGGAAGAACGAGACCGGTCCTCTCGTCCCGGTTCCTCTGGACCGGGAGGTCCGTGAGTTCGAAGATCACCACTTCCACGACGAGGTAGGTCTCTGCCCGGTCCCTCAGGCATCCCGTGAGTGCCTGATCTCCCCGGCCGATCGCCCCATGAAGATGGATCGAAGGCCCATCCTCTCCCGGATATGCAGTAGCCATCCCGACCACCTCCCACCCTCCCCCAAACTTCACCAGGTGGGGGATGGGTGGGATGACCGGTTCTTCAGGCCCGGTGACCATGGATCCCTCGCCCAGTGCACCCAGGAAGAGCATCACCGCGTGGGAGACCCCTTCCGTGATGAGGATGTTTCGCAACTCGCCAATGAGATCTTCCCCATGATCCACCCGTGCCACGAAGATCCTGCCCATACGGGCCGAAGCATACCGCATCGCTGCCACCGTTACCTGGAGAGAGCCTCCCGAACCTGCTCTCCCCACATAGCATCCAAACGCGATGATAAAACCCTTTCACCCGGCACGGGCTCTCCGTGAACACGTGACAGGGTGCCTGGGATACCCATAAATACGGGGAACAGGATACCTCGCTCATATGGCTCCAGCAGGATGGGGGTATCCCTCGAGTATGCATGGTTCCCACGAAGGGAGAGGACGCTCTCTCCTCACCCTTGCCATACCGGCTCTCCTGATCCTCGGGTGCCTGGCCGTGCCGGGTTCTGCCCAGGGGTCCCTCCCGAAGGGATCCCTCCTCTGGACCCATGTGACAGGGAACGCTGTTGTCGGCATCGCCATCACCGCTGATGCATCCCGGGTGGCTGCCATCTCTGATGACGCGAAGGTGTACCTCTTCGATGCATCGGGGAGCGTGTCCTGGACCTATCCCCTCGGACTGCGGATGACCTCCGTTGCCCTGGCCCCGGATGGGTCCCGGGTTGCAGTGGGTCCGATCGATGGAGCCGTCTACTTCCTTGCGCGGGACGGGACCCTCATCTGGATGAAACCCACAGGCGCTGATGTGAATGGGATCGGCATCTCTCTTGGGGGAGAGAGAATCGCCGTTGCCTCATCGGACCAGAGGGTCCGGCTCCTCGGATCTGACGGGAGCCTCCTCTGGAGTTATACCGCGAACGGCGCCATGACCGCTGCAGCCATCTCCGCGGATGGAAGGCGGGTCGCCTGCGGTTCCGAGGATTACCGGGTCTACCTCCTTGACGGGGGAGGGAACCTCCTCTGGAGCTATACCACGAACGGGAGGATCCGGGAGATTGCCATCTCCTCCGACGGGACATCTATCGCCGTGATCTCGTCCGACAACACGGTGTATCTCCTGGACGGGGAGGGGCACCTGGCCTGGAAGAACTCTTTCACCCTCTCCCCACTCTCTATCGCCATCTCACCCGACGGATCCTTCGTTGCCGTGGGATCGAGTGACAATAAGCTGTACCTCTTTGACAGCAGGGGGATCAACACCTGGACCTCCGTCCTCGACGGGACCGTGAACGGGGTCTCTCTCTCCTCGGGGGGTGATTACGCGGTGGCCGGGACCTCCAGCAGCAAGGTCTATGCCTTCTCCTTCCTTCCCCCGGCGACTCCCACCACCCCTCCCACCACCCTGACAACCATTCCCCCGCCTGTCTGGAACGTCACCCCTGAGAACACCCCGCCCGCGATCACCCCGACCCCGACTCCTACCGCAGCTGTCACGGAGACTGCCACGGTGACCCTGACGCCCGGGGGCCCGTCCATGGAGCCAGGATCACCTGCGTTCATCATGGTCGTAACCGGGATCCTCCTTGGCCTCACGGCCCTCGTTATCGCAGGGATGTATTTCTTCAGGAAGAGGTGATCTTGGGCCGGCTCCCTGCCCGGGTTGAATATTCCATTCGGGACGGGGAAGGAACGGCGGAGATATGAGGGGAGACCTATCTCACGATTTGCCTGATGCGCTCCTCGCATCTTCCTGCCAGGGTCTCCTCGCCCTTCAGCCTTGCCACGTCCCTGAGGGCCTCCAGCCCGTGCACCGAGTCCTCGAGGAAGGAGAGGATATCGGCAGGGTACGTGGATATCCCGTACTCCTCCAGGAGCTGGTTTGCTATCTGGCGGTGGTCCAGGCCCGATTCACGGATCTCGATGATCCTCGCGGCGAAACGGCGCTCGGGGCAGCCGCAGTCAGGAGCGTCGCGGCACCCGCAGGAGACGAAATCATGGAGGATGTTCCTGATCTGCTCCCGAAGCATACCGTCCAGGGATCTCAGGTTCACGCCCGAGGAGATGGCCTCGAGAAAGGCGCCGTGGAATGCCTGGTCCGGCAGGCGGAGGCCCGTAGCCCTCTCGAGCTTTCGGATGCCGGAGAACCTCGCTCGGCTCGCGATCAATCCTCTTCACCCGTGGACTCGTCGAAGTCCTTCAGGGACTTCATCGCGTCCCGCACCGTCTCGATCTCGACGAGCCAGTCGTCCAGGAGGGTGGTCTTCCCCGGGTCGTCCAGCATGAACTTTTCGCAGCAGGGGGTCCCCCCGATCACCGCGGCCCCGATCTCGCCCGCGATCTCCAGGGACTTCTCCATCTCATCGGGCGGTAAGGCCCTCGCCCGCTTGACGAGGGCTTTGATGTCCCTCTCGAACTTCCCGTCCATGAACTTCCTGCAGGCAGAGAAGAGGACGAGGAGGGAGAGCTGGAGGGACTCGAGGACATCCCCGATCTCGCCGTCGCGGACCTCGCACATCACCGTCGCCTCCACCTCCCGCATCCGCTGCATCGCCTCGTCTCTCCCGAACCGGCCGTTCTGGAAGAGCCGGACGATCTTGAGCACCTCGATGGTGATATCCTCGGCAAACCGGGCCAGGGCGAGAAGGCCCTCGGGAGGCTCCTCTGACGAGGGGTCACCCGAGAAACTCAGCTCCTGCAGGGTCCTGATCCAGTTCTCCATCCGTTCCTTGCTGTAGAAGATATAGAAGAGCTTGAGGGGCGCTTCTTCCTGGGTGCCCTTCTTCTTTGCCATTCACACAGCTCTTATCCCCGCACGATTAAAGTATTTTCGCAGAAGTTCTCCGAATTCTTACGATTCCCTGCCATAACCCCCAATTTGCCGCGCGCTTATCATTGATACCTTTATATAGAACTGCTTCTATATCATCCACCTGATGAAACCGAGAAGATCCCTCATCAAGCTCCTTATCGGCTCTATCATCGCAGGGATCATCATCAAGTACGCCGCACCACAGGGTGCTGACCCTGTCCCCCTTATCGGGCAGTTCTTCAGGGATCTCATCTTTAATCATACCATCACCCGCATCCCCTATGAAATCTTCAAGGTGGAAATCCTCCTCTGGCTGATCATCCTCCTCCTCATCGCGCTCGTCCCCTTCATGTTCGCCCTCTTCTCTGGCGTATGGGGGTTCCTGACGTACCTCTGCGGTTTCCTCAGCGGCTACCTCATGATAGGTGGCCTCTTCTACACAGCTGATTTCTTATACCTGATCGCAGGTATCCTTTGCCTCGGGTTGGGCATTATATCTGCCCTCTACGGCGAGTTCATCAAAGGATAGGGCACGGGGCCCGGCTCGATACCTGTCCCTCTTCTATCCGGTGAGCTGCAGAACGGATATCACCGGCCTGTTCCGCCCCGGGCGGAACCACGGGGAGCATCGGAAGGGGAGCATCTGGAAATCCTTATGACCCTCCCCGGCAAAGTGTTGAAAACCCGGCAAGGCCGGGGGAGGTATGCCCATGCGCTTCTGGAGAAGGAGATCCATCATCTGGACGGTCTTTTCGACCTTCATCGGGATCCTCGCCTTCTTTGTCCTCCTGGCCATCCTTGAATTGTCCTTCAGCTCCTCTGGGAACGATATCATCAAGGGGCTCATCTTCCTCCTCAAGGAAAACTTTCCCTACGTCATCATCATCGCCCTGATCCTGATGACCGGTGAGATCTTCGACCGGTTCTCCTTCCCCCTCAACCTCCCGGCACCTCTCTTCCACGCGCTCGCAAGCGTCTTCCTCGTCCTCTTCATCTTCAATGTCTTTGAGTTCCTCGATTCCATCACCCGGGCCGGCATCTACAGGAACCTCGAGATCCTCCGCATCCTCCTCTCCATCCTGATCTTCCTGATCGTGTTCACAGGCGGGTACTTCAAGATCTTCGGGGACCTCCTCCGGGTCGGGAGGCAGCGGGAGCTCCAGGGTGAACCCGTGGGCGCCTCGCCGGATGCCAAGACCTGGAATGATATCGGGAACGAGTTCAGGCAGCTCGTCTTCGATGTCATCCAGCGAATGCGGGATGAGCTCCGGGAGGGCGAGGACTAGAACGAGCCCTCCCGGAATGTCCTCCAGAGGATGAGGGAGGAGATCCGGGATCAGGACGAGGACTGAAGGGTCCTCTTCATCATTCAGTGGATCTTACCCCAGACGTAGAAGAACCGCTGGATAGCGGTTGCATGACCGAAGACCCCGAAGACGACGAGGAGCCATCCCAGGAAAGAGAACCCGGCGAACCCGCCGGGGATCCCCATAGTGAGGATACCTGCGATGACGATCAGGACGAGGCGGTCGGCACGCCCGAGAGTCCCCCCGTAGTATCGCCCGATCCCCACGGCCTGGGCCTGGGTCCCGAGGTAGGAGGACATGAGGACTCCGGTGAGGCCGAAGACCCCGATGATCCAGGGGGCCGCCCCGCCGGCGAAGATCCCGGTGATAATGAAGATGTCTGCATACCGGTCGAGGACATGGTCGAGGAAGTCCCCCCGGGTGCTCGCAAGCTGCATCTCACGGGCCATGGCCCCGTCAAGGGAGTCGAAGAGGGCGTTCACCGCGACTAGGCCAGTGGCTGCGGGGACATCTCCCCTGAAGAATGCGAACCCTGCAGCAACCGATGCCACGAAAGCCATGACCGAGAAGCTGTTGGGGGTGAGGCCCGCGCGGATGCAGGCGCCCGTGAGGGGCCGGAGGAGGTTCCCCGCGTGGGGCCTGAACTGGTCCAGGGTCATACCGCCTCCATGAGGAATTCTGACCAGTCAATCCTGCCATGGGACGGGGGGATCCTTCCCGAAAGGAAATCCTCGATGATATCGGAGACCCTCTCAGGTGGTAATTCTGTCGCATCCAGCTCCAGGACATGCCCCGGGTCGTGCCTCTCCAGGGTCTCGATGAGGCAGACGTCCAGGGCCTCGGCCTCAGCGTTCTCCCGGCACTTCTCGTCGCGGTACCCCCTGGCCCGCAGCCGGGCGATGAGGAGATCGGGCCTGCAGCGGAGGACCACGACCCTTTCGCAGGGGAGGAGATGAGCGAGGTGCCCTTCCACAATACCCTCGACAGGGGTGAACTCCCTGACCCAGCGATCCTCGTCAATGATGCTCGTATCCCGTTCCCTGTCTTCACCGACAACGTAGCCCTTCACCGTCTCCGCGAGGCGGACCACGGGGTATCCCCTCCGGGCGAGCTCATCAGCCGCAGAAGATTTGCCGGTGCCGGGAGTTCCGGTGATCCCACACATCATAATTTGTTGATCTCGGAGATGAAGCGTTCGTTCTCCCAATCCTCGCCAATGCTCACCCGGATGTAATGGTCCTCCAGGTCGAGGAAGCTCCTGCAGGACCGGACCACCACCCCTCGGGCCGCAAGCGCATCGGTCACCTCGTCGCTCCTCTCCGGTGAGACGTCCACGAGGACGAAGTTGGCCTGGGAGGGATACACCCTGTGCCCGACCTCCCGGGAATACCGCTCCCGCCAGGTACGCACGTGGTCGAGGTACGACTCCGACCATTCCCTCTCTCCGAGGGCAGCCTCTGCAGCCGAGGCTGCGACGGTACTCACCGCGAATGGGGTTGCCGCCCTTCCGTAAGGCCCCACGAGCCATTCGGGCAGGAAGGCGTACCCGATCCGGAGGCCTGCAAGGGCATAGATCTTGGACATGGTTCGCCCGATGATAAGGTTGTCGTGATCCCTCATGAGGGCCCGGTAGTCCAGGTCCGAGAAGTCGACATACGCGTTGTCAAGGAAGAGGACCCCGTCGATCTCCTCTAGGATCCTGGCGATATCCTCGGGAGGCGTCGCATTTCCCGTGGGGTTGTTCGGGCTGCAGATGAACCCCAGCTGCGCCCCTTTCATGCCCCGCACAAAGGCATCCGGGTCGACCGAGAAGTCCCCCGTCCTCTTCACCTGCACAACCTCGGCGCCCTGGGCTCTCGCGGCCACGCCATAGAAGGAGAAGGTCGGTGTTGCCACGACAGCCCTCTCGCCCGGTGCCACCAGGACACGGATGACGGTCTCGATCACTCCGTCCATGCCAGCACCGGCGGCGAAATGGTAATCCCCGTGGCGGCGTTTCAGGGCATCGAGGAGGGAGCACGGCTGCTCGGGAGGATACCGGTTCACCCCCCTCAGGGCGAGGATGGCCGCATCGAGCACCACGGGGGGCGGGGGAAAGGGGTTCTCGTTACTCGCCATGCGGGCGACGGGTTCTATCCC
>CAZKEV010000054.1:0-11641 GCA_964551875.1 uncultured Methanomicrobiales archaeon | reverse complement strand
AGATCATGAGGGGAATGAGAAGGAATGGCGGAAAACCGAGGCCGATCCCCGCGGCCGCCGCAAGCCCCTGGAGGGCAAGGATGGAGACGATGAACCCGAGAATTTTCACAACGGGGACCCAACCCAGCAGCCCCATGAGACACGGAAGCATCACGAGGAGGAGGAGAAGGGGGTCGTGGGGACGGTTATAAAAGATTCAACGAAGATCAGGGAAACCGGAAAGGGAGAGAGTTTAGCCGGCCGGGATCCGGATGGGATCCGGTTCTTCCGGGCAGGAAGGGCGGCGCACGTACCTCCCTCTCGGGACATGAATATCGAACCGTGCCCCCCTGCCCGGATCGCCTGTCTCCCGGATGGAGAAACCCGCGATTGAGAGGACTTCACGGGCGAGATAGAGGCCGTACCCGGTATGCCTCCCGAAACCGTGGTCAAAGATCCGCTCTTTCTGGTCAGCCGGGATCCCGACCCCGTCATCCTCGACCGAGATGACAAGGCCCCCTTCACCCTCCTTCGCCCCGATCCTGATGGTGGTCACTCTCTCGCCGTGGCGCCGGGCGTTCTCGAAGAGGTTGGAGAAGACCCTGGGGAAGATGGGATCGGCCAGGCACCAGAGGGATCCGGGGAGATCGTCCATAAAGATCCTTCCCCCGGGCTCACGGGATGCGGACCGTACTACCACGTCCCTGACATTCTGCCACTGGGGTGCTATGAGTCCGACATGGGATAACATCGAGGCCACTCCCAGATCGCGTTCAATATCGGAAGCGATCTCTTCGAGCTTGTCGATGTAGGACAGGAAGCCCGACCCGGAGAGACTCTCCCTGAGGAGATCGGAGTACCCATGGAGGGCGGCAAGGCGGTTCTTGGCATCGTGAAAGATAATGGTGTGGATGATCTGGTTCCGCCTGCATGGATCGATTGGGTCGGGTGCAGAATCGCTGACCCGGGCCGCCCCCCTATCGCGGGGTCCACCATTCAGGGAAGGAACCCCCTTTGATCTCACCTGTGGAAGAGCGGGCTGGTCCTCTGCCGGCATCTCCACGAAGAGGCCGATGGAGAAGGGAGGAAGCGATGCATCGATCCGTGAGACTGACCAGAAGGACTGTGATCTGACCCTTGACCCATCCTTCCTCAGGAGCCAGGCGGTCAGCGCGAGCCCCCCTTCGTCCCCCATCTGCTGGACGAGCGACCTTACCAGATCCCGGTCCACGGGATCCACGAGGCCGAACCCGTCCCCACCTCCAAGTTCACCATCGGGATAACCAAGGAGGCCTGAAAACCTGGAATTTGAACTGACAATTGCCCCCCCTGCATCCAGCACAACCATCGGCAGGGGGATGCCAGCCAGATACCCGAATGAGTCTTCCGGCACCTCTCTCACCAGCCACCAGCTCTCAATCCGGTACCAATTATGGAGGAATACTTAAACTCTTTGATTTTTCTCCGGGCTTGGAAATTGGCATTCAGACGAATATATGTGGTTTTTATAGAGGGCAACAGGAATTTTCCCAGGTTGATGAAAACCAGTTGATCTCATTCTGTTCATCTTCCGTATCGACGTGTTTTTCGTACTCCATACCTTTCCTTCCATTCCAGGATCAGTCAAGGGGCACCCTGTTGCCGGGAACCCTCTTACACCATGCTACGCTGCGCGCGATGAGAGGGTTCAGGATGCAGTAATACTGAGGGGGAGATCGGTGGGGAACATGATGAGGAAAGGCCCCTGCGGGGGATCCAATCCTTTAAGAAACTGCAGGGGAACGCTGTAAGGGGGTGGAAGCTTCTCACCACCGGACCATGCATCTCCGGAAAATGACCGAAATTAATGAAATCCAGCAAATTTACATCATACTATATAAGAATATCTTAAAACAGAAACATGATTTAACGTGGATTTTTCCCATAATAAGAGAAAAACGGGATTTTTTATGATATATAATAAATATTGCGCTTTTCACCGGTAAAATGAAGTTAATTAATTTTATGAAATTGTTGGATGAAATTAATCTTAAATACTTATTCGCTCTACATCTCCTATTCAGTTTCGAGGGATCTGGATTGTTTCTTGCAATGAAGGTGCCTGAAGAGAGGACAGGAAGGATCCTGGCCGAGATCGATCGGGCTGAGAAGATATTCAAGAAGATGTGCGACTGCGGCGAGTTCGACGAAGAGATCAGCAAGGTTAGGACCGCAAAGCAGGCCGCTGCAGCCATCAAGCGCGTGATGCGCTAGCTTGGACGGTCTTGATAAGCCCTATCTGATAAAAGCCGTTCAAGCTCTCGATCTCGGCAAAGAACACTTCTACCCCCCCAATCATCGTGATATTTTCCCACAGTGATAAAAATTCTCAATCACATCGCAGAGAATGATCATCATAATTCACAATTATTGCACTAGCTCAAAGGAGAAGATTCACCGGTTCACCGAAGACAGCAGCATACTCAAACGGGTTCTTTCTTATTACACGATGATTCATTGCTCTTCAACAGGCTTTCTCAATCTGCTATCCGGGATACAGAAGTATAATAACCCCGGGTACATGCCCATGCCCTCGAGCGCCTTGGCCTCTCCTTCATCACTCTCGCGTTCCAGTCTCTGGCTGACAACGCAGGAAAATCTCATCGCATGCGGACGCCCCATAGTTCATAGAAATTCCCGGAAATCCATGGTCCTTTCGGATAAGAACTTTTCCAGAAAGCATTTGATGAGGGTGCACCGTATCCCCTTATAGGATGTGTCGCAGGTGATGCTGCAAATACCAGAAAGTATCATCCGGTCATTCATTTCCATGCAGATGCCGATTGCCGCATGATTCGATCTCCTGCTCATTCAATCGCCATCCACCCCGAGATCTGACAATGGAAGCCTTGACAAGGATCACGATATGAACAGGCCTCCTAAGGTGGTTGAGACCACATTTCCGATAAACATCCCTGCACTCCCTATCACTGATGTGTATTGGGTTCTCCTCACCAGGCCATCGGGGCTTTCAGGTGCCGAAGCCCGGGAACGCCTTCAGAGATACGGTCCGAACCGTATCTATGAGATCCGCGGTAAACCCCTGTATCGAAGATTCCTCGCAAATTTCACCCACCTGATGGCCATTTTACTCTGGGTCGGCGGCATCGTTGGATTCATCGCACAGATGCCCCAGCTCGGGATCGCCATCTGGATGGTCAACGTGATCAACGGATTCTTCTCCTTCTGGCAGGAATACCGGGCCGAGAAGGCTACGGAGGCCCTGCGACGGCTCCTCCCGCACTATGTCCGGGTACTGAGGGACGGTGACGAAGTCCGCATCCTTGCTGACGAACTGGTACCCGGGGATCTGATGGTCCTCTCTGAGGGTGACCGCATCTCTGCCGATGGCCGTGTCGTTATGGAGTCTGAGCTCAGGGTTGACCAGTCCACACTCACCGGAGAGTCTCACAGCGTGCGTAAGACTGCCGAGGCGGTCGTGCGCACGGATCTCGGCCGGATTGAGATGCCCAATCTCGTCTTTGCGGGGACGAGCGTGGCCGCGGGGAATGGGAGAGCCATCGTCTTTGCCTCCGGCATGGAGACCGAGTTCGGGAAGATCGCCCACCTGACCCAGTCCGTTGAGGAGGAACCAAGCCCGCTCCAGAGGGAGATGATCTTTGCGACGAGAGTGGTGACGGCCATGGCCACAGGCATCGGGGCTCTCTTCTTTCTCCTTGCCGTGCTGCTCGCCGGGGTAAATCTCGCCGAGAGTTTCATCTTTGCCATGGGCATGGTGGTGGCGTTCGTGCCTGAGGGGATGCTGCCGCTCGTCACCCTTTCGCTCGCTATGGGCACCCAGCGCATGGCAAAACGACATGCCCTGATTAAACGGCTCTCGGCAGTGGAGACCCTGGGCTGTACAACCGTTATCTGCACGGATAAGACCGGAACACTCACCCAGAATGAGATGACCGTGAGCAACCTCTGGGTCTCCGGGCGAAAGCTCACTGTCTCCGGTGTGGGGTATGCCCCTGAAGGGGGACTTATGGAAGGGGGGAACGCCGTACCCGCGCCGGTAGATGGCGACCTCCGGGAGCTTCTCGTTGGCGCAGGTCTCTGTAATAATTCCAGGCTTTTACCACCGAACGCCGAATCAAGTTGCTGGAGGGTGCTCGGGGATCCCACCGAAGGTGCCCTGCGGGTCGTCTGCCTGAAATGTGGAATCGATCCAGAGATAGAAGCACAGCTCTCCCCGCGCCTTCGTGAGATCCCCTTCGATTCCCGGCGCAAGCGGATGTGCACCATACACCGGCATCGGAATCCAACAGTCCCGGATGGCCCTCCCATGGCCTATGTGAAGGGTGCGCCCAAGGAGGTCCTCGCTCTCTGTACTCGCATCAGGCTTCAGGGGAAGGAGCGGCCGCTGGATGAGCATCTGATCGCAGAGGTTCTCAATGCCAATGATGACTATGCTGCGATTGGTTTACGGGTGCTCGGGGTAGCGATACGCCCCATACCCCAGGGTGAAGACAGGCACAATCCCGAAGATATCGAACGCGATCTTATCTTCCTGGGATTAGCGGCTATGATGGACCCACCCCGGCCGGAGGTGACTGAAGCGGTGCAGAAATGCCACCGCGCCGGGATCCGCATCATTATGATCACCGGTGACTATGGCCTCACCGCTGAGAGCATCGCCAGGCGTATCGGCATCATTCGCGGGAATAAACCCCGCATCATCACCGGCGCTGAACTGGAGGGGATGGATGATCCGGCACTCTCGGTTGCACTTCGGGAAGAGGTCATCTTTGCGCGGGTGGCACCCGAACACAAGCTCAGGGTTGTCACTGCCCTTCAGGGACAGGGGGACGTCGTAGCGGTCACAGGTGACGGCGTGAACGATGCTCCGTCGCTCAAGAAGGCTGACATTGGGGTTGCCATGGGAGTTGCGGGAACCGATGTGGCCAAGGAGGCGGCGGACATGATCCTGACCGATGATAACTTCGCCTCCATCGTGAATGCTGTGGAAGAAGGGAGGGCTGTCTATGCGAATATCAAGAAATTCATCACCTACATCTTCACGTCCAACACACCGGAGGCGGTGCCGTTCATCCTCTTTGCACTGAGCAGTGCCCGCATCCCCCTTGCACTTACGGTGATGCAGATCCTCGCCATTGATCTTGGAACCGACATGGTGCCGGCTCTTGCCCTCGGAGTCGAGCCTCCGGAGCCGGGATTGATGGACCGCCCCCCGCGAGACCTTAAAGAGCATGTGATCAACCGTTCCCTGCTCTTCCGGGCATACCTGTTCCTCGGGCTGATCCAGGGTCTGGGTGCCATGGCGGCATTCTACTTCATGTACTGGACAAACGGTTACTGGGGACAGTGGGTGGACCTCCCCTCCACGGGATCCCTGTATCACGCGGCAACCGCAATGGCGCTTGCTGCCGTAGTGACTACCCAGATTGGCAATCTCTTCGCCCAGCGTACGGAGCGCCAATCTTTCTTCAAGACCCCATTCTTCAATAACCGGTTCCTGTGGGTGGGGATCCTTTCAGAACTGGCCATCGTGAGTATTCTGATTTACACGCCACTGTTCCAGCCGCTCTTCGGCACCGCCTCATTTCCTCTCGGTAACTGGCTCTTCCTCTTTGCACTGACCCCGGCCCTGCTCCTGGCAGACGAGGTGCGAAAGGCTCTGGGAAGGAAGAAAGAGCGAGAGGCGACTATAAATCCCACCTCAACCACCGGGGATGTATGAGGATCATCATCATCGGGTGCGGGCATACCGGCGCCGGGCTCGCGCGGGAGCTCTCTCTTGCGGGTCACGCGGTCACGGTGGTGGACAGCAACCCTTCCTCATTCGAACGGCTGGGCCCTTCCTTCAGGGGGGGGACCATCAGTGGGGTCGGTTTTGACCGGGATGTCCTCATCCGGGCCGGTATCGAGCGGGCTGACGGCCTTGGGGCGGTGACCTCGAGCGATGAAACGAACGTGGTGGCTGCCCGGGTTGCAAGGGAGGTTTTCCATGTCCCGAAGGTGGTTGCACGGGTGTATGATCCCCGGAAGGCCGAGATCTACCGCCGTCTTGGCCTGCAGACCATCTCTCCGGTCTCTTTCGGCATCCAGCGACTTGCTGAGCTCCTCACCTTCTCCCAGCTGGAGCGGGTCCACTCCCTCGGGAGCGGTGAGGTGGATATTGTAGAGGTCGAGGTCCCGCCCTTTGTCATGGGCCGGACGGTGAAGGACCTGACCGTCCCGGATGAGATCAGGGTAGTGGCCATCACCCGAAGCGGGAAGACCTTTCTGCCCACCATGGGCACCGTCTTCCAGGTGGGTGACCGGATCCATATCGCGGTCCTCGCAACATCAGCGGACCGTCTGAAAGCGCTGCTTGGCATGGGGTGAGGAGGGCAGGGATGGCTCTGAATGTGATCATTGTAGGGGGAGGCAAGGAAGGTACCTACCTGGCATCGCTCCTCGTCTCCCGTGGGTACGGGGTGAAGGTGATCGAGGTGCGGCGTGAAGAGATCTCCCGGCTCCAGCAGGCGCTCTCGCCGGGCGCAATCATACTGGGCAGCGGCACGGATCCCGGCGTGCTGGAGGATGCGGGCATACGGCAGGCCGATGTGGTGGCGGCGGTGACCGGGGCCGATGAGGTGAATCTCGTGGTGACGAGCCTGGCGCGGTTCGAGTTCCATGTGCCGAGGACCATTGCACGGGTGAACAACCCGAGGAATATCTGGATGTTCACGGCCGAGATGGGGGTGGATGTGGCGCTCAATCAGGCCGACCTGATGGCCCCGATCATCGCCGAAGAGATGTCCCTCGGTGAGATGATGACACTGCTCACCCTTGGCAAGGGGCACTACTCCCTTGTCGAGGAGAGGGTGCATCCCACAGCAATGGCTGCGGGGAAGGCAATCCGTGACCTGGACCTCCCCGAGGAATGCATCCTTGTCGGGGTAATAAGGGAGGGCGAGCTCCTGATTCCCCATGGGAATACCGTTCTGCAGCCGAACGATATGGTGATCGCACTCGCGAACGTCTCGCGCATGGCTTTGCTTGCCGCGATGCTCGGGGCGCGGACCGTCCCGGAGAAAGAGTCAGAGACTGGAATGCGATAAAGAGGGGAGGAACACTGAATCCCTGGGTAAACGATCGAGAGCCTTACCCAGTTTTGGCGATTACTGATTTACGAGGTTCACCCGTTCCAGTGCGATTGCAGTCTGGTTTGCAAAGGATGTCAGGATCCGTTCCTGTTCCGGTGTGATGACCCCCGTGGGTTCTGCCGGTTTCACGCCCATGACCCCCAGTATCCCCCTGGAACTTTGGATCGGTATGTAGCGGAGCCTCGATCCGGGGAGCGTATCGGTATCATATCCGGCGATAGACCTGTGCCTGTATGTCCAGGTCGCGACCGCCATCTCATCGGCATCGAGAATCAGGCCGAGGCTTGCCGTGCGTATCAGCAGGGTATCCCCGTCGGGCAGGAGAAAGGCACTCTTCCACTGGAATATCTCATTGATATGCTCTGAAACAGCCCGAATGATCGCATCGGCATCCACGGCGGCCGCGAGATCCTGCGAAAGGGCATAGAGGGTACTTGTCTCATTGTCCCGGGTCTGCACTGCTATGGCATGGTCCCGTACCCGTGCAACCAGCAGGCTGATGAGGGTACCAACGGCGATAAACCCTGCAAAGGTGATGAGATATTCGGTATCGCTCACCCTGAAACTGAAATAAGGAGCGACAAAGAAGAAATCAAAGGCCAGCACCCCAAGGAATGCAGTCAGAATCGCAGGGCGCAGCCCCCACCGGAATGCCGATATCACGACTGCAAGCATGTAGAACATCATGACGTTCGTGGGCGAGATGAAGGGCCTGACCAGCCATCCCAGGACTGTGATCAGGATCACGAGAACCAGGCTGTCAATATAGCTTCGCGGCGGGGTGACCGGGAGGAGCGGTTCCATCTCCGCGGGTTTCTCAGCGACCTTCTCATCGCTGCTGATGACGTAAACATCGATGGTCCCGCTGTTGTGGATGAGCTGATCAACCACCGACCCGAAGAGAAATTCCTGCCACCGCGGCCGCAGGGTCTTGCCGATGAGGATCCTCGTGATATTGTGTTTCCTTGCGTAATCAATGGCCGTATACGCCACATTGAGCCCGAATACCGTTTGGGTCTTGGCCCCCAGCTTCTCTGCCAGCTGGAGGGAACGCCAGACCTGTTCCTTTGATCGCTTCGAGAGCCGGTGGTGGGCCGGCGTCTCAATATAGATGGCAGTCCAGCGGGCATTCATGCGATCTGCCTGCCGCCGGGCGATCCTCACGAGCCGTTCCGAGAGGGGGCTCGGACCCACGCAGACGAGGATGCTCTCGACCGCCGCCCAGGGCCCGGGGATCGCATGGGTCTGCATATACGCGAGCATCTGTTCGTCGATCCGTTCCGCGGTGCGTCGGAGCGTGAGCTCCCGGAGGGCGTACAGGTTGCCCTCCTTGAAGAACTGGTCGATGGCGTGTGCAACGAGCTCGGGAACGTACACCTTTCCATCCCTGAGCCGCTGGAGGAGTTCGGGTGGCGGGAGATCAACAATCTCGAGCTCGGTGGCCTCATCGATGACCCGGTCTGGAATGGTCTCCCTCACGAGGACTCCGGAGATCTGGGCCACGACGTCGTTCAGGCTCTCGAGATGCTGGATATTCAGGGTCGTGTAGACGTCGATACCGGCATCCAGGATCTCCTCGACGTCCTGGTACCGTTTCGGGTGGCGTGACCCGGGTGCATTCGTGTGGGCGAGTTCATCGACGAGGACGAGCCGGGGCGAGATGGCGAGGATGGCATCGAGATCCATCTCCGAAATGGTCACTCCCCGGTAATCCACGATCTTCCTCGGGATAACATAGAGACCTTCGAGGAGCACCTCGGTCTCAGGCCTGCCATGGGTCTCGACATATCCCGCCTTCACATCGATACCCTCCTCCTTCCGCTGGTGGGCTGCCTTCAGCATCTCGTAGGTCTTTCCCACACCGGCTGCGTAGCCGAGGAAGATCTTCAGTTTCCCCCTGTGCTTCCGCCGCTCCTCCTCCTGCACCCGGGCGAGGAGGAGATCCGGGTCAGGGCGGAGATCGGAGTTGAGTGCCATACGGTTCCTTTCACACTCCCATCATCATGAGCAGGATATCGATGATCTTTATTCCGATGAACGGTGCAATAATCCCGCCGATTCCGTAGATGATGATGTTGTTCCTGAGGGCCTCGTCGGCGGTCATGGGGCGGTACCTTACCCCGTGGAGGGCCAGGGGAATGAGTGCAACGATGATGAGCGCGTTGAAGATCACGGCAGAGAGAATAGCGTCATGAAGCCCCAGGATATTCAGGGCGCCGAGCGCGGGGTATGTGGAGGCGAAGGCAGGGGGAATGATGGCAAAGTACTTGGCGATATCATTCGCGATGGAGAAGGTGGTGAGCGCCCCCCGGGTCATGAGGAGCTGCTTCCCGATCTCGACGATCTCTATCAGCTTCGTCGGATTGCTGTCAAGGTCGATCATATTCGCCGCCTCCCGGGCCGGCTGCGTGCCGGTATTCATGGCTACGGCGACATCAGCCTGCGCAAGGGCCGGGGCATCATTGGTTCCATCGCCTGTCATAGCAACCATCCGTCCGCCGGTCTGGTATTCCCGGATCAGTTTCAGCTTGTTCTCCGGGGTCGCCTGCGCGAGGAAATCATCGACACCGGCTTCAGCGGCGATGGTTGCTGCGGTAAGCCGGTTGTCGCCGGTGATCATCACGGTCCTGATCCCCATCCGACGCAGCTGGGCGAACCGCTCCTTGATCCCTCCTTTCACGATGTCTTTTAAGTGGATAACTCCGAGGGCCTTCCCATTCTTCGAGACCACGAGGGGGGTGCCTCCTGCACCGGCAATGGCCTCCACCCTGGCCCTGAGCTGATCGGTGATGGGGTTGCCGCTTGACCCGATGTGGGCGAACATGACATCAGCGGCACCCTTCCTGATCTGAATCCCGCCCTGGTTGACACCGCTCATCCGGGTATGGCTGGAGAAGGGAATGAACTGCATACCGGGCACAGACTCGGACCCCCCCACCGTCCTGCCCCGGAGGCCATACTTCTCCTTCACGAGCACCACAATGCTGCGCCCTTCAGGTGTCTCATCGGCAAGGGAAGCGAGCTGCGAGACCTCGGCAAGCTCCATGATATCGGTGCCGTCAACAGGGATCAGTTCCACGGCCTGGCGGTTCCCAAGGGTTATGGTCCCCGTCTTGTCAAGGAGGAGGACATCAACGTCGCCTGCAGCCTCGATAGCGCGACCTGACGTGGTAATGACATTACGACGGATGAGCCGGTCCATCCCCGCGATCCCGATTGCGCTGAGAAGTCCGCCGATGGTCGTCGGGGCGAGGCATACAAGGAGGGATACGAGGACGGTGATGGTCACCGGTGTCCCGGCCCCGGTTATCTCCACGCTGTAAAGGGAGAAGGCGTACAGGGTTGCGCAGACGACGATGAAGACCGCGGTGAGTCCTATCAGGAGGATGGAGAGGGCGATCTCGTTCGGGGTCCTCTGCCGCGTTGCCCCCTCGACGAGGTTGATCATGTGATCCAGGAACCCCTCTCCTGGGTTTGCACTCGCCCGGACGATGAGCCAGTCTGAGAGGATGCCGGTTCCCCCGGTGACCGCGCTCCGTTCCTCGCCGGACTCCCGGATGACCGGGGCGCTCTCGCCGGTGACCGCGCTCTCGTTCACCGACGCAATCCCTTCCACGATCTCGCCGTCTACCGGTATCGTATCGCCAGCCTTCACCGTGAAGAGGTCTCCCCTGCGCAGGGTCGATGACGGGACGATGGTGTAATCCCCCTCGCCCGGTTCACACCCCCGCACGATGCAGTACCCGGCCGCGAGTCTCTTCGCCATGGTCTCTCGCCGCATCCGGCGGAGAGATTCTGCCTGCGCCTTGCCCCTCCCTTCGGCAAGGGCCTCGGCGAAGTTGGCAAAGAGCACGGTGAACCAGAGCCAGAGGGAGATTGCGCCGATGAACCCTGCGGGGGCCTCACCATGGCCGGCGAGAGCCTGGAGATACAGGAGGGTGGTGAGGATGCTGCCTGCCTCGACGACGAACATCACCGGGTTGTGGACCATGAACCGGGGGTCGAGTTTCAGCACGGCATCCTGGATGGCACGTCTGTAGAGTGCCAGGGGGATTCCCTGAGGATCATGGGCCATTCGGCTGTCACCCATGGAAGACCCACCCTGTGTGCATCAGGTATTCCACGATGGGCCCGAGGGAAAGTGCGGGGAGGAAGCTCAACGCGCCGATGATCACCACCACGAATACCAGCCAGATGATGAAGAGCGGCCGGTGGTCATGGAGGGTTCCCTCCGAGGCAGGAACGATCTTCTTTGCAGCAAAGGACCCGGCAAGGGCGAGGGTGAGGATGGCGACAAGGTACCTGCCGATGAGCATGGCAATGGCAGTTGAGATATTGTAGAAGAGGCTGTTTGCCGAGAGCCCTGCAAAGGCACTCCCGTTGTTCTGGGCCGGGGAGGTGAAAGCGTACAGGATCTCCGAGAACCCGTGTGGGCCCGGATTCAGGACTGCAGCCTTCCCTGGATCGACGAGAACCGCAAGGGCAGTGCCTATGAGGATCACAAAGAT